>NZ_JBKFEY010000002.1:0-504026 GCF_046507575.1 Pontitalea aquivivens | reverse complement strand
TGCCCAAGCGGACAGGCCGGGGGTTTTGCACCCCCGGACCCCCGCAGGATATTTTCGCAAAGCCGAAGATCGGATCAATCGATCTGAAACAGCTTGTCGCGCGCGACCGTCCCGCGGATCAGCCTCAGGCGCGAGGGGGCGACCCCCATGGATTTGGCAAGAAGTTTCACCACGGCGGCATTGGCCTTGCCATTCTCGGGCGCGACCGTGACATAGACCCGCAAGCCGTCTTCGGTCGGCACAAGGGCATTGCGTGACGCCTTCGGCGTGACCCTTACGGCGATCTGTGCACCGGACCGGACAAGATGGCGTAGATCTTCCATTTCCCACTCCTCTGTCGAAAACCCTAAAGACAATCGTCACCTGGTACCAGCGCCCACGACGCGCTCGCCGATGTTGGGGGACTGTCTTGCATTCCGCGCCGCAAACCCCGACATCGAAACCAGACCGAAGGAGATCCCATGACCCAGACCGCTCTCGACTTCCTGCTGACGCGCCGCTCGCACTCACCAAAGACCCTGACCGCCCCTGCCCCGACCCGCGCCCAGTTGGAACCGATCCTGACGGCAGCCGCGCGCGTTCCCGACCATGGCATGCTGGCGCCCTGGCGATTCATCGTGCTTGAACGTCCCGCGCTGATGCGGCTTGCGGCCATCGTGCGCCGCCTCGGCGCCGAAAAGACCCTGCCCGAGGAGGTGATCGTCAAAGGCGCGGCACAATTCGAAACCAGCCCGCTTGGCGTCGTCGTGGTCCATGTGCCGCGTGCCACCGACAAGATTCCGGCGATCGAGCAGGTGCTTTCGACCGGCGCGGCCTGCCTTGCGCTGGTCAACGCGGCGCTGGCGTCCGGCTGGGGGGCAGGCTGGGTGACCGGCTGGGTGTCGCACGATGCAGACTTCTGTCGGCAGGGGCTTGGCCTGGCCGAGGGCGAATTCGTGGCGGGCATTGTCCACATCGGCACTTCGACTGTACAGCCCGCGGACCGCCCCCGCCCCGGCCTCGCCACAATCACGACATGGGTCGACGCATGATCCTAGCGGCGTTCTTCACCGCCTGGGGCGACATGATCCGTCCAGGGTCCCTGCGCGTTCTGGGGCTGGGCGTGGCCCTGGCGGCCGGCCTTCTGATTACGGTCTATGCGGCCTTCGCCTGGTTCCTGGGGCTGGTGCTGCCCGAAACGATGACCCTGCCCTGGATCGGTGAAATCGGATGGGTGGACACCTTCGTATCCTGGGCCTCGCTCGGGTTGATGCTGGTGCTGTCCGTCTTTCTGATGGTGCCGGTCGCTGCGGCCTTCACTGGCCTGTTTCTGGATGATGTGGCCGAAGTCGTCGAAACGGCCCACTATCCCGGCCTGCCCCCGGTCCGCCGCCTGTCACTTGCCGAAACGATGCGCGATGCGATGGCCTTCCTTGGCGTGGTCCTTGGGGCGAACCTCATGGCGCTTCTGATCTATCCCTTTGTCATCCCCTTCGCGCCGGTTCTGTTTCTGGGGCTGAACGGCTATCTGCTGGGCCGGGAGTATTTCCATATGGCCGCATTGCGGCGGGTGGAACGGGGCGACGCGCTGGCGCTGTATCGCGCCAACAAGGCGACGATCTGGATTGCCGGCGCGCTGATGGCGGTGCCGCTGTCGGTTCCTTTGTTGAACCTGCTGGTGCCGGTTCTGGGCGCAGCCACCTTTACGCATCTGTTTCACCGCATTCGCGGCACAAGCTGACACCGAAAGGGCGGGGGTTTCACACCCCCGCACCCCCGTGGAGTATTTTTCCAAGAAGAAGCAGGTTGGGCTTCTTCTTGGTCCAAATACTCAAGTCGACGCCCGACGCCTGCGGCGCGTCAGGGTCTTTGCGCCCTCAGCCCAGTTGATTGAACCAATCGATGTCGCGCAGCGTGATCATGCCCGACAGGATGATCGCCGCAATGATCGCCCAAAGCACGATCGCGATCAGTGTGGTGATCCTGGCCTTCTTTCCGATCCGGGCATCCGCGGGGGCCGAGGGCGGTGTGCCGGGGACAACCTCACCGGCCTCTTCCTGGCTGCGGAAGCGGATCGGCAGCACGATGAAGAATACCATGAACCAGATCACGGCGAACAGGACGATGCCCCCCGTCAGATTCATCAGACCTGCTCCAGTTCGACAAGGCAGCCATTGAAATCCTTGGGGTGCAGGAAGAGGACCGGCTTGCCATGCGCGCCGATCTTTGGCTCGCCCGTCCCAAGTACCCGGGCACCCGCGGCCTTGAGCCGGTCGCGCGCGGCAAGAATATCATCGACCTCATAGCAGATGTGGTGAATGCCCCCGGCGGGGTTCTTTTCAAGAAAACCGGCGATGGGGGAGTTTTGCCCCAGCGGGTAAAGCAGCTCGATCTTGGTATTGGGCAATTCGATGAACACCACCGTCACCCCGTGATCGGGTTCGTCCTGCGGGGTGCCCACCTTTGCGCCCAGCGTATCGCGGTATTGCGCCGCCGCCGCCTGCAGATCTGGCACGGCGATGGCGACATGGTTCAAACGTCCGATCATGGGGGCCTCCGGTCTGGTTTGCCTGCGTTTAGCGGGCGGGGGGGGCTGCGCGCAAGCACGAAGCATGACCGACGCCGATTAACCTGCCATTAGCCAAATCCGGGTTTAGTCGGAACAGGATGCGATTCTCCTCTGCCAAGGATGCCCCCGATGAGTGACGATCTGAGTAATTTCATTGCCGCCCGCGTGGCCACCGCCAACCGCCCGCTACTGGGGCTGACGGTGCTGGTCGTGGAAGACAGCCGCTATGCCTCTGAAGCGATGCGGCTGTTGTGTCTGCGGTCAGGGGCGCGCATCCGGCGGGCCGATTGCCTGCGTTCAGCCGCGCGGCATCTGCAGTGCTACCGTCCCGAGGTTGTGGTCGTGGACATGGGGTTGCCGGACGGGTCGGGGGCGGATCTGATCCGCGTGATCCGCGACATGGCGCCGCCGCTGCCGGTGGTGCTGGCCACATCCGGCGACCCCGATGCCGGGGATGAGGCGATGCAGGCGGGGGCGGACGGCTTCCTGCCCAAGCCGGTGGAAAGCCTGGCGCTGTTTCAGCAGGCGATCCTGTCAGCCCTGCCACACGAATCGCGCCCCTTTGGCCTGCGCGCGCTGACCGATGAGCGGGTAGCGCCTGATCCGCTGGCCCTGCGCGACGATCTGATCCATATGGCGCAGCTGCTGGCCGATGCGCCGAACCGGCGCGAGCTTGGCTATGTCGCGCAATTTCTGACGGGGGTGGCGCGTTCTGCCCATGACGATGCGCTTGAACGTGCGGCCAGTGCGCTGGGGCGCGCCGAAACGCCTTCAGAGGCTGCGGTTTCGCGCCTTGCCGGGATCGTGCGGCAACGGCTTGCCGCAGGTGCCGCGTTCTGAACACCGCCAACGCAAAAGACGCGCCCGCCGGACGCGTCTTTGCCCGGACACCGGCGGTGCAGGCCAGGATCACTCTTTCGGGATCACCCGCAACCGCAATTCGCGCAGCTGTTCGTTGGTGGGTTCCGACGGCGCGCCCATCATCAGGTCTTCGGCGCGCTGGTTCATCGGGAACATGATGACTTCGCGGATGTTCATTTCATCCGCCAGAAGCATCACGATCCGGTCGATGCCGGCGGCGCAGCCACCGTGCGGGGGGGCGCCATATTTGAACGCCTTGACCATGCCGCCAAACCGCTTTTCAACCTCGTCCCGGCCATAACCGGCCAGTTCGAAAGCCTTGAACATGATTTCGGGCTTGTGATTGCGGATGCCGCCCGACACCAGTTCATAGCCGTTGCAGGCCAGATCATACTGATAGGCATGGACCTTCAGCGGATCCCCCATCAACGCCTCCAGCCCGCCCTGCGGCATCGAGAAGGGGTTGTGGCTGAAATCGATCTTGCCGGTTTCCGCGTCCTTTTCATACATCGGGAAATCGACGATCCAGGCGAATTTGAACACGCCTTCCTCGGTCAGGCCCAGTTCGCGGCCGATCTCATTGCGCGCGCGCCCGGCCACGGCCTCGAACTGTTCGGGGCGACCGCCCAGGAAGAAGGCCGCGTCGCCCTCGCCCAGGCCCAGTTGCAGGCGGATCGCCTCGGTCCGGTCGGGTCCGATGTTCTTGGCCAGGGGGCCCGCGGCCTCCATCTGCCCGTCATCGCCCTTGCGCCAGAAGATATAGCCCATGCCCGGCAGGCCCTGCTGCTGTGCAAAGGCGTTCATCCGGTCACAGAACTTGCGGCTGCCGCCGGTGGGGGCCGGAATCGCGCGGATTTCGGTGCCCTCGTTTTCCAGCAGTCTGGCGAAGATCGCAAAGCCCGAGTCGCGGAAATGCTCACTTACCACCTGCATTTTGATCGGGTTGCGCAGGTCGGGCTTGTCGCTGCCATACCACAGCATCGAATCCTTGTAGGCGATACGCGGCCAGTCGGGATCAACGCGGCGGCCGTTGCCGAATTCCTCGAACAGGCCCTGGATCACCGGCTGGACGGCGGCAAAGACGTCTTCCTGGGTAACGAAGCTCATCTCGACGTCAAGCTGGTAGAAATCGGTCGGGCTGCGGTCGGCGCGCGGGTCTTCGTCGCGGAAGCAGGGCGCGATCTGGAAATAACGGTCAAAGCCCGCGACCATGATCAGCTGCTTGAACTGCTGCGGCGCCTGGGGCAGCGCGTAAAACTTGCCCGGATGCAGGCGCGAGGGCACCAAAAAGTCGCGCGCGCCCTCGGGCGACGAGGCGGTGATGATCGGCGTCTGGAACTCGTTGAAGCCCGCGTTCCACATGCGGTTGCGGATCGATCGCACCACGTTTGACCGCAGCATCATGTTGTTGTGCAGGCTTTCGCGCCGCAGGTCGAGGAAACGGTAGGTCAGGCGGGTTTCTTCCGGGTAGTCCTGATCGCCGAACACCGGCAGGGGCAGCTCCTCGGCGGGGCCAAGCACCTCGACCTCGCGGACGTAAACCTCGACCTCGCCGGTCGGAAGCTTGGGGTTCACCAGGCTGGCATCGCGCAGCTTGACCATGCCGTCGATACGGATCACCCATTCCGCGCGCGCATTCTCCAACGCGGCAAAGGCGGGGCTGTCGCCATCGCACAGCACCTGCGTAATGCCGTAATGGTCGCGCAGGTCGATGAACAGCACACCCCCGTGATCGCGCACCCGATGCACCCAGCCCGAAAGCCGGACGTTCTGGCCTGCATGGTCCTTGTTAAGGTCCGCACAGGTATGGCTGCGATAGGCGTGCATGGTTCTCCCCTTGTCCCGGGCTGGATTCCTATCCGCGCCTTCAACCTTCTGGCCGCGCCGAAGTCAAGCGATCGTGCACAGGGGCCGCCGAATGTGCACCCCGCCCGGGCAGTGCAGGCAGTTGACGCAATCGAGGGCTTGCGCGCAGGCTTTGCAGGACTATAACGCCGTCAATTTGCGCGCCGCCGGGATGACAAAGGGGAAAGACATGCCGAAGAGAACCGATATCAAGTCCATTCTCATCATCGGCGCGGGGCCCATCGTCATCGGGCAAGCCTGCGAATTCGACTATTCCGGCGCCCAGGCCTGCAAGGCGCTGCGCGAGGAAGGCTACCGGGTCATCCTGGTCAACTCGAACCCGGCCACGATCATGACCGACCCGGAAATGGCCGATGCCACCTATATCGAGCCGATCACCCCCGAAGTCGTCGCCAAGATCATCGAAAAAGAACGCCCCGACGCGCTTTTGCCCACCATGGGCGGGCAGACAGGCCTGAACACCTCGTTGGCGCTGGCCGACATGGGGGTGTTGGAAAAGTACAATGTTGAACTGATCGGTGCCAATCGCGATGCCATTGAAATGGCAGAAGATCGCAAGTTGTTCCGCGAGGCGATGGATCGGATCGGCCTGGAAAACCCCCGCGCCACAATCATTTCCGCGCCGAAACTGCCCAACGGCAAGTATGATATCAATGCCGGTGTGGCCCTTGCCATGGCCGCCATCGAAGAGGTCGGCCTGCCCGCGATCATCCGTCCCGCCTTTACGCTGGGCGGCACCGGGGGCGGCGTGGCCTATAACCGCGATGACTATGAGGCGATCTGCCGTTCGGGCCTCGATGCCTCGCCGGTGGCGCAGATCCTGGTCGATGAATCGCTGCTGGGCTGGAAGGAATATGAAATGGAAGTCGTCCGCGACAAGGCGGACAATGCGATCATCGTCTGTTCCATCGAGAACATCGACCCGATGGGCGTACATACGGGCGATTCGATCACCGTGGCCCCGGCGCTGACGCTGACCGACAAGGAATATCAGATCATGCGCAACGGCAGTATCGCCGTGCTGCGTGAAATTGGCGTGGAAACCGGCGGGTCGAACGTGCAATGGGCGATCAACCCGAAAGACGGTCGCATGGTCGTGATCGAGATGAACCCGCGCGTGTCGCGATCCTCGGCGCTGGCGTCCAAGGCCACCGGCTTCCCGATCGCCAAGATTGCCGCGAAACTGGCCGTGGGCTACACGCTGGATGAGCTGGACAACGACATCACCAAGGTCACGCCTGCGTCGTTCGAACCGGCGATCGACTATGTCGTGACCAAGATCCCGCGCTTCGCGTTTGAAAAATTCCCCGGGTCCAAGGCCGAACTGACCACCGCGATGAAATCGGTGGGCGAGGCGATGGCGATCGGCCGCACCTTCCACGAATCGGTGCAGAAGGCGCTGGCCTCAATGGAAACCGGCCTGACCGGCTTTGACGAAATCGAGATCCCCGGCGCGCCCGACAAAGCCGCCGTGATCAAGGCGATCTCGGGCCAGACCCCGGATCGGATGCGCCTGATCGCCCAGGCCATGCGCGAAGGGCTGAGCGACGGGGAAATCCAGCACGCCACCGCCTTCGACCCCTGGTTCCTGGCCCGCATCCGCGAAATCGTGGAAACCGAGACCGAGATCCGCCGCACCGGCCTGCCCGTCACGGAAAAGGGCCTGCGCGATCTGAAGATGATGGGCTTTACCGATGCCCGTCTGGCCAAGCTGACCGGCCGGGATGAGGCCAACGTCCGCCGCGCGCGGCGCAATCTGGGCGTCAAGGCGGTGTTCAAGCGTATCGATACCTGCGCCGCCGAATTCGAGGCCCAGACCCCCTATATGTATTCCACTTACGAGGCCCCCGCGATGGGCGACGTGGAATGCGAGGCCCGGCCGTCGGGCTGCAAGAAAGTGGTGATCCTGGGTGGCGGCCCGAACCGGATCGGCCAGGGGATCGAATTCGACTATTGCTGCTGCCACGCCTGTTTCGCGCTGACCAAGGCCGGCTATGAAACGATCATGGTCAACTGCAACCCGGAAACCGTATCGACCGACTACGACACTTCGGACCGGCTGTATTTCGAACCGCTGACGCTGGAACATGTGCTGGAAATCCTGCGCGTGGAACAGGAAAACGGCACCCTGCACGGCGTCATCGTGCAGTTCGGCGGCCAGACGCCGCTGAAACTGGCGAACGCGCTGGAGGCCGAGGGCATCCCGATCCTGGGCACGACGCCCGACGCGATCGATCTGGCCGAGGACCGTGAACGGTTCCAGCACCTGCTGCATGATCTGGGCCTGAAGCAGCCGGTGAACGGCATCGCCTCGTCCGAGGCGCAGGCCATTGAAATCGCATACAAAGTCGGCTTTCCGCTGGTGATCCGACCGTCCTATGTTCTGGGTGGTCGCGCGATGGAAATCGTGCGCGACATGGATCATCTGAAACGCTACATCGCGACCGCCGTACATGTGTCGGGCGACAGCCCGGTGCTGCTGGACAGCTACCTGTCCGGCGCGATCGAGGTAGACGTGGACGCCCTGTCCGACGGCAAGACCGTGCATGTCGCGGGCATCATGCAGCATATCGAGGAAGCGGGCGTCCATTCGGGCGATTCCGCCTGCTCGCTGCCGCCCTACAGCCTGTCACCCGAAACCGTCGCCGAATTGAAGGACCAGACCGTCAAGCTGGCCCTTGGCCTGAACGTGGTCGGCCTGATGAACGTGCAGTTCGCGATCAAGGACGGCGTGATCTATGTGCTGGAGGTCAACCCCCGCGCCTCGCGCACCGTGCCCTTCGTCGCCAAGGCCACCGACAGCGCCATCGCCTCGATCGCGGCGCGGCTGATGGCGGGCGAACCGATGGCGAACTTCCCGCTGCGCGCTGCCTATCCCGAAGGCGTGGGCCCCGAAACGCCCCTGCCCTTCGCCGATCCGCTGACGCTGGCCGATCCGAACACACCCTGGTATTCGGTGAAAGAGGCCGTTCTGCCCTTTGCCCGCTTCCCCGGCGTCGATACGCTGCTGGGGCCTGAAATGCGTTCCACCGGCGAGGTGATGGGCTGGGACCGCAACTTCCCGCGCGCATTCCTGAAGGCGCAGCTGGGCGCCGGCACGCATCTGCCCGAAGAAGGCCGCGTGTTCCTGTCGATCAAGGATACCGACAAGACCGCCGATCTGGCGCAGGCCGCGCGCGACCTGATCGCGATGGGCTTTTCCCTGGTCGCCACCCGCGGCACCGCGCTGTGGCTGAAGGAAAACGGGGTTGAGGCCGAGCTGGTGAACAAGGTCTACGAAGGCCGCCCGAACATCGTGGACCGGCTGAAAAACGGCGATATCCAGTTGGTCATGAACACGACCGAGGGCAGCCAGGCCGTGTCCGACAGCCGCGAAATCCGCGCCGTGGCGCTTTACGACAAGATTCCCTATTTCACCACGGCGGCGGCCAGCATCGCGGCCGTGGCGGCGATGAAGTCGCGTGGCGAAGGGGATATCAGCGTGCGTCCGCTGCAGGCCTGATCCCGCCACGACCCGCACACCAAAAGGCCCGCGCCATCCGCGCGGGCCTTTGTATTTCGCACGCGTCAATCCTGCTGCGCGGCCAGTTCATCCCAGCAGCCCAGCGCGTGTCCGGCATACATCATCCCCGGCCCACCGGCCATCTGCACCGCCATGGCCAGCACATCGGCCAGCTCTTCGCGGGTGCCGCCCGCTTTCATCAGCGCCTCGACATGGAACATGATGCAGGGTTCACAGCGCAGCACCACCGACATGCCCAACGCCACGAATTCCTTTTCCTTCAGCGACAGGACCCCGTTTTCCTTGACCGCCTTCGACAGGGTGCCAAAGCCCTGCATCGCCGCCGGCGCGGTCTTGTTCAGCGCCCGCAGCTCGCCGCGCATCTCGTCCATCTTTGCCTTGTAGCTCATGAAATTCTCCTGTTCAGGTGTCGGTTGCAGGTCGCATGGCAACATTCGCAGGACCTTGACCTGCGTCAAATCCCATTCAGATCCCTGAATATTTCCCGAACCGCCCCGGCGAAGGGTCAGTCATCGGCGCGGATGCGCAGGTTCTGCGGGTCATGGGGGCTATCCTCGACCACCACCGCATCCCATTGCTGGCGCAGCATCCGCACCTTCAGCCGCTGGCCCACCCCGGCCAGATCGGGGCGCACATAACCCATGCCGATCTGCTTGCCAAAGACCACCGACCAGCCGCCTGAGGTCAGCCGGCCGACCTTTTCCCCATCCAGCAGGATCGCCTCCTTGCCCCAGGGGTCGGCATCATCGGGCCCGTCGATCAGCAGGGTAACGCATTTCGACCGCAGCCCCGTGTCCAACATCGCCTGCCTGCCCAGAAACGCCTTCGACAGATCCACGAAACGATCCAGCCCGCCTTCCAGCGGCGTGGCATCGCGGCCCAGTTCATTGCCAAAGGCGCGGTAGGATTTTTCCTGGCGCAGCCAGTTCTGCGCCCGGGTGCCGACCAGCGTCATCCCGTGCTTCGCCCCGGCGGTCATCAGCTGATCCCACAGATAGCGACCCATCTCGATCGGATGGTGCAGCTCCCACCCCAGTTCGCCGGTATAGGCCACGCGCAGCGCACGCACCGGGCACATGCCCAGTTCGATATTGCGCCAGGAAAGCCACGGGAACCGAGCATTGCCCAGGACCGTGCCGGGATCGGCATCCTTGACGATTTCGCGCAGGATCGCGCGGGACCTGGGCCCCGCCAGCGCGAAAACGCCCCATTGCGTGGTGACATCGTGAATCTCGACATAGCCGAAATCGGATATTCTGTCCTCGGCACACTGACGCAGATAATCGCCATCATAGGTCGACCAGGCCCCGGCCGATATCAGGTAATATTCATTTTCCGACAATCGGACGATTGTATATTCGGTCCGCGTGGTGCCTGCCGGCGTCAGCGCATAGGTCAGGTTGATACGACCCACCTTCGGCAGCCTGTTGGTGGTAAACCAGTCCAGGAAAGCCGTTGCGCCGGGGCCGCGCAACAGATGCTTGGTAAAGGCGGTCGCGTCGATCAGGCCTGCGGTATCGCGGATCGCCCGCGCCTCGGCCTCGGCATAGGGCCACCAGTTGCCGCGCCGGAAGCTGCGGCCGTTGTGGTCGAAATCGGACGCCACGCCGGGGGCATAGTAATTCGGTCGTTCCCATCCATTGACCTGCCCCATCTGCGCGCCCAGCGCGATCTGGCGGTCATAGTTCGGCGTGGTGCGCAGCGGGCGACAGGCTTCGCGCTCCTCATCGGGGTGGTGCAGGATGAAAACATGCTCATAGCATTCCTCATTCTTGCGCGCGGCATATTCGGTGGTCATCCAGGGGCCATAGCGGCGCGGATCCAGGCTGGCCATGTCGATCTCGGCCTCGCCCTCGGTCATCAGTTGCGCAAGGTAATGGCCGGTGCCGCCCGCCGCGGTAATGCCAAAGCTGAACCCCTCGGCCAGCCACATGTTGCGCAGCCCCGGCGCGGGACCAACCAGCGGGTTACCATCGGGGGTGTAACAGATCGGACCGTTGAAATCGTCCTTCAGCCCCACACTTTCCGACGAGGGAATGCGGTGGATCATCGACAGGTACTCCGCCTCGATCCGGTCCAGATCCAGCGGGAACAGATCCGCGCGGAAAGATTGCGGCACGTCATACACGAACCGTGCCGGCGCCCCGCGTTCATAGGGGCCCAGAATCCAGCCGCCGCGTTCCTCGCGCACATACCATTTCGCATCGGCATCGCGCAGCACGGGATGTTCGGGGTTGCCGGCGGCCCGCCAGGCGGCCAGCGCCGGGTCGGGCTCGGTCACGATATACTGATGTTCCACCGGAATGGCCGGGATCCTGATCCCCAGCAGCCGCGCGGTGCGCTGCGCATGATTGCCCGTGGCGGTGACGACATGTTCGGCGCGCAATTCCACCATCTCGCCCGAGCCGACAAGATTGCCACCCCGTTCCACCATCTGTTCCAGCGTCACGATCCATTCGCTGCCCGTCCAGCGATAGCCGTTCACCTGCATCTTGCGCAGGATCGTCACCCCGCGCATCCGGGCGCCCTTGGCCATGGCCTGGGTCACATCGGCGGGGTTGATATAGCCGTCCTGCGGGTGAAACAGCGCGCCTTTCAGATCCTCGGTCCGCACCAGCGGCCAGCGGTCACGGATCTGCGCGGGCGTCATGAATTCGTGATGGATACCGGCGGTTTCGGCCACGCTTGAATAAAGCATATATTCATCCATGCGGTCCTGCGTCTGCGCCATGCGCAGGTTGCCCACCACCGCAAAGCCCGCGTTCAGCCCGGTCTCGGCCTCCAGGCCCTTGTAGAAATCGACCGAGTATTTGTGGATGTGGGTCGTCGCATAGCCCATGTTGAACAGCGGCAGCAGGCCTGCGGCATGCCAGGTCGACCCGGATGTCAGCTCATCGCGTTCCACCAGCATCGTGTCCCAGCCCGCCTTGGCCAGATGATAGGCGATCGCGCACCCGACAGCACCGCCGCCGACGACCAGGGCTTTGACGTGGGTTTTCATGGGCGACTCCCTTGGGACTTTGTCCCGTTCTGCCAGACCTGTCGCCCTGCGGGCCATCCCGCCCGACCTTTGCCAGCCAAAAGCGACATGCGCGGGCGCGGCAACGCAAAGCCGACACCCACATGGCAACCGAACAGACCCGCGCATCCGTTGCCGCGCAGGTGGACATGACCGCCGATATCTTTGTGCCCATGGTGGATCAGGCAGTTCTGCCTCGGACTTTATCGGCAAGCGCGTCCATGTGTCCGAAGCCGACATCGACCCGCCCCCGACCAACAAGGCCCGGCATCACGCGCCGGGCCTTTGGCCTACAGCATCCCCGGAACCACCAGATCCGGCGGCCGGTGCCCATCGGCGAAGGTCTTGATGTTGATGATGACCTTCTCACCCATCTCGACCCGTCCCTCGATCGTTGCCGATCCCATATGCGGCAACAGCACCACATTGGGCAGTTCACGCAGCCGGGGATTGATCTCGGCGCCGTGTTCGAACACATCCAGCCCCGCCCCGGCAATTTCGCCCGCGCGCAGCATCCGCGTCAGGGCGTTTTCATCGATCACCTCACCGCGTGAGGTATTCACGATCACCGCCGAGGGTTTCATCAGCTTCAGCCGCCGCGCATTCAGCAGATGAAAGGTCGATGGCGTGTGCGGGCAGTTGACCGAAACCACGTCCATCCGGCTGACCATCTGGTCCAGGCTTTCCCACCAGGTCGCCTCAAGCTCCTGCTCGGTCTCGGGGCGCAGGCGCTTGCGGTTGTGATAGTGGATTTGCATCCCGAAGGCGCGCGCACGTCGCGCCAGCGCCTGCCCGATCCGCCCCATGCCCAGAATGCCCAGCCGTTTGCCGCCGACCCGGCCACCCAGAAAGGCGGTGGGCGACCAGCCACGCCATTCGCCCGCCTGCATCACCGCCATGCCTTCGGGGATGCGCCGGATCACGCCCAGAATCAGCGCCATCGCCATGTCGGCGGTGTCTTCGGTCACCACGCCGGGGGTGTTGGCCACCAGAATCCCCCGCTGGCGGGCCGAGGCCACGTCAATGTGATCGATACCCGCGCCGTAATTGGCGATCAGCTTCAGCTTGTCGCCCGCTGCCGCCAGCATGTTTGCCTCAAGCGTATCGGTCACGCAGGGCACCAGCACATCGGCACGCTGCATGGCCGTAACCAGTTCCTCACGGGTCATCCGCCGATCGGTTTCGTTCAACTCGACGTCGAACAATTCCTTCATCCGGGTCTCGACGACCTCGGGCAACCGTCGCGTCACGACAACACTCAGGCGCGGTGCGGGCATGGCGGGGGTCTCCTCTCTTCCAAACGCCTTCTTCTGGGTGCAAAGTGACGCGCAACGGGCCGGGGGACAAGGCCCCGCAAGAACACAAAACGCGTTATTCCACCCGACAGCGCAATTTTATTGCGCCGCCGGCGGAATGAAGCGGAAATGATGGGACAAGGCATGAAACTGCGTTCGGCAATCATCGGGGCGGCGCTGGTCGCCGCAGGGGCGCTGGCCGGTGCCGCGCTGTACGCGCAGGACGCCGCAGCCCCGCCCGAACAGATGGCCGTCAGCGCCCAGCCCGCACGGGGGCCGGTAACCAACCTGCCGCTGCCGCGATTCGTTTCGCTGAAAGGGTCCGAGGGCAATGCCCGCCGTGGCCCGTCACTGTCGCATCGGATCGACTGGGTCTTCCGTCACAACGGCATGCCGCTGCGGGTGACGGCGGAATTCGGCCATTGGCGCCGGGTCGAGGACCGCGACGGCGCGGGCGGCTGGGTGCATTATTCGCTTCTGTCGGGGGTGCGCACCGTCATCATTCAGGACGACATGACCGAGTTGAAGATGCGCCCCGATCCTGCCGCCGGCGTCGTGGCCGTGGCCGAGGCGGGCGCGATCGCGCGGCTGGGCGAATGCCTGCGCGACTGGTGCCGGATCACCGCCGAGGGCGAAAAGGGCTGGGTGCAAAAAACGCGGATCTGGGGCGTGGGCGCGGAAGAATTGCGTGACTGACCGACGATTTCAGGATAGCACCGCCCGCGATCAGGCAACCCCGAGACCGCGATGCTGCCCCAGACCGACCAGGACAGGCTGAACCGTTCCGCAGGCATGGCCTCTGTCGGGGTGGCGGGCGTTCTGGTGGTGATGAAGCTGTGGGCCCTGGCGCAGACAGGGTCACTGTCAATCGCCGCATCGCTGGCCGACAGCGCGATGGATCTGCTGATCTCGGGCGCGGGTCTGACCGCCATCCTGTATGCACAGCGCCCGGCGGACGAAGATCACGCCTTTGGCCATACTTCGGCCGAGGATCTGGTGTCACTGGGTCAGGCGCTGTTCGTTCTGACTTCGGCTGCGGCCATCGCCTGGGCGGCAACGCATCGCCTGCTGGCCGACACGACGCCCCCCCTGGCCGCCGAAGGCGCGGGGATCGCCGTGATGGTGGCATCGGCGCTGTTGACCGCCGGTCTGGTGCTGTGGCAGCGCCGTGTGGCACGCCACACCGGCAACCGGGTCGTTGCGGCGGACATGATGCATTATGTCGGCGATCTGGGGCCGACGCTGGGCGCAATCCTTGCATTGTGGCTGTCCAGCCGCTTTGGCCTGTCGGGGGCTGACAGCATCATCGCCCTGATCGCAGCCGCCATGATGGGGCGCGGTGCCATCGTGATCGGGCTGGGCGCCTGGCACGCGCTGATGGACCGCGCCGCCCCGCCCGAAATCATCGAGGGCATCGCCGCCATCACCGCAAGCTGGCCCGGCGTGCATGGGTTCCACGACCTCAAGACCCGCACCGCCGGATCGCGGGTCTTTGTGAACCTGCACATCGAACTGGACGGTGATCAAAGCCTGCGCGCGGCCCATGCCATCGGCGCGGGGCTGCGCCGCGCGATCATGCAGGCCTACCCGCAGGCCGATGTCATCATCCACAAGGATGTCCGGGGCGAAAGCTGACCGCCGGTTCAGGCGACGTCCTGCAGGCCGCGCCCTTTCAACAACGCCTCAACCCCCGGCATCCGGCCCCGGAAGGCGGTATAAAGCTCTTCGGCCGGGCGCGATCCGCCCGCCGACAGGATGAACCGTTCCAGACGTTCGGCGGTGGCCGGGTCGAACACATCGCCCGCTTCCTCAAACGCGGCGAAGGCATCGGCATCCATCACCTCGGACCACATATAGCTGTAATAGCCCGCAGAATAGCCGTCGCCCGCAAAGACATGGGCGAAATGCGGTGTGGCATGGCGCATCGCAATGGCATGGGGCATGCCGATTTCGGCCAGCACCTCGGCTTCGCGGGCGATGGGATCGGCGGGCGCCGCACCTTCATGGAAGGCCAGATCGACCAGGGCCGAGGCGACATATTCCACCGTGGCAAAGCCCTGGTCACAGGTCGCCGCCGCCAGAAGCCGGTCGCGCAGATCGGCGGGCATCGGCGCGCCGGTCTGCCAGTGACGGGCATGGCGGTCCAGCACCGCAGGCACGTCCAGCCAGTGTTCATAAAGCTGGCTGGGCAGTTCCACGAAATCGCGCGCCACCGACGTGCCCGAGATCAGCGGATAGGTCACATCCGACAGCATCTGATGCAGCGCATGGCCGAATTCGTGGAACAGGGTGCGCGCGTCATCATGGCTTAGCAACGTCGGCGCGCCCTTGGCAAAGTTGCAGACATTGACGACGATGGGGCGCACCTCGTCCCCCAGCTTGCGCTGCGCGCGCATCGCCGAACACCACGCGCCCGACCGCTTCGAACTGCGCGCAAAGTAGTCACCCAGGAACACCGCCATGTGCCGGCCCCGGCGGGTCACCTCCCAGCCGCGGACATCGGCGTGGTAGAACGGCCCCTCGATCGGCTGGAATTCCAGCCCGAACAGCCGGTTGGCCACGTCGAACATCGCGCCCAGCATCGCCTCCAGCGGCAGATAGGGCTTCAACGCGGTCTCATCCAGATCATGTTCGGCCTTGCGCCGCTTTTCCGCGTAATAGCGCCAGTCCCAGGGTTCCAGCACGCCATTGATGCCATCGGCATGCAACATCCGCGTCAACACCTGTGCATCGGCCAGCGCCTTGGCGCGGGCCGGTTCCCAGACCTGCATCAGCAGCGCGCGCACCCGGTCGGGCCCGCCGGCCATTTCAGGTTCCAGCTTGAAGGCGGCGAAACTGTCATAGCCCAGCAGACGCGCGCGTTCCGCCCGCAGCGCCAGGATTTCCGCCGCCAGCGCGCGGTTGTCGGTTTCGCCGCCATTGGCACCGCGCGCAGCCCAGGCCGCGCAGGCGATCTGACGCAGGTCACGGCGCGGGGAAAACTGCAGGAACGGCACGATCAGCGATCGGTTCAGCGTCAGCACTGGCCCCGGCGCACCCCGTTCCGCCCCCGCCGCGCGGGCGGCATCGACCACAAAATCAGGCAGGCCAGCCAGGTCTTCCTCGGCCAGCGGCCGGAACCATCCCCGCTCATCGGCCAAAAGGTTTTGCGTGAAGGCCGTGGACAGCACCGCGAGCCGTTCCTTGATCGCGGCCATCCGTTCCGCCGCCGCCCCTTGCAGCGCGGCACCGGCGCGGAGGAACATCTGGCGGTAAAGATCCAGCACGCGCGCCTCTTCGGGCGGCAGGGCAAGGGTGTCGCGGCTGGTCCACAGCGCCTCGATCCGCGCGAAAAGCGCACGGTTCATCGTGACCTCGGACGAAAAGGCCGCCATTTTCGGCGCCAGTTCGCGCATCAAGGCCTCACGCGCGGGGGTGCTGTCGGCCCCGGCAAGGTTGTAGAACACCCCCGCCACCCGGTCCAACGTCGCCTCAGCCAATTCCAGCGCCGCGATCGTATTGGCAAAGCTGGGCGGGGCGGGGTTTTCGGCAATCGCCGCGATCGCCGCGCGCGCCTGGGCCAGCCCCGCATCAAAGGCCGGGCCGAAATGGTCATCCGACAGGGCCGCGAACGGCGGCAGGCCAAAGGGCCCGGCCCAGTCTTGCAGCAGGGGATTGGTCATCACACTCTCCTCTCGCACAGGGCGGGCCTGTCAGCCCTTTGCCCCGCATACGGCGCAACCGGGGCGCGGCTTCACCGCGATCTGACGGCTTTCGCCCCAAAGCGCATCGTGAATCAGCAGCCGCCCGCGCAGCCCCTGGCCCGCGCCGGTGATTTCCTTGATCGCCTCGGTCGCCATCATCGCGCCCACCACGCCGGGCAGCGCGCCGACCACGCCGGCCTCGGCACAGGATGGTGCCAGGCCCGCAGCCGGCGCCTCTGGGAAGACACAGGCGAAACAGGGCGCACCGCGCGCCGGATCATAGACCGACAACTGCCCTTCCCATTGCGCGATGGCGCCCGCGATCAGCGGTTTGCCCGCCGCCACCGCCGCCGCATTCACCATATAGCGGGTGGTGAAATTGTCGGTCCCGTCCAGGATCAGGTCATATTCGGCGAACAGGGTGGGGGCATCGGCCCCGGACAGGCGGCGGTTGTAGGGACGCACCTCGATATAGGGATTAAGCGCCTTCATCTGCAGTTCGGCGGAAAACACCTTGGGCATGCCGATGCGCGCATCGGTATGGATCACCTGCCGCTGCAGGTTGGAATTGGACACAACGTCATCATCGATCACGCCCACCGTACCAACGCCCGCCGCCGCCAGATACAGCAGCACCGGCGAGCCAAGCCCCCCCGCGCCCACCACCAGAACCTTCGCACCCTTCAGGCGTTTCTGCCCCGGCCCGCCGATTTCGCGCAGCATGATGTGGCGGGCATAACGGTCCAGTTCCGCCGCGGAAAAGCTGGCCTTCGGCGGCGTGGCGACAACCGGGGTCGGCGCCGCACGCGCCTTCACAGCGGCCAGCACAAGCCGATAGACCCCCACCACCGCAAGGATCACCCCAAACACCAGCCAGGCCCGGAAATCCCCCCCGGTCAGCCGCGCAAGGGGGGGCAAGCCGCCCCAGGGCGCATGGACCCACAGGATCGCCAACCACCAGCCCCCGGCCACGGCCCAAAGCTGCCAGCGCGGTGGGCGTTTCCAGACGGCCAGCGCCCAGATCGCCGCAAATCCCAAAAGCCCGATCATGCCGTCCCCGTCGACCCAAAGCCGCCCGCACCCCGGGCGGTCTGTGCCAGATCACCGGCCAGTTCAAAGCGCGCCTGCACCACCGGCGCGATCACCGCCTGCGCGATGCGATCACCATGGGCCACGACAAAGGGCTCGGCCCCAAGGTTGATCAAAAGCACCCCCACGGGCCCGCGATAATCGGCGTCGATCGTGCCGGGGCTGTTGACCAGCCCGATGCCGTGCTTGAACGCCAGCCCCGAACGCGGGCGGATCTGCATCTCAAACCCCTCGGGGATTTCAACCCGCAGCCCGGTGGGGACAAGCGCGCGGGCCATCGGTGCCAGCACGATCCCGACCGCCCGATCCCCGGGGCACAGGTTGGCGCGCAGATCGGCCCCCGCAGCACCCACCGTTTCATAGGCGGGCAAGGCGATGGCGGGATCGGCCCAATCCTCGCGCATGATTTTCACAACCGTCACATCTGCCCCTTTCCCAATGATCCGTTGCCCGTCACGCCCCTGGCCCTAGCGATCCGCCAGCGCCTCGGCGATGCGTGCCGCAAGCCGGCGGGCGACATCGTCCTTGGCCATGCGCGGCCAGCTTTCCGACCCGTCGGGATAGATCAGCGTCACCGCATTTTCCGCCCCGCCCATGATCCCCGTGCCGGGGCTGACGTCATTGGCCACGATCCAGTCACATCCCTTGCGCGCGCGTTTCGCGGTCGCATGTGCCAGCACGTCATGGGTCTCGGCGGCAAAACCCACCACCAGCCCGGGCCTGCCCGCGCCCATCTGGCTGATCGTTGCCAGAATGTCGGGGTTTTCCGCGAATTCCAGCGCCGGCGCCTTGCCGGAACCGTCCTTCTTCATCTTCTGCCCGGCGGCATTGGCCACGCGCCAATCGGCCACGGCGGCGGCAAAGACCGCCGCATCTGCGGGCAGCGCGTCCTGCACGGCAGCCAGCATCTGCTGCGCGGTTTCCACGCGCACCACGGCCACGCCCGGCGGCGGGGGCACGGTGGCGGGGCCGGTGACAAAGGTCACCCGCGCGCCCAGATCGCGCAGCGCCGCCGCCAGCGCCGTGCCCTGCGCCCCGGACGATCGGTTGGCAATATAGCGCACCGGATCAATGGGTTCATGCGTCGGCCCCGAGGTCACCAACACATGACGCCCCGCCAGCGGCCCACCGCCCAGCGCCGCACCGATCGCGGCGCGAATCGTCTCGGGCTCGGCCATGCGGCCCGGGCCGAATTCGCCACAGGCCATCGCGCCCTCATCCGGGCCCACGACCATGATTCCGTCACCCTGCAGGGTGGCCAGGTTGCGCCGGGTCGCGGGATGGATCCACATCCGCACATTCATCGCAGGCGCCAGCAGCACCGGCTTGTCCGTTGCCATCAGAAGCGTCGAGGCCAGGTCATTGGCAAGCCCGGCCGCCATCTTGCCCATCAGATCGGCCGTCGCGGGCGCCACCACCACCAGATCGGCGCTGCGGCTAAGCTGGATATGGCCCATCTCGGCCTCTTCGGTCAGGTCGAACAGGTCCCGATGCACCTTTTCCCCCGCCAGGGCCGCAACGCTTAGCGGGGTCACGAATTCCTCGGCCGCGCGGGTCAGCACCGGCACGACACCCGCACCCGCGTCACGCAGCCGCCGGATCAGATCCAGCACCTTGTAGGCCGCAATACCGCCACCGATGATCAGGAGTATCTTCTTGCCCGCCAGCATCCCCGCCTCCTACGCCTTGCGCCACAAGCTTTAGGCCCCGGCACCGCCCCGCGCAAGTTAGCGCAGCGCCGCGCAGGGGTCTTCACGCGGGGTGGGCTCGGTCACGATCCACAGATCGAAGGGCTGAGGCCCGTCCGCCGGGGCCTCAACCTGACCCAGCGACAGAACGGAAACCTGCGGTGCGGCGCGCGCGATCATCGCCGGAACGCCACGATCGGTGCGCGCATGACCCGACCCGGTGATCACCGCCACCGGACCGCCGGTCTGTTCCAGCGCCTGAATCGCGGTGCGCGCAAAAGCGGCATCGCGCAGCCGCTGGGCGGCCACCATACCGGGCAGCATGTCGGCTGGCAGGGCATCGCAATGGGCGGCCATCTGCTCGGCCTCTTGCGCGGCCTGTTCAGCCTGGGGCAGGGGCTGATCCAGGCCATAGACGGGGGCGTCCGGGCCAAAGACCGCTGCGGCACCATCGGCCATGGCACGGCGCACCTCATCGCGCGGCAGGGCCGCGCCATGGATCACGGCCCCGGGGGCCGCGGTGAACAAAGGCGCATACATCGTGAAATCCGGCCAGCCCGAGGCGGCCCATTCCAGCGCCGCGCCCAAGCCCACCACATCCGCAAGCAGGTCCGGCGTCACGCGAGCGGCCTGTTCGGGGCTGAGCATCTCAAAGACGATGGCGCGCGGGGCAAGCGCGGCAAGGACCGTTGCCTGATTGGCGTGATGAGCGGGATTGTCGTGAACCTCGCCCAGCACCACGATATCGGCCTGCAGATCGCCCAGATCCTGGGGGCTGATCTGGGCGGCAAAAACAGGAACGGCGGCGCACAACAGGCAGGACGCAAGAAAAACTTTCATGAAAAGAATTGCTGCACGGCGTTGCCGTGACTTTCAAGGCTTTTGCGCATTTTGGTGAAGGCCTGAACCTCAAGCTGACGGATGCGTTCCTTGGACAGGCCCAGCTCCTCGCCCAGCGATTCCAGCGTGCGGGGATCATCGCGCAGGCGCCGTTGCGTCACGATGAACCTTTCACGCGGGGTCAGCCGGTCCATCGCCTCGCCAAGCCAGTCGCGCATCAACGCCATGTCATGGGTTTCGGCAACCGTATCCTCGGCCCGCGCGCCATCATCTTCCAGCGCCTCGATCCATTCGCGTCCCTCTTCATCCGAGGATTGCGTGGCATTGAGCGAAAAATCCGACCCGGCCAGCCGACCCTGCATCATCTCGACATCGGCCAGCGGCACGCCAATCGTCTCGGCCACGCGCTGACGCAACTGGGCACCATCCAGCGTCACCCCCTCGGCCTCGGCCTCGCGTTCCAGCTGGGCCTGCACCCGGCGCAGGTTGAAGAACAGGGCCTTTTGCGATGATGTCGATCCGGTGCGCACCATCGACCAGTTGCGCATCACGAAATCCTGTATGCTGGCCTTGATCCACCAGACCGCATAGGTGGAAAACCGTACGCCGCGATCGGGATCGAACTTGTCGGCTGCCTTCAGCAGGCCCAGGCTTGCTTCCTGGATCAGATCGTTCATCGGCGCGCCATAGCGGCGGAATTTCGACGCCATCGAGATCGCCAGCCGCATATAGGCCGACACCAGCCGCTGCATCGCCGCCACGTCACGCCGGTCGCGCCAGGCGCGGGCAAGTTCGATTTCCGTTTCCGCATCCAGAAGCTCTGCCCGCATCGCGCGGCGTGGCAGGGTTTCATCCGTCATTCCGTCGAGTGCCATCTGCAGTCTCCCAGGCCATTGCCCTTGCTGTTGGCGTGCTCTTCTTCAAACACTATGCCTGATACGGCGGGGTGAGTCTTGCAGATCACCGGGGTCTCACGGAAAAGTTCAATTTCGGATGTGGAATTGGCAGGGATCATGACCGGACCTGTGCCCGGATAACGGCGGCGGGCTGACTCTGGCGGTTTCCCCGATCGCCAACCCGTCAACGTTAACCTTTCGCTGTTAACCCTTCATCAACCAATCTTCCTCTATGCCTGACCCGAACACGGGGGGCGGAAAGATGGTGGCACGGGCCTATACGGTGGCCTTCGACGGCATAGAGGCCCGGCTGGTCGAGGTGCAATGCGCGCTCGCCCCCGGAATACCCGGCTTTGCCATCGTCGGCCTGCCCGACAAGGCCGTGTCCGAGGCGCGCGAACGTGTCCGCGCCGCCTTGGCCGCGCTTTCCATCGCGCTGCCATCCAGGAAGATCACCATCAACCTGTCGCCCGCCGATCTGCCGAAAGAAGGGTCGCATTTCGACCTGCCGATCGCGCTTGCGCTGCTGGCGGCGATCGACATCCTGCCCAAGGAAGAGGTGGAAGCCAGCGTCGCCATCGGCGAATTGTCGCTGGACGGGCGGTTGGTGGCGGTCGCGGGCGCCCTGCCCGCCGCCATGGCCGCCGCCGAGGAAGACCGCGCCCTGATCTGTCCTGCCGCCTGCGGCGCCGAGGCCGCATGGGTCGGCGCCGTCACGGTCTTTGCGCCGTCCTCTCTGACCGAAGCAATCCACCATTTCACCGGCCAGTCCCCCCTGCCCGCCGCCCGCCCCGGCGAAGTGACCGCCGCGCGCGCGCCCCGCGACCTGCGCGATGTGAAGGGCCAGGAAAAGGCCAGACGCGCGCTGGAAATCGCCGCGGCAGGGCGCCACCACCTGCTGATGATCGGCGCGCCGGGATCGGGCAAATCCATGCTGGCTGCCCGCCTGCCCGGCATCCTGCCCCCGCTGTCCCCCACCGAGGCGCTGGAAACCTCGATGATCCAGTCGTTGTCGGGCCTGATCCGCGAGGGCGGGATCTCACGCCTGCGCCCGTTCTGTGAACCCCATCACACCGCCTCGATGGCGGCGATCGTCGGCGGTGGTCGCGGCGCCAAACCGGGCGAGATAAGCCTGGCCCATAACGGCGTTCTGTTCATGGACGAATTTCCCGAATTCCCGCGCGCCGTGCTGGAAACGCTGCGCCAACCGATCGAAACGGGCGAGGTCGTCGTCGCCCGCGCGAATGCCCATGTGCGATATCCCTGCCGCTTTCTGCTTGTGGCTGCGGCAAACCCCTGCAAATGCGGCCATCTGGGGGATGCCTCGCGCGCCTGTGCGCGGGCGCCAACCTGCGGCGAAGATTATCTGGGGCGAATTTCGGGGCCACTGATGGATCGGTTCGACCTGCGCATCGAGGTGCCGCCCGTCGCCTACGCCGACCTGGACCTGCCCGCAACGGGCGAGGATTCCGCCACGGTCGCCGCCCGCGTCCAGGCGGCACGCAGTCGGCAGGCCGAACGCTTTGCCAATCTGCCCGGCATCCACGTCAACGCCGAGGCCGAGGGCAGTCTGCTGGAACAGATCGCCACCCCCGATGCCGAAGGCCGGGCCCTGCTAAGCCGGGTGGCCGAACGGTTCGGCCTGTCCGCACGCGGCTATCACCGGGTGCTGCGCGTCGCGCGCACCATCGCCGATCTGGACGGCTCGGAAACCGTCCGCACACCCCATGTGGCCGAGGCCGTCGCCTACCGGCTCAGCCTGCGGGCCGGGCAATGATCAGGCGCGCTTGGCCTCGATCACCTGCCAGATCTTTTCCGCGACATTGACCCCGTCAAAACGCTCCAGCTCCTGAATCCCGGTGGGCGAGGTCAGGTTGATTTCGGTCAGCCAATCGCCAATCACATCGATCCCCACGAAAACCTGGCCCTTCTCGCGCAGCAGCGGACCGATTGCGGCACAGATTTCACGGTCACGCGCGGTCAGGCCGATCTTTTCGGGCCGACCGCCGACATGCATGTTGGATCGCGTCTCTCCCTCTGCGGGCACGCGGTTGATCGCGCCCACCGGCTCGCCGTTCACCAGAATGATCCGCTTGTCGCCCTTGCTGACCGCCGGAATGTATTTTTGCGCGATCAACGGTTCATTGTTGATGCCAATGAACAGTTCATGCAGCGAGGCAAGGTTGCGATCATTCGGGTCAAGCCGGAACACGCCCGCGCCGCCATTGCCGTAAAGCGGCTTGAGGATGATGTCGCCATGCCGCGCCTTGAAATCGCGAATCGTGTTCAGATCGCGTGCGATCAGGGTGGGCGGGGTAAGTTCAGGGAAGTTCAGGACCAGAAGTTTCTCGGGATAGTTCCGCACCCAGAATGGATCGTTTACCACCAGGGTGCGCGGATGGATGCGGTCAAGGATGTGGGTCGTGGTGATATAGCCCATGTCGAAGGGCGGATCCTGCCGGAGCCAGACCACATCGTAATCGGCAAGATCCACCTCGACCTCATCACCCAGCGTAAAGTGATTGCCCTTCTCTCGCCGCAGTGTCAGCGGCCAGCCGCGCGCCAGAACACGTCCCTCACGATAAGACAGCCGCCCGGGCGTGTAATAGAACAGCGTATGACCGCGCTCTTGTGCCTCAAGGGCAATGCGGAAGGTACTGTCGGCGTCAATATTGATCGCGCCGATCGGGTCCATCTGGATCGCAACTTTCAAGGCCATCTGCGCCCCCTTTCGTTGCGCTCTTGATGGCCCAGCGCAGCGCGTAACGCAATGTCCCGTCAGCCTGCAGCGAACGCATTTTCCACGATGTCGATCCGCCCGATGGCATCTACAAGCGCCACATCAAAGCGTACTTCGGTCAACTGACCCATCGGTTCCTTGCCAATGAATTCCGCCGCAGAGGCGTGAATGCGACCCATCTGACGCGGCGAAATCCGTGCCGCGGCCTGGGCATGGGTCCTGGCTTTCTTCACCTCGATGAACACGATCCGGGCGCCCTCCCGGGCGATCAGATCGACTTCGCCCCCGAAACGCCCGCGCCAGCGGGTCGCGGCAATACGCCGTCCGGTATTGACATAATGGGCCGCCACCTGGGCCTCGGCCGCAAGACCGGCATGATAGGATACAGCACCCGACATCACTTTCTCTCCAGCGCAAGCGCCCTTTGGTAAACCTCGCGCCGGGGCAGGCCCAGCGTTTCGGCCACCTCTGCGGCGGCATCTTTCACACTCATCCGCGCCAGGCGTTCCGACAGGGCCTGATCGACATCCTCGACACTTGCCCGGCGCCCCCGCGCGCGATCGACCAGGACCACGATCTCCCCCTTGACCGGCTGCCCGGCGAAGGTTTCAGCCAATTCCCGCAAGCTGCCACGCCGCACCTCTTCGAACCGTTTCGTCAATTCCCGGCAGACCGCCGCCTCTCTTTCTTCTCCGAACTCTGCCACAAGGGCGTCTAACAATTCGCTAACGCGCTTGGGCGATTCATAAAACACAAGTGTCGCGGGCACATTTGCGAATTCGCGCAGCCATTTGCGACGGGCACTGTCGGTATTGGGCGCGAACCCTGCGAACAGGAACCGGTCCGTGGGCAGGCCCGAAACCGTCAGCGCGGCCAGCACCGCCGAGGGCCCCGGCGCGGCCAGCACGGGATGACCAGCCGCGATCGCCGCCCGTGCCAGCTGAAATCCCGGGTCGGCCACCAGTGGGGTTCCCGCCTCCGATGCATAGGCTATGCTTTTCCCCTCGGCCAGCGCGCGCAACAGCTTGGGGCGCGCCACCTCGCCGTTGTGATCGTGATAGGCGATCAGCGGGCGGTTGTTCAGCGCGACGCCATGGATCTCCATCAAATGGCGCAGGGTGCGCGTATCCTCGGCGGCGATCACATCGGCCTGCGCCAGGATGTCCAGCGCGCGCAGCGTGATGTCGCGGGCCGCCCCGATCGGGGTTGCAATGAAATGAAGTCCCGGGGCCAGTGCGCCCGGCGGGGTTCCGCCGGAATGCCGCGTCTGCAGCGCCATGTTGATCTTCCTCGCCCCTGCCAAGTTTACTTGTCTTCGGGAAACGCTTACGGTTTTCCGATATTGCCTGCCGATCCATCACCAGAGGATAGCTTCATGTTTGCCCTTTTGCGCGCCCCCCGCAAGCCCCTGATGCGAATCACGGCCCTGATGTCAGCGTTCTGGCTGGCCGCCTGTGAACCCGTCTCGACTGCCGGCGGCAATGCCGGCCAGCGGATCGAGCCGGGCGCAGCCGTGCAGGTGGCGCTGCTGGTCCCCGCCGGATCGGGCACCACGGGCGAAGAGACGATCGCCCGGTCGCTGCGTCAGGCCGCGGAAATGGCGATTGCCGATTTGCAGGGGGTCGACATCGACCTGCGCGTCTACAACACCGGCGGCAACGCCGCGCAGGCCGCGCAGGTCGCCACGCGTGCCGTGGATGAGGGGGCGAAGATCATCCTTGGCCCGGTCTTTGCCGAAGCCGCGAATGCCGTGGGCCTTGCCGTGGCGCAGCGCAACGTGAATGTGCTGTCCTTCTCGAACAACAGCGATATTGCCGGCGGCAATGTCTTTGTCCTGGGTCCGACCTTCCCCAACACCGCCGAACGGCTGGTGTCCTATGCCGCATCCAAGGGCAAGCGGCGGATCATGCTGGTGCATGAACAGACCCCGGCCGGCGAAATCGGCGCCCGCGCGATCGAGGGCGCGATCGCGCGGTCTGGTGCGACGCTGGCGGGCAAGGCGGGCTATCCGTTTTCGCAGCAGGGCGTGATCGGCGCGGTGCCGGGCATCGCATCGCGGGTCAAGGCGGGCGACGTGGATGCGCTGTTCCTGACGGCCGACACCGCGGGCGCGCTGCCGCTGCTGACGCAGATGCTGTCCGAACAGGGCGTTGACCCGGCAGGGACCAAGTTCATTGGCCTGACACGGTGGGACATTCCGCCCGCGACGCTGGCGCTTCCGGGCGTTCAGGGCGGCTGGTTCGCCCTGCCCGATCCGGCGCTGAACCAGCAATTCCAGTCGCGCTTCCAGGCCGCCTATGGTGAACCGCCGCATCCGATCGCGGGCCTTGCCTATGACGGGATTGCCGCGATCGGCGCGCTGGCGCGGTCGGGCCGCCCCGATGCGCTGACCCGTGCGGGGCTGACCCAGGGGTCCGGTTTTGCCGGTGTCAGCGGTGTGTTCCGCCTGCGCCCCGATGGCACCAATGAACGCGGCCTTGCCGTGGCCGAGGTGCGTAACGGCCAGGTCAGCGTGATCGATCCGGCCCCGCGCAGCTTCCGGGGCGCCGGGTTCTGACCCCGGCCCCCCGATCCGCGCCCGGCCCGCAAGCAAGGCCAGATTCAGGAAGTGACACCGACGTGACCGACACAACCGCCTTCGCCCCGGCCGATGCCGGGGCGCCCCTGCTTCTGGATCAAAGCGCGCTGGATGAGGCGATCGATGCCGCCATCGCAGGGCTGACCGACGACCGTGACATCCGCGCCGCCACGGTCAGATTCCTGGCCCAGGCCCGCGAAGAGGCCGCCGCCACGGTCGAGGCCGAATTTGCCACCCATCCCCGCGCCGCGCGCGACACGGTGCGCGCCTATGCGACACTGACCGACGGGATCGTGCGCGCGATCCTGCGCGTGGCGCTGACGGTACTGCACCCGCTGCCCACCCCCACCGAGGGCGAACAGATCGCTCTGGTTGCCGTGGGCGGCTATGGCCGGGCCGAAATGGCGCCGGGGTCCGATGTGGACCTGCTGTTCCTGACCCCCTGGAAGATCACGCCCTGGGCCGAAAGCGTCATCGAAAGCATGCTTTACATGCTGTGGGACCTGAAGCTGAAGGTTGGCCATGCCGCGCGCACGGTCGAAGATTGCATCCGCCTTGGGCGTGAGGATTACACGATCCGCACCGCGCTGCTGGAACACCGCTTCATCGGCGGGCAGCGATCGCTGGCCGAAGACCTGGGCGAACGGCTGCGCACCGACCTGTTCCGCGGCACCGGGGCCGAATTCATCGAAGCCAAGCTGATCGAGCGCGCCGAACGCCACAAACGCCAGGGTGGCCAGCGTTATGTGCTGGAACCCAACGTGAAAGAGGGCAAGGGCGGGCTGCGCGACCTGCAGACGCTGTACTGGATCGCTAAATACATCCACCAGGTCGACAAGGCCGCCGAACTGGTCGCGCTGGGCGTTTTCACGCGTGAGGAATACGAACATTTCCGCGGGGCCGAGGATTTCCTGTGGGCGGTGCGCTGCCATCTGCACCTGATCGCGCGGCGCGCATCCGATCAGTTGACCTTCGACATGCAGGTCGAGGTGGCCCGCCGTATGGGCTATGAAGACATGACCGGCCGGCGCGGCGTGGAAATCTTCATGCAGGACTATTTCCGCCACGCCACCCGCGTGGGCGAGGTCACCCGCATTTTCCTGACCGAGCTGGAGGCCCGTCACGTCAAGCGCGCACCGATGCTGGAACGCATCTTCCGTCGCCGGCGCAAGCTGAAAGGGCCCTGGCTCGACGACAACAACCGCATCAGCGTGGCCGATCCGCAGGCTTTCCTGACCGCCCCGCTGAACCTGTTGCGGCTGTTCGAGGAAGCCCTGCGCACCGGAATGCTGATCCACCCCAAGGCGATGCGGCTTGTGGCGGCGAACCTGGACCTGATCGACGACACATTGCGCGAAGACCGCGAGGCCACGCGCATCTTTCTGGATCTGCTGCTGAAACACGGCAACCCCGAACGCGCGCTGCGGCGGATGAACGAACTGGGCGTGCTGGCCGCCTTCATCCCGGAATTTGAGCCGATCGTGGCGATGATGCAGTTCAACGTCTATCACCACTACACGGTGGACGAGCACACTATCCAGTGCATTTCCACCCTGGCGCAGATTGAACGGGGCGAACTGGTCGAGGAACTGCCGGTCTCATCCCACATCCTGAAGGCGGGGGTAAACCGCCGGGTGCTTTATGTGGCGCTGCTGCTGCATGACATCGGCAAGGGCCGCCCCGAGGATCACGCCATCCTGGGTGCCCAGATCGCGCGCAAGGTCGCCCCGCGGCTGGGCCTGTCGCCAGAGGAATGTGAAACGGTGGAATGGCTGGTGCGCTATCACCTGCTGATGTCCGACGTGGCGCAGAAACGCGACCTGTCAGACCCGCGAACGCTGCGCGATTTCGCCAAGGCGGTAAAAACGAAAAGGCGGCTGGATCTGCTGACGGTTCTGACGGTCTGCGACATTCGCGGCGTGGGCCCCGGCACCTGGAACAACTGGAAAGCGATGCTTTTGCGCCGCCTTCATGCCGAAACCGCCGAGATGCTGGAAAACGGGCTTGAGGCGATCAATCGCGACAAGCGCGAAAGCGAATCCAAGCGCGCCCTGCGCGAGGCGCTGGCCGACTGGGACCAGCGCGAGGTGCGGGCTGAACTGGCACGCCATTACGCGCCCTACTGGCAGGGGCTGACCACGGCGACGCAGGTGGTATTTGCCCATCTGCTGCGCGGCATTGGCGATGACGAAATCCGCATCGACCTGCATCCCGACCCCGATCACGATGCCACGCGCGCGGCCTTTGCTCTGGCGGATCATCCGGGCATCTTTTCGCGCCTTGCGGGCGCGCTGGCGCTGGTGGGGGCCAATGTGGTGGATGCGCGCACCTATACCTCAAAGGACGGCTATGCCACCGCCGTCTTCTGGGTGCAGGATACCGAGGGCCACCCCTATGAGGCCGACAAGCTGCCCCGCCTGCGCCAGATGATCGAAAAGACGCTGAGGGGCGAAGTCGTGGCGCGTGACGCGCTGATCGACCGCGACAAGATCAAGAAGCGCGAACGCGAATTCCGCTTTCCCACCCATATCACCTTCGACAATGAAGGATCGGAAATCTACACGATCATCGAGGTCGACACCCGCGACCGCCCCGGCCTGCTGTATGATCTGACGCGGACACTGGCAGCCAACAACATCTACATCGCCAGCGCCGTGATCGCGACCTTCGGCGCGCAGGTGGTGGATGCCTTCTACGTCAAGGACATGTTCGGCCTGAAGCTGCATGCCAGGGCCAAGCAAGAGGCGCTGGACAAGAAGCTGCGCGAGGCGATCCGGGCGGGCGCGGAAAGGGCCGGACGCTGATGGCGCCGATCCGGCTGATGCGCGGTTTCCTGACGGTGGGCAGCTGGACGCTGGTCAGCCGGGTGGTGGGCTTTGTCCGCGATGTGATGATGGCGGCCTATCTGGGCGCGGGCCCGGTGGCCGAGGCTTTTCTGATCGCCTTTTCCCTGCCCAACATGTTCCGCCGCTTTTTCGCCGAAGGCGCGTTCAACATGGCCTTCGTGCCGATCTTTTCCAAAAAGCTGGAATCGGGCGAGGATGCCAGGGACTTTGCGCAGGATGCCTTCGCGGGCCTGTCGGCGGTGCTGATCGGCTTTACCGTTCTGGGCACGCTGGCGATGCCGGGGCTGGTGTGGCTGATGGCGTCGGGCTTTGCGGGCGATGCGCGGTTCGACATGGCGGTTCTGTTCGGGCGGATCGCCTTTTCCTACATCCTGTTCATCAGCCTCGTGGCGTTGCTGTCGGGGGTGCTGAACGCCTTTGGCCGGTTCACCGAGGCGTCCTTTGTGCCGGTGCTGATGAACCTGATGTTCATCGCCGCCATGTGGACCGGCGCACAGGCGGGCTGGGACATGGGGCTGACGCTGGCCTGGACCGTGCCGCTGACGGGCATCGCGCAGCTGGCTTTCACCTGGTTTTCCGCGCGCCGTCTTGGCTATGGCCTGCGGCCGGGCTGGCCCCGGATGACGCCGGATCTGAAGCGGCTTCTGATCATCGCGGGGCCGGCGGTTCTGGCGGGTGGCGTGGTGCAGATCAACCTGCTGGTGGGGCGGCAGGTCGCCTCTTTCACCGAAGGGGCGGTGGCCTGGCTGTCCTATGCCGACCGGCTGTATCAGCTGCCGCTGGGCGTGGTGGGCATTGCGATCGGCACGGTCCTGCTGCCCGCGCTGTCGCGCCAGCTGCGCGCGGGCGATGCGGTGGCGGGGCGGGAAAGTTTCTCGCGCGGGGCGGAATTCGCGCTGTTCCTGACCGTTCCGGCGGCAGTGGCGCTTGTGGTGATCGCAACGCCGCTGATCTCGGTCCTGTATGACCGGGGCGTCTGGACGGCGGCCGATACCAGCGCCACCGCGCTGGCGCTGGCGGCCTATGGGCTGGGCCTGCCCGCCTTCGTTCTGCAAAAGGTGCTGCAGCCGCTATACTATGCGCGCGAAGATACCCGGCGCCCGTTCCTGTATGCGGTGGGGTCGATGATCGTGAACGCGGGCTTTGCGGTGGGCATGATGCCGGTGATGGGGTTCATGGCGGCGGCCCTGGCGACCAGCGTTTCGGGCTGGGTGATGGTGGCGCAGCTGTGGTTCGGCGCGCGGCGGATGGGCGATGCGGCGCGACCCGATGCGCGGTTCTGGTCGCGGCTGTGGCGTATCCTTGCGGCCTCGGCGGTGATGGGGCTGGCACTTTGGGCGCTGGCGGGCGCGATGGCGGCGGCGCTGGTCGCGCCCGGATCGCGCTATCTGGCGCTGGCGGTTTTGTGCCTGGCCGGGATGACGGTCTATTTCGGCCTTGGCGCGCTGATCGGGGCTTATCGCGCGACCGATCTGATGCGGCTCTTGCGCCGCCGGGGCTAGGTCATCGCTGGCGCAGCCGCTGCAGCGCACGCCGCCAGCCACCCGGCGCCACCAGAAATGACAGGCCAAAACCCGTGGCAAACCCCACCAGTTCCGCGATCCAGTCGGGGCTGGTGCCGAACAACAGGCCAAAGATCAGCTGGATCCCCAGCAAAAAGCCGATCAGCGTGAAGGCGCGGGCCCGGTTGTCATGGCTTTGGCCCAGCCGGGTCCAGAGGATCCAGGTGAAGGCGCCCACCAGCCCATAGACCGCCGGATAGCCGCCATAGATCGGCGCGGTCATACCCGGCACCAGCGCATAGGCCACCGCCCCCGCGACGGCCCCGCCGAAAAAGACCGCCAGAACGGCGGGCAGGGAAAACAGCTCGCCTACCATCTTGCCAAGGGCCAGGATGAAGACCAGCACCATCAGCGCGTGGGTCAGCGAGGCATGGACAAAGGAATAGGCCAGGATGCGCGCCAGATGGTTCACGGGCCAGATGCCCTGATCGATCATCGCCCGGAAAATGTCGGGCGCGAAGGCAAATCGCTGCAACGCATCCAGCCGCCAGCCGCGCGCCAGTTCCCCCGCAAACCCCGCCTGCCCCAGCCCGAAGGCCAGTTCCCCCGCAAGGATCGGCAGCGCCAGCAGCCAGACCACTGGCGGCAACGGATTGATCGGATGTTCGTCAAAGCCCTCGCGCATCGGCATACTCCCAAAGCCGGGGTCCGGTTGACGCCCCGCGCGCTTTAGCGATAAGCGAGCGGGGAACAGATTTCCAGCCCGCCGGATCGGAGCGTGACCATGACCGCCGAAGCCCAGACCCCCAATGCCGCCTTCAAACCCCGGATCTTTTCCGGCATTCAGCCCTCGGGCGGGTTGACGCTGGGCAACTATCTGGGCGCGCTGAAGCGGTTCGCCGAAAAGCAGGACGAGGGGATCGAGACGATCTATTGCCTGGTGGACCTGCACGCGATCACCGTCTGGCAGGACCCCGAGGCGCTGCGCCGCCAGACGCGTGAGGCGGCGGCGGGCTTCATCGCCGCGGGCGTGGATCCGTCGCGGTCCATCCTGTTCAATCAAAGCCAGGTCGGCGCGCATGCGGAACTGGGATGGCTGTTCAACTGCGTGGCGCGTCTGGGCTGGATGAACCGGATGACGCAGTTCAAGGACAAGGCCGGCAAGAACACCGAACATGTGAGCCTTGGGCTTTATGCCTATCCCTCGCTGATGGCTGCGGACATCCTGCTGTATCACGCGACCCAGGTGCCGGTGGGCGAGGATCAGAAACAGCATGTGGAACTGACCCGCGACATCGCGGCCAAGTTCAACCACGACTACAAGGTCGATTTCTTCCCGATCCCCGAGCCGGTGATCGAAGGCGCCGCGACCCGGGTCATGAGCCTGCGCGACGGCACCAAGAAGATGTCGAAATCCGACCCTTCGGATGCCAGCCGGATCAACCTGACCGATGATGCCGATGCGATCGCGAAAAAGATCCGCAAGGCCAAGACCGACCCCGAGCCCCTGCCCGACACGCTGGAAGGCCTGAAGGACCGCCCCGAGGCGCGCAATCTGGTCAACATATATGCCGCCCTGGCCGGGCATGCGCCCGAGCAGGTGATCACCGATTTCGCAGGCGCCCAGTTCGGCACCTTCAAGCCCGCGCTGGCCGATCTGGCCGTGGCCAAGCTGGAACCGATCAGCCTTGAGATGAAGCGCCTGGCGGCCGACCCGGCCGAGATCGACCGGATCCTGGGCGAAGGTGCCGCGCGCGCCGATGCGATCGCCCGGCCGATCCTGGAACGGACCTATGAGATCATGGGGATGGTGCGGTCGCGCTGAGCCGCGCGGCGGGGGCGCTGCCCCCGCACCCCCGAGGTATTTCGGGCAAGATGAAGGGGCATCAGGCGCCTGCCCTGTGTTCCGCGCGCGGGTATAGGCGCGCCATCGTCAGGCCGCGCGTGGCATTCAGGACCATCAGCGCGGCCCAAAGGCCGTGATTTCCGAACCCTGGCACCAGCGCGGCAAGTGCCGCTGCATAAATCGCGACCGAAAGCAGCATGGTATTGCGCATTTCGCGTGTCAGCGTGGCACCGATGAAAATGCCATCGAACATCCAGCTGGCGATGCCGATCAGCGGGGCGATCACCAGCCAGGGCAGGTAATCGCGCGCGGTCTGGCGAACCTCGGGGGCGGTGGTCATCAGATCGATGATCGCGGGACCGGCAAGAAAGAACGTCAGCCCCAGCAGCACCGCCCCCCCAACGCCCCATTGCGCGGTCACGATCGCGGCCCGGCGCAGGCGCGGCACCGATCGCGCGCCCACGGCCTGGCCCACCAGCGCCTCGGCGGCGAAGGCAAAGCCATCAAGCGCATAGGCGGTGATTTCCAGGAATTGCAGCAGCACCTGATTGGCGGCAAGCCGCACGTCCCCCTGCGCTGCGCCCAGGAACAGAAAGGTGGTGAAGCTGGCCTGCAACAGGATCGAACGGATCATGATGTCGGTATTGACCCGCGCCATGCGCCACAGGTTTGGCCGATCGAAGACCCTGCCCACGTCGCGCCAATAGCCGCCCGCAAAGGCACCGCGCGCCAGGGCCAGCGCAAGGGCCACACCCGACCATTCCGCGATCAGCGTGGCAGTGGCGACACCGGGCACCCCCCAGCCAAGCCCCAGCACGAACCACAGATCCAGCACCACGTTCAGCCCGTTCATCCACAGCTGGATCACCAGAACCGCCCGCGTCCGTTCCAGCGCGATCAGCCAGCCGGTCAGGGCATAAAGCGCGATGGTGGCCGGGGCCCCCCAGATGCGCAGTGACAGATAGGATTGCGCAAGGGTTTCAACCTGATCCGAGGCGGGGGCGAGGTGGAAGGCCGCGGTGAAAAGCGGCCCCTGCAGCGTGATCAGGGCAAGCCCCGCCGCGCCCGCGACCAGTAGCGCGCGCATCAGGCCGGCCGCGACCTCGGCCCGGTCGCCCGCGCCATGCGCCTGCGCGACAAGCCCCGACGTGCCCATGCGCAGAAAGCCAAAGACCCAGTAGAGCGAGGCGAGGATGATCGCGCCGATGCCGACCGCCCCGATCGGCGCGGCCTGACCCAGCTGCCCGACCACGGCGGTATCGACCGCCCCCAGGATCGGCACCGTCGCGTTCGACAGCACGATGGGCAAGGCAATCGCCAGAACGCGGCGGTTGCTGATCCGATCGGTCAAGTCCGGGCCCGGGCCACGGGGGCCTTCGGATCGCGATCCGGCATCAGGAAATGACCCGTCCCCTGCGCGAACAGGCGCGCGCGGTTGTCCTGCCAGGCCTCGACATGGACGCTGGCGTAGCGCCGGCCCGACCGGTTGACGCGCGCGCGCGCATAGGCGTCACGCGGCAGGCCCGATCGCAGGTAATCAAGCGTGAAGTCGATGGTCTTGGGCAGGCGCGGCATGTGCAGCGAATCCAGACCGGACAGGGCTATCCGGCCGCTTTCCACATCTTCCCAGAGGGTTGACCAGCTTAGCTCGATGATCGCGGCGACCTCAAGGAAGGCCGCGGTGACGCCGCCATGCAGCGCGGGCAACATCGGGTTGCCGATCAGCTTTTCGTCAAAGGGCAGGATCGCCGTCAGCTCATCGCCGCGGCGTTCGAATTCGATGCCCAGAAACTGGATATAGGGCACGCCAGAGACCAGCGCGCGCAGCGCCGCATCACGGCGTTGCTTGACGACCTGAACGGGTTCGGGCTTTGGCCGGGTCATGGCGCACCTTTGGAACGATCGACTGTAAAGGCGCCGGTGGCGGTGGCCACGGGGGGGCCGTCTTCTTCATCATGGGCGGTGGCACGCACGAAGGCGACGCTGCGGGTGACGTGATGGCAGGTCGCCCGCGCGATGATGCGCTGGCCGGGTGTGGCCGCGCGCATGTAATCAATCCGCAGGTCGATGGTGGCGGTGACCGCCGGCCCGTCGGGATGCGACATCACCGCTGCCCCGCAACAGGTATCCATCAAGGCCGAAACCGCCCCGCCATGCACCACGCCCGTGCGCGGATCACCCACCAGCCGCAGGTCATAGGGCATCGAGATCGCCGCCGCGCCGCCGCCGATTTCTTCGATGCGCATATTGCAGGCATTGGCATGGGGGATTGCCTCGATGAACTGCTGCGCCGCGCGCATTACCGCCTCGGGGTCGGGTGCAGGATGGGAATCGGTGTCAGGCATGATCTGTCCTTGGGCTGGTCGGGGCCGCGGCGGTGACGGACCGACTATCCCGCCAGCGGCGCGGCTCTGCAACCCCCTGATACACCGCGCCCCCAATACGGTTGAGCTTGCCCCGCCCGCGCGCTAGCTTTTGCCCGAGCAGGAGGCACCGATGGCGGAACGACTGAGCTTCAAGGACATGTGCGGACGCTTCGAGGTGACCCCGCGGACGCTGCGCTATTATGAATATATCGAATTGCTGTCGCCGCAGAAAGAAGGCCGCGCCCGGTTCTACGGCCCGCGCGAAATCGCGCGCATGACGCTGATCCTGCGCGGGCGGCGTTTTGGCTTCAGCCTGGAAGAGCTGCGCCAGTGGCTGCTGATCTATGACCAGATGGGCACCGAGGAACAAAATCGGGTCTGGATCGGACTGGCCGACCGTCAGCTGGACGTGCTGAACCGGCAGCGCGACGAACTGGACGTCACGATCGCCGATCTGCGCGCGCTGCGCGATCAGGTCGCTGATTCCCTGAAGCGTTGATCCCCACCCTTCAAAACTTCCTGCAGGCCCTGGCCGATCTGGCCGGCTTGGAAAATTGCTTTACCTTGAGGTAAAGTTTGTCTGACATTACGTCAGCGAATTCGTGACGCCACGTTACAGTGACGTGAACGTCAACTTCGCTTGTATCAAGGGGACAGAGACCGGATCTGCCCCGGGTGACGCAAGGACCGGCGACCTGAGAGGCAGGACAGAGAGATGAGTGAAGACCTGATGACGATCCGCGAAATGTGCGATGCATTCCAAGTGACGCCGCGCACGCTTCGCTTTTACGAAGCCAAGGAGCTTCTGTTCCCGATCCGGGAAGGGCAGAGGCGCCTGTTCACGCGGCGCGACCGGGCGCGGCTGAAACTGATCCTGCGCGGCAAGCGGTTCGGCTTCAGCCTGGAAGATATCCGGCAGCTGCTGGACATGTATGCGATGGGCGGCCAGCAGAAGGCGCAACTTGCCCGCACGCTGGACGTCGCCCGCGAACGCCTGGCCGCCATGCAGCGACAGCGCGATGAGCTTGGCCAGGCAATCGCCGAACTGAGCGAACAGATCGACTGGGGCGAACGGGAACTGGCGGGCATGAACGCCGCCAACCCCGGCGCCTGACACATTTGCAAGGGAGAGACGACCGATGCCCAGCTATACCGCCCCCACGAAGGACATGCAGTTCGTACTGCACGAGGTTCTGAAGATCACCGAAACCGGCGTGCCCGGTTACGCCGATCTGGAACGCGACTTCACCGAGGCGGTGCTGGACGCGGCCGGCAAGGTCAGCGCCGAGGTTCTGGCACCCCTGAACGCCATTGGCGACACCCAGGGCTGTGTGATGGACAACGGTGTGGTGCGCACGCCCGAAGGTTTTGATACCGCCTTCGCCGCGATGAAGGATGGCGGCTGGACCGCGCTTGACTGCGACCCGGACTTTGGCGGTCAGGGTATGCCCTATCTGATGAACTGTGCCGTGGGCGAGATGTTCGTTTCGGCCAACATGGCCTTCAACATGTATCAGGGCCTGACCCACGGCGCCTATTCGGCGATCCGCACCCACGGCACCGACGACCAGAAACGCACCTACCTGCCCAAACTGGTCAGCTGCGACTGGACCGGCACCATGAACCTGACCGAACCGCATTGCGGCACCGATCTGGGCCTGATGCGCACAAGGGCCGAACCACAGGCGGATGGCAGCTACGCGATCACCGGGCAAAAGATCTTCATCTCGGCCGGGGAACATGATCTTGCGGAAAACATCATCCATCTGGTGCTGGCCAAGGCGCCGGGCGGGGGCGAGGGCACCAAGGGCATCTCGCTCTTCATCGTGCCGAAGTTTCTGGTCAATGCCGACGGCAGCCCTGGCGCGCGCAACGCGGTCTCGGCCGGCAAGATCGAAGAAAAGATGGGCATTCACGGCAATGCCACCTGCGTGATGAACTACGATGGCGCCACCGGCTTCCTGCTGGGCGATCTGCACAAGGGCATGCGCGCCATGTTCACCATGATGAACGAGGCCCGCCTGGGCGTCGGCCTGCAGGGCTATGCCGTGGCCGTGGCCGCCTATCAGAACGCGGTGGCCTATGCCAGGGACCGCCTGCAGGGCCGCGCGGTGACGGGTGCGGAAAACCCCACGGGCCCCGCCGATCCGCTGATCGTGCACCCCGACATCCGCCGCAGCCTGATGGAACAGAAGGCCTTTGTCGAAGGTGCCCGGGCCTTCACCTTCTGGGGCGCGCATCTGATCGACCGCAGCCACCGGATGGGGGATGCCGATGCCGAGGGGCTGATCTCGCTGCTGACACCGGTAATCAAGGGCTTCCTGACCGACAAGGGCTTCGACATGGCGGTGCAGGCCCAGCAGGTCTACGGCGGGCATGGCTACATCGAGGAATGGGGCATGTCGCAATTTGTCCGCGACGCGCGCATCGCCATGATCTACGAAGGCGCGAACGGTGTGCAGGCACTGGATCTGGTCGGACGCAAACTGGCGCAGGATGGCGGCAAGCATGTCATGGCCTTCTTCGAGATGGTCAAGACCTTCCTCAAGGAAAACGAGGATGACGCCGCGCTGAAGGCAACCTTCCTCGACCCGCTCAGGAAGGCATCGAAGGATCTGCAGGCGGCGGCGATGTTCTTCATGCAGAACGGCATGAAAAACCCCAATGCGGCGCTGGCGGGGTCTTACGACTTCATGCACCTGATGGGGCATGTCTGCCTGGGCCTGATGTGGGCGCGCGCAGCCAAGGCCGCCACGATGGCGCTGGACTCGGGGGCGCCGGACAAGGCTTTTTACGAGACCAAGATCACCACCGGCCGCTTCTATATGGCGCGCTGCCTGCCCGCGACCGCGCTGCACCTTGCGCGGATCGAAAGCGGGGCCGACCCGGTCATGGCGCTGCCGGCCGAGGCATTCTAAGCTTCGGGTCGCCAACCGCGGCCCCCTGCCCCATCCCGGAGAGCCTGATGCCCAAACGCCTGCGCCTGACCCGCCGTTTTCCCGTCGCGCTCAGCAATGACGCGTATCGCAACCTGCACCGCTTCGCGCAGGAAGCCGGGATCACTCCGGATGAGGCGCTAAGCTTTCTGTTCGAGCACTTCGGTTCCATCGTGCATCAGGAAAACCTGTCGCACCGCCTGCGCCTGTTCAAGGCCGCGCTGGAAGACCGGAGGGCGTGATCGGATGACGCGGTCGAATGAGTATTTGGACCAAGAAGAAGCAGGCATCGCGCCCCGATCCCTGCCCCGGTCGGGCCTAAGTGGGCGCACCACAGGGGATCGGGGACGCTTCTCCTTGGGCGGTCATCGGCTCTCCAGCCTGTACCGCGGGACCATGGGGCGCAGAACAAGGTTACGGAAAGGTTAGAAACGATCGCTTTGCCGCTTCTTCTTGGCAAAAATACTCAATTCCAGCGCCGCAAACCGGCGCAACAGCGGGAGGGGAACATGCGCGCGAAACTTTACTGCTTTGGCGAAAGCGGAAATGCCTACAAGGCGGCGCTGACGATGACGCTGGCCGGTTATGACTGGGACCCGGTCTTCGTGGATTTCTTCCACGGCGCGACGCGCAGCCCCGATTTTCTTGCCGTCAATGAGATGGGCGAGGTGCCGGTGCTGGTCGAGGGGGGCCGGGTTCTGACCCAGTCGGGCGTGATTCAGCTGCATATCGGCGAAACCACCGGCAAGCTGATGGGCCGGCCCGAAGACCGGCCCGAGGTTCTGCGCTGGCTGTTCTGGGACAATCACAAGATGTCCGCCCAGGCGGGTACGCTGCGCTTTTTGATGAACTTCCTGCCCGAGGAAAAGCGGCCGATGGAAGCGATCGGCTGGCTTTCGGGGCGCCTGGCCGCCGCCTTCAAGACGCTGGAGCGCCATCTGAACGGGCGCGACTGGATCGTGGGCGACACGCCCACCATCGCCGATACCGCCTGCTGCGGCTATCTGTTCTACCCCGAGCCGTTCAGCTTCGAACGCAAGGCGCTGCCCAATATCGACCGCTGGCTGGATCGTATCGCCGCCCTGCCCGGCTGGCAGCATCCCTATGACCTGATGCCCGGCAGCCCTGCTGACCGGGCCCCGATTTGAGACGGAGGAACCCATGACCGAAGCCTATATCTACGACGCCTGCCGCACGCCGCGCGGCAAGGGACGGGCCGACGGAAGCCTGCATGAAGTGACCTCGGTCGCGCTGTCGGCGCGCCTTCTGAACGCGGTGAAGGCCCGCAACGGGCTGGACGGCCATGCCGTCGAGGATGTGATCTGGGGTAATGTCACCCAGGTGGGCGAACAGGGTGGCTGCCTTGCGCGCTCGGCGGTGCTGCTGTCGGATCTGGATGAACGCATCCCCGGCCTGTCGATCAACCGCTTTTGCGCCAGCGGGATGGAGGCGGTGAACCTGGCCGCAAACCAGATCCGGGGTGGCGCTGGCCGTGCCTATATCGCCGGCGGGGTCGAGATGATGGGCCGCGTCGCAATGGGCAGCGACGGGGCCGCGATCGCCGTGGATCCCAGCCTTGCGATGAAGACCTATTTCGTCCCCCAGGGCATTTCAGCCGATATCATCGCCACGCAATTCGGTTTCAGCCGTGAACAGGCCGATGCGCTGGCGCTGGAAAGTCAGCACCGCGCCGCTGCCGCCTGGGCCGAGGATCGTTTTGCCCGCTCCATCGTGCCGGTGGTGGACCAGAACGGCGTGGTGATTCTGGACCGTGACGAATACCTGCGCCCGGATACCACGGCCGGGGGGCTGGCCGCATTGAAGCCGGCCTTCAAGGACATGGGCGAGGTGATGCCTGGCTTCGACAAGGTCGCGCTGATGAAGTATCCTCATCTTGAGCGGATTGAGCATATCCATCACGCCGGCAACAGTTCGGGCATCGTCGATGGCGCGGCGGCGGTGCTGATCGGCAACCGCGAATTCGGCGCGGCGATGGGCCTGAAGCCACGCGCGCGCATCCGCGCCACGGCCAAGATCGGCACCGATCCCACGATCATGCTGACCGGGCCGGTGCCGGTGACGGAAAAGATCCTGGCCGACAGTGGCATGGCGATTTCCGATATCGACCTGTTCGAGGTCAATGAGGCCTTCGCCGCCGTGGTGCTGCGGTTCCAGCAGGCATTCGGGGTGGACCCCGCAAAGGTCAATGTGAACGGTGGGGCGATCGCACTGGGCCATCCGCTGGGCGCGACCGGGGCGATCATCATAGGCACCCTTCTGGACGAACTGGAACGGCGCGACCTGTCCACGGGGCTTGCCACGCTGTGCATTGCATCCGGCATGGGGGCTGCCACCATCATCGAGCGGGTCTGACAGCGCGATGACGGGGGTCTGGCCAGCCACGGGTAGATTTTATCGACTTGATAATATTCAGGTGCGCTGCAATCATTGGTTGAGAATCGACAACCCAGCGTTGCCCCTGCCCGGCCGGGCGGGGTTTGCGTGTGATTGCCCAGGACCCCGGCGCCATGAGCCCGCAAATCTTTCAAGGCCATCTCGACACGGTCAGCCGCTGTGTGATGACCGAGGATTTCGACGGTTACGCCGAACAGATCATTCTGCCCTTCACGCTGATGACCAGGGCCGCCACGATCTGGGTGACCTGCCGCGACCAGCTGGAAGAGGGGTTCGAAGGTTTTGCCGCCATGATGCAGGACCTTGGCGTGACGCGGCTGGACCAAAGGGCGCATGCGATCGTGCAACTGGGCCCCGGCATGATCGTGGGCAGCTATGTGACCCGCACGCTGGCCGGCCCGACCGAGATCATTCCCCCGTTCCGCTCGGTTCTGACCCTGCGGCGCGATGCGGGGCGGTGGAAGGCCGCCTCGATTTCGAACGAAACACAAAACGAACGCTGGCCCGTTCTGTTTCCAAAGGTCAGCGAACCCATTTGACGCCCGCCGGTGAGGCGGGCATGCGGAGGATCTGACATGACCGACTTCACCTATGCCCTCGACGCGGATGGCGTGGCGATCATCACCTGGGACGTTCCGGGCAAGTCGATGAACGTAATGTCGCTGGACGGCTTTGCCCTGCTGGACAGCATGATAGACAAGGCGCTGGCCGATCCGGCGGTCAAGGGCGTGGTCATTACCAGCGGCAAGAAGGATTTTGCCGGCGGGATGGATCTGAACGTCATCGCGCGGATGAAGGACGCGGCGGGCGACAATCCCGCGCAGGGCCTGTTTGACGGCGTGATGAAGATGCATGCCGTGCTGCGCAAGATCGAACGCGCGGGCATGGACCCCAAAACGCTGAAGGGCGGCAAGCCGGTCGCTGCGGCCCTGCCCGGCACCGCGCTGGGGATCGGGCTGGAACTGCCGCTGGCCTGCCACCGCATCTTTGCCGCCGACAATCCAAAGGCCAGGATCGGCCTGCCCGAAATCATGGTCGGCATCTTTCCCGGCGCGGGCGGCACCACGCGGCTGGCACGCAAGATGGGGGCGATGATGGCCGCGCCCTTCCTGCTGGAAGGCAAGCTGAGCGATCCGAAGAAGGCCAAGGCCGCCGGGATCATCGACGAGGTGGTCGAAGACCCGGTCGCGGCGGCAAAGGCCTGGGTGCTGGCGGCGAAGGATGCCGATCTGGTCAAGCCCTGGGATGCCAAGGGCTACAAGATGCCCGGCGGCGCGCCCTATCATCCGGCAGGCTTCATGACCTTTGTCGGCGCCAGCGCGATGGTGCATGGCAAGACCATGGGCGTCTACCCGGCGGCCAAGGCGCTGTTGTCGGCGGTCTACGAAGGCGCGCTGGTGCCCTTTGACACCGCGCTGAAGATCGAGGCGCGCTGGTTCACCCATGTTCTGATGAATCCATCCTCGGGCGCGATGATCCGCAGCCTGTTCATCAACAAGGAGGCGCTGGAAAAAGGCGCGAACCGGCCAAAGCTGGCCGATGAAAGCGTGCGCAAGCTGGGCATCCTGGGCGCGGGCATGATGGGCGCGGGCATCGCTTATGTCGCCGCCAATGCCGGGGTCGAGGTCGTGCTGATCGACAACACCCCCGAGGCGGCCGAACGGGGCAAGGCCTATTCCGCCGGCATTCTGGACAAGGGCATCAGCCGCCGCAAGCTGACCGAGGCACGCAAGGCCGAGGTGCTGGCCCGCATTACCCCGACCACCGATTACACCGCGCTTGCGGGCTGTGATCTGGTGGTCGAGGCGGTTTTTGAAGACCCCGCCGTCAAGGCCGAGGTCACCCAGCGCGCCGAAGCCGTGATGCCGACCGATGCGATCTTTGCCACCAACACCTCGACCCTGCCGATCTCGGTGCTGGCACGCGCCAGCGCCCGGCCCGAACAGTTCATCGGCATCCATTTCTTCAGCCCGGTGGACAAGATGATGCTGGTGGAAATCATCAAGGGCGAAAAGACCGGCGATCGCGCCGTCGCCAAGGCGCTGGATTTCGTGCGCCAGATCCGCAAGACCCCGATCGTGGTGAACGATGCACGTTTCTTTTACGCCAACCGCTGCATCATCCCCTATATCAACGAAGGCATCCGCATGGTGGCCGAGGGCGTGAACCCGGTGCTGGTGGAAAATGCCGCCCGGCTGGTGGGCATGCCGCTGGGGCCGCTGCAGCTGGTCGATGAAACCTCAATCGAACTGGGCGTCAAGATCGCCAAGGCGACCAAGGCCGCGATGGGCGATGCCTATCCCGACGACGCAGTCGATCAGGTGCTGTTCTGGATGGCGGATCAGGGGCGGCTGGGAAAAAAGGCAGATGCGGGCTTTTACGCCTATGAGGGCGGCAAGCGGCAGGGCCTGTGGGACGGGCTGGCGGACAGATACCCGCAGGCCGGAACCCAGCCCGATCTGCATCAGGTTCAGCACCGCCTGCTGATGGCCCAGGTGCTGGAGGCCGTACGGGCCTTTGAACAGGGCGTGCTGACCGACATCCGCGAAGGCGATGTGGGCGCGATCCTGGGCTGGGGCTTTGCGCCCTGGTCTGGCGGGCCGTTCGCCTGGCTCGACATCATCGGTGCGCCGCGCGCCGTCGCAATCTGCGAGGCGCTGGAGGCGGCGCATGGCGCGCGGTTCGCGGCACCTGCGCTTTTGCGCGACATTGCGGCCGGGGGCGACAGCTTCTACGCGCGCTTTGGCGGTGGGCAGGCGGCGCAAGCGGCCTGACCCGCGCGATCCGAACGACAGACCCGGGCGGTATCTGCCGCCCGGGTCTGGTCGTCAGTCGCCGCGCAGGGCGATCAGCAGGCCCGCCGCGACGATCAGGGCCATCCCCCCCACCGCAAGGGCCGATGGCACCTCGGCCCACAGCAAGAACCCCCAAAGCGCAGCCACCGGCAGCACGATGTATTCGAACACCGCGACCCGGCTGGCATCGGCCAGCTGATAGCCCCGCACCATCGCCAAAAGGCCCAGCAGCGCGCCGATGGCCTGCACCAGGATCCATAGCAGCACCTCGGCCGACGGCACGACCGGGGCGCGCAGCACGAACCCCGCCATATCCGGCGGCACAGCCTGGGGAAAGGCCAGCAGCCCCCCCATTCCGATCAGCCCGAACATCCCCAGCGCCAGAAAGAACCCAAGCGTCAGCGTGGCGGCACTTTCGCGCGCGCACCAGCGGCGGGTGGCGATATGCCCCAGCGCATAGAAAAACCCCGCAAGCGCCGGCACCACGACCGCCAGCCCGATCGACGCCAGCCCCGGCCCCAACACCATCAGAATGCCCAGAAAACCAAATACCACAGCCGCGATGCGAAACGGTCCGATCGGCTGGCCATAGGCAAAACGCGCGATCAGCAGGACAAAGATCGGCGCGGTGAACAGCCCCGCGGCGGCCTGTGCCACCGGCAGAAAGGCGAAGGCCGCGAAATAGCACATCAGCGCCACGCCATGCAGCAGGCTGCGCGCCGCGACAGCGCGCAGGTCGCGCGGGCGCAGGTCCAGCCGCAGCAGCGGCAGCGCCAGCAACATCAGCGCCACCACAAACACCGTGCGCGTGGCAAGAAACTGCCACAGGCCGATATCCTGGGCGATAAAGCGCACGGAATTGTCGGTGAACCCGATCAACACCGCATAAAGCGTGATCGCCCCGGCCGCCGCCAGCGTTCTGTTTACCGGCGCGGACGCCGCCTCGGCCATCGCCATATCCGCATCTCCATGCTTACCCCTTTCCAAAGAGCCCGTCACAGGCCAATAATCCCGCCCGGAAGCGACATCTTTTGCGACATGGAGACGAATATGGGCTGGTTGGCGGACGAAACCGGGCTGGAAAAATGCGCGGCAAACCATGTACCACTGACCCCGCTGTCGCATCTGAACCGCGCGCTTGAGGTGTTTCCCGAACGCACCGCACTGATCTATGGGTCGGTCCAGCGCAGCTATGTGGATTATCACGCCCGCGTCAGCCGGCTGGCCTCGGCCCTGGCGGCGCGCGGGGTGAAACCGGGCGATGTGGTGGCCACCATCCTGCCCAACACCGCCCCCCAGCTTGAGGCGCATTTCGGCGTGCCCGCCTGCGGCGCGGTTCTGAACACGATCAACACGCGGCTGGATGCCGATACCGTCGCCTATATCTTTGAACATGGCGGGGCCAGGGTGGTGCTGTGCGACACCGCCTTCCTGAAACTGGCCGAAACCGCGATCAAGCAGATGCAGGGCCCCGCACCCCGAATCATCGAGGTGGCCGACCCCGAGGCCGGCTTCCCCGCCACAGGCCACTATCTGGAATACGAGGATCTTCTGGCCCAGGGCGACCCGATGTTTGCCTGGATCATGCCGCAGGATGAATGGGAAAGCCTTGCGCTGAACTATACCTCGGGCACCACGGGGCGCCCCAAGGGCGTGGTCTATCACCACCGCGGCGCCTATCTGGCGACGATGGGCAACCTGATCAGCTGGCGGATGCAGCTTTACCCCGTCTATCTGACCATCGTGCCGCTGTTTCACTGCAACGCCTGGACGCATGGCTGGATGGTGCCGCTGTTGGGGGGCACGGTGGTCTGCTGCCGCGATGTCACCGCAAAGGCGATCTATGACGCGATCGCGGACCACGGCGTCACCCATTTCGGCGGCGCGCCGATCGTGCTGAACACGCTGGTCAACGCGAAAGAGACCGACCGCCGCCCGTTCGACCACATCGTCGAGGTCTTTACCGCCGGCGCCCCACCGCCCGCCGCCACCCTGGCCGCGATAGAACCGCTGGGTTTCAACGTCACCCAGGTCTACGGCCTGACCGAGGTGTACGGCCCCGCCACCGAATGCACCTGGAAACCGGAATGGGACGCCATCACCGGCGCTGAGCGTGCCGCGATCAAGGCGCGCACCGGCGTGCTGATGCCGATGATGGAGGCGATCACCGTCCACGATCAGGGCCACGAGGTTACCCGCGACGCCGCCCATCTGGGCGAAATCGTGATGCGCGGCAATGCCACGATGAAGGGCTATTACAAGAACCCCCAAGCCACCGCCGAGGCCTTCGCCGGTGGCTGGTTTCATTCGGGCGACATCGCCTTCATGCATCCCGACGGCTATATCAAGATCACCGACCGGGCCAAGGACATCATCATCTCGGGCGGGGAAAACGTCAGTTCGGTTGAGGTCGAGGGCGTGATCGCCGCCCATCCGGCGGTGTCGCTGTGTTCGGTGGTGGCCAAGCCCGATGACAAATGGGGTGAGGTGCCCTGCGCCTTTGTCGAACTGAAGGACGGCGCCAGCGCGACCGAGGACCAGATCATCGCCTTTGCCCGCGAACGGCTGGCGGGCTTCAAGACACCCAAGCGCGTGATCTTTGCCGATCTGCCGAAAACCTCGACCGGCAAGATCCAGAAATTCGAGCTGCGCGCCGTGGCCAAGCTGCTGTAAGCGCCGGGGCCGGGCGCGATTGACCCCCCGGCCCCATCCGCTATCCTGCCCGCAATGAACAGGAGCAGCCCCCGCGCATGACCGCGCTTTCCGAATATCAGCGGCTTGAATGCCCCGGCCTGTGGCGCGATGCGCCCACCGCGCAGCGGCGCGAGGTGATCGTATCCTTTGGCGATGCCACGCTGGTCATTTCAGACGACAAAGCGGCACGCGCGCTTGCGCATTGGTCGCTGCCCGCCACGATCCGGCGTAATCCCGGCAAGCGCCCGGCGATCTATGCCCCCTCGGAAGAACCGGGGGAAGAACTGGAACTGTCCGACGACACGATGATCGCCGCGATCGAGAAGGTCCATGCGATCATCGAATCCCGCCGCCCGCATCCGGGGCGGCTGCGCGGCGCGCTGCTGGGGGGCTTTGGGATGTTGGTCGCGGGTCTGGCGCTGTTCTGGCTGCCGGGCGCGATGACGCGGCACGCGGCATCGGTCGCGCCGCTGGCCAAACGCGCCGAGATCGGCCAGCAGGTTCTGGCGGAACTGGCCACCCTGACCGGCGCCCCCTGTACCAGCCCCGCGGGCACCGCAGCACTTGAGGCGCTGGCCGCGCGGCTGGCCGGGCCCGACCGGATCGTGGTGCTGCCGAATGCGCTGACCGGGGCGCGTCGTCTGCCCGGGCGGATTACCGTCATCGGTCGCACCCTGGCCGAGGATCATGACACCCCCGAGGTGGCCGCGGGCCATGTCATCGCCGCCGAACCCGAAAGCCCCGAAGAAGACCCGCTGCTGAAGCTGCTGCGCTGGGCCGGCGTCGGTGCAAGCTTCCGGCTGCTGACCACGGGGGACATGCCCGCCGATGCGCTGCGCGGCTATGGCGAACATCTGCTGGCCGAACGCCCGACCAGGCCCGGGGACGACAAATTACTGGCCGCCTTTGCCGCCGCAGGGGTCAGCGCCACACCCTATGCCTATGCGCTGGACCCATCAGGCGAAAGCGTTCTGGCGCTGATCGAGGCCGATCCCTTCAAGGGTGCGCCTGCACCGCAACCGGTGCTGGAAGATGCCCAGTGGATCGCGCTGCAGGCAATCTGCGAGGGCTGATCGCCTAGCGCAGATAGGCATCCGCAAAGCCCGCCCCCCGCGCCTGCGCAAGGGCGGCGCGCAAGGCGGCAGGGGTGTCAAGCGGGCCGATCAGCACCGCCTGCAGCGGCCTGCCCCCGCGTCGCCCCTGCGCCACCGATACCGGCAGATCCAGCGCCCAGATCCGTTGCTTCGCGGCCTGTGCATTTGCCGGATCGGCAAAGACGCCGACCTGGACATAACGCGGCGCCGCGGCGGGCTGCGCCTTGCTGCGCGGCCCGTGCCTGGCGGGCGCTGCATCCTGCACCGGCATGTCCGGGGCCGGGTCGGTGGCGGGCGCCATCACGCTGGGCGCGTAACCGCACAGCTGGCTGCCATCGCGCGCGCGCTGCGGATCCCAGCGGATGCCGCCACCCACATCCTCTGCCCGGCGAAAAGCGCAGCCGGTGCTGTCGACATAGACCGCGCCCCGGAACCCCGCGGGGGGAAACTCGGCGGGCACCGTGCCATGCATGCCCTGCGCCAGGGCCGCACCGCCAAGGACCATCGCCGCAACCGCCACCCCAACCAACCGAACCAGACCCATTCCGCCCGACGCCCCCGTATCATGAACCCGACGCCCGGCCTTTGCCCCAAACCCGGCCCGGCGTAAAGCATCACGCTATTTCGTGCCGAACATCCGGTCACCGGCATCGCCCAGACCGGGCACGATATAGCCATGATCGTTCAGCCGTTCATCCAGCGCCGCGGTAACGATGGGCACATCAGGATGGGCGTCTTGCATCCGCGCGACCCCTTCGGGCGCGGCCAGAAGGCACAGGAAGCGGATGTTCCTTGCGCCCTTTTCCTTCAGCAGGTCGATGGCGGCAACCGAGGAATTGCCGGTGGCCAGCATCGGATCGACCACGATCACCATGCGGTCTTCCAGCTCCGACGGCACCTTGCAATAGTATTGCACCGGGCGCAGCGTTTCCGGGTCGCGGTAAAGCCCGATGAAGCCCACCCGTGCCGCCGGGATCAGTTCCAGTATCCCATCCAGCAGCCCATTGCCCGCCCGCAGGATCGACACCAACGCCAGCTTCTTGCCGCCCAGCGCGGGGGCCTCCATCTCACACAATGGGGTTTCGATGACCCGCGTGGTCATTTCCAGACCGCGTGTCACCTCATAGGCCAGAAGCAGGCTGATTTCGCGCAACAGGCGGCGGAACCCGGCAGTCGATGTGTTCTTTTCCCGCATCAGCGTCAATTTGTGCTGCACCAGAGGGTGGGTGACCACGGTCAGATGTTCAGTCATCGGTTTTCTCCAGTTGTTTCAGCAGCTTGGCACGGGTCTCGGCATCGCAGAAGGCGGCTTCGGCCGCGGTACGGGCAAGCCCCGCGAAGTCGGCGTCATCCCAGCCGAAAGTTTCGGCCAGGCGATCGTATTCATGGTTCATCGTGGTGTGAAAGAAGGGCGGGTCATCGGTTGAGACGGTGACCTTCACCCCCCGGTCGCGCAGCCGCGTGATCGGATGGGCCGCCCAGGACGGATAGACCCCCAGCGCCACGTTCGACCCCGGGCAAACCTCCAGCACGATGCCCGCATGGGCCAGTTCATCGACCAGACGGGGGTCTTCGGCGGCGCGCACGCCATGGCCGATGCGCGCAACCCCCAGATCCTTCCAGGCCTCACGCACCGATTGCGGGCCTGACCATTCACCGGCATGGGCGGTCAGGCACAGCCCCGCCTCGCGCGCGCAATCGAAGGCCCAGCGGAAATCACGGGGCCGGCCCATCCTTTCATCACCGGCAAGGCCAAACCCTACGATGAAGGCGCCAGCCGTTTCCGCCGCGCAGATCGCCGTTTCACGCGCCTTTTCCGGGCCGAAATGGCGGATTGCGGTGACGATACCGCGCAGCGTGATCCCCAGATCGCGTTCCGCGGCGGCGGCGGTCTCCTGCATCGCGTGCAGATATTCGCGCCAGGCAACCGGATCGCGCCCGCCGCAGAAATCGGGTGACAGGAAGGTTTCGCAATAGATCACGCCCGATTGGGCACCCTGTTCCAGCACCGCGCGGGTCAGGCGGGCGTAATCCTCGGGCGTGGTCAGAACCGAGGTCGCCGCCTCATAGACGCGCAGGAAGTCCCGGAAATCGGCATAGCTGTAATTGCCCTGCGCATCGAAAATGCCGCTGATGTCGGCGTGCTTTTCACGCGCCATGGCACGGATCAGGTCGGGCGGTGCGGCGCCTTCCAGATGCAGGTGCAGTTCTATTTTTGGGATCATCTACAGAAAGCTCCGCCCCGGCCCCTGGGCCGGAATGTTCAGATGCGCCGCGACCGAGGCCGCCACATCGGCAAAGCCCACCTGCCCCACCGCGCGCGCGCCCAGCCCCCAGCCCAGAACGGGCGCGCGTTCGCGGGTGTGATCGGTCCCCGTCCAGGTCGGGTCATTACCGTGATCGGCGCTAAAGATCGCCAGATCGCGGGGCCGCAGGCGCGCCAGAAATTCGGCCACACGCGCATCGAACCATTCCAGCGCACGCGCATAGCCCGACACATCGCGGCGATGGCCAAAGATACTGTCGAATTCTACGAAATTGGCAAAGATCAGCGATCCGTTTTCCGCCCCCTCGGCCAGGCCGATCAGGTCGTCCATCAGATCGGCATCGGATTTGCCCTTGTGGCGGTGCGTGATCCCCCGCCCGGAAAAGATGTCGTCAATCTTGCCCACGGCATGGGTTGTGCACCCGGCGGCACTGGCCCAATCCAGCAGCGTCGGCGCAGGTGGGGGAATCGCGAAATCGCGCCTGTTGGGCGTGCGGACAAAGCCGCCCTCGGTCCCTGTGAAGGGGCGCGCGATCACCCGGCCCACCTTCATCGCATGCAGCCGCGGTGCCAGGGCAGCGCACAGCCGCAACAGCCGGTCCAGGCCGAACGCCTCTTCATGCGCGGCAATCTGCAGCACGCTGTCAGCCGAAGTATAGCAGATCGGCCAGCCGCTGCGCAGATGTTCGCCGCCCAGCCGGCCGATGATATCCGTGCCCGAGGCATGGCAATCGCCCAGGATGCCATCCGTCCCGGCCCGCCGCGCGATCTCGGCCGACAGATCGGCGGGAAAGGCGGGGATTGTCCTGGGGAAATAGTGCCAGTCCCACGGCACCGGCACACCAGCCAGTTCCCAATGCCCCGACGGGGTGTCCTTGCCCCTCGACACCTCGGTCGCGGCACCCCAAAGCCCGCGCGGATCAACCCCCAACCCCGGCGCCGCCATGCCCGAGGCCAGTTCAATCGCCGCCCCCAGCCCCAGCGCATCCAGATTGGGCATCCGCAGCGGGCCGGAGCGGCCCTGTTCGGCACGGCCCGCGGCACAGGCCTGCGCGATATGGCCCAGCGTATTGGCGCCGGTATCGGGGTGGCCATCGTTGGAATAGGACCCTGCATCCGGCGCACCGCCAATGCCCACACTGTCCATCACGATCAGGAATGCGCGCGGCATGTCAGGCGATCCTTTCGTGGACAAGGGCCGGTTCCCCGGCCCGCGCGTCGTGCAACCCATAAGCCGCGACCACAGCGGCGGCGGCGGCATCGGCGGCGGCATCGGTCGCGGCATGCACAAAGGCCAGCGGCGCGCCCGGCGACAGCTCGGCCCCGATCGGCGCAAGCCGCGACAGCCCCACCGAGGGGTTGACCCGGTCGGTTCCCACCAACCGTCCACCCCCAAGATGCACCACCGCATGGCCCAGCGCCTCGGCATCGACGGTGACGACAAAGCCCGCCCGCGGACTGGGCACGGGGCGCATCACCGGGGCCGAAGGCAGCCGGTCGGGATAGCGTTCCACAAAATCGGCAGGCCCACCCAGGGCGGCGACCATGCGGCCGAACACCTCGGCGGCGCGGCCGGTTTCCAGCGCCTCATCGATCTTTGCCACACCGCTTTCCAGGTCGGGGGCCAGCCCCGCCAGCACCAGCGCCTCGCCGCCCAGCGCGGCCGTGACATCCCAAAGCGATTCACTGACCCGGGTTCCTGTCAGGGTTTCCATGACCTCGATCACCTCCAGCGCATTGCCCGCGCTGTGGCCCAGGCTCTGGCTCATGTCGGTGATCAGCGCCGATGTCTTGCAGCCCGCGCCATTGGCGGTATCGACCAGCGAACGCGCCAGCGCGCGGGCATCCGCCATCGTCTTCATGAAGGCCCCCGATCCCACCTTGACATCCAGCACCAGCGCCCCAAGCCCCGCAGCCAGTTTCTTGGACAGGATCGACGCGGTAATCAGGTCGATGCTTTCCACCGTGCCGGAAATGTCACGGATGCCATACAGGCGGCGATCGGCGGGGGCGATTTCATCGGTAGCGCCCAGAATGGCGCAGCCGACCTCGGCCACCACCTTGCGCATCACATCCACGCCCGGCACCGCGCGATAACCGGGGATCGATTCCATCTTGTCCAGCGTGCCCCCGGTATGGCCCAGCCCCCGGCCCGAGATCATGGGAACATAAAGACCGCAGGCCGCCATCGCGGGGGCCAGCAAAAGCGACACCGAATCGCCGATGCCGCCGGTGGAATGCTTGTCCACCACCGGCCCCGGCAGATCCCAGCGCAGCACCTGCCCGCTGTCGCGCATCGCCTGCGTCAATGCCACACGGCCCTCCGCGCCGATGCCCTTCAGCAGCACCGCCATGGCAAAGGCGCCCCCCTGCGCATCCGACACCTGACCCGAAGCCAACCCCGCCGCGAACCAGCGCGCGGCCTCGGCGGTCAGGCCACGGCCATCCCGCACCCCGGCGATGATCGCGCGCGCATCCATCAGGCCCGGTCCATGTGCGAAATGTCAAACCGACCCGGCAGCAGATCACCCACCGTCGTATCCAGCCGCCCGCCATCGACCGTGGCCAGCGTTACCGGCGTATCGTGACGCCCGAATTCGGCCAGTTTCTGCCGGCATCCGCCACAGGGCGGCACGGGTGACGGGCTGTCTGCGATGACCGCCACCTCGATCAGCTCTGTCTCACCCGCGGCCACCATGGCGGCGATTGCGCCGGCCTCGGCACAGGTGCCTTCGGGATAGGCCACATTCTCGACATTCACCCCGCGATAAATCCGGCCGGACTTGCCGCGCACGGCCGCCCCCACCTTGAATCGGGAATAGGGGGCATAGGCGTTTTCGCGCGCCTCGCGCGCAGCTTCGACAAGCGACATCACACCCTCCGGTCGGTTTTGGACGATTCTGCGCCGGGCAGGACCGCGATGCAAGCATCACCGCAGCGGCGGGCAGGGTGCCGCCACCCCCGCAGGCACCCTATTCCCCCGGGCAGAGATTTAGTTTAAGGCTAAACCAGTTTTCAAGGAGGCACGCATGGAAGAGGCTCGGCAGGATACCGCCCGTCAGGCAGCGCTGGATTATCACGAATTCCCCAAGCCCGGAAAGCTGGAAATCCGCGCCACGAAACCACTTGCGAACGGGCGCGACCTGTCGCGCGCCTATTCGCCCGGCGTGGCCGAAGCCTGCCTGGAAATCAGGGCGGCCCCCGCCACGGCCGCCCGGTATACCGCACGCGGCAATCTGGTCGGCGTGGTCACCAACGGCACTGCCGTTCTGGGGCTGGGCAACATCGGCGCGCTGGCCGCCAAGCCGGTGATGGAGGGCAAGGCCGTCCTGTTCAAAAAATTCGCCAATATCGACGCCTTCGACATCGAACTGAACGAATCCAACCCTGAAAAACTGGCCGAGCTGGTCTGCGCGCTCGAACCCACCTTCGGCGCGATCAACCTTGAGGACATCAAGGCCCCCGATTGCTTCATCGTCGAAAAGATCTGCCGCGAACGGATGAACATCCCCGTCTTTCACGACGACCAGCACGGCACCGCCATCGTGGTTGGCGCGGCCGCCAGCAACGCCCTGCGCATCGCGGGCAAGCGATTCGAGGATATCAAGATCGTCTCGACCGGCGGCGGCGCCGCAGGCATCGCCTGCCTGAACATGCTGCTGAAACTGGGCGTGCGGCGCGAAAACGTCTGGCTGTGCGACATCCACGGCCTTGTCCATGCGGACCGCGAGATCGACATGAATCTGCAAAAGGCGGCCTTTGCGCAAAAGACCGACCTGCGCACGCTTGATCAGGTGATCGATGGGGCCGACATGTTCCTGGGCCTGTCCGGCCCCGGCGTGCTGACGCCCGAAATGGTGGCCAGGATGACCGCCCGGCCGATCATCTTCGCGCTGGCGAACCCGACGCCTGAAATCCTGCCCGATCAGGTCCGCTCGGCCGCGCCCGATGCGATCATCGCCACCGGGCGGTCGGATTACCCCAACCAGGTCAACAACGTCCTGTGCTTTCCCTTCATCTTTCGCGGCGCGCTGGATGTGGGTGCCACCACGATCAACGATGAAATGCAGATCGCCTGCATCGAGGGCATCGCCGCGCTGGCCCGCGCCACCACCTCGGCCGAGGCAGCCGCGGCCTATCGCGGTGAAAAACTGACCTTCGGCGCGGATTACCTGATCCCCAAACCCTTCGACCCGCGGCTGATCGGAACCGTCGCCACCGCCGTGGCCCGCGCGGCGATGGAAACCGGCGTGGCAACCCGCCCGCTGGACAATATCGCCGCCTACAAGGCACGGCTCGACGGATCGGTCTTCAAATCCGCGCTGCTGATGCGCCCCGTGTTCGAAGCCGCCGCCCAGGCCACCCGCTCGATCGTCTTCGCCGAGGGCGAGGATGAACGCGTCCTGCGCGCCGCCAATGCGATGATCGAGGAAACCACCGACAAGCCGATCCTGATCGGCCGCCCCGATGTCATCGCGCGACGCTGCGAACGCGCGGGCCTGCCGATCCGTCCCGGCACCGACTTCGAGATCGTCAACCCGCAGGACGACCCGCGCTATCGCGACTATTGGACAACCTATCACGACCTGATGGCGCGCCGTGGCGTCTCGCCCGATCTGGCGCGGGCGGTGATGCGCACCAATACCACCGCAATCGCCGCCGTGATGGTCCACCGCGGCGAGGCCGACAGCATGGTCTGCGGCACCTTCGGCCAGTACCTGTGGCACCTCAATTACATCCGGCAGGTTCTGGCGCGCGACGGGCTCAGCCCGGTTGGGGCGCTGTCAATGATGATCCTGGAAGATGGCCCGTTGTTCATCGCCGACACCCATGTAAACCACGAACCGACGCCCGAGCAGATCACCGAAACGGTGGTCGGCGCGGCCCGGCATGTGCGCCGCTTTGGCCTGACGCCCAAGATCGCGCTGTGCTCGCATTCCCAATTCGGCAATCTCGATACCGACTCGGGCCGCCGGATGCGCCGCGCGCTGGAACTTCTGGACCAGCGCGACCCCGATTTCTGTTATGAAGGCGAAATGCACATCGACGCGGCGCTTGACCAGCACCTGCGCGACAGGATCTTCCCCGGGTCGCGGCTAGAAGGTGCCGCGAATGTCCTGGTCTTCGCCAATACCGATGCCGCATCGGGCGTGCGCAACATCCTGAAGATGAAGGCCGGCGGGCTGGAGGTGGGCCCCATCCTCATGGGCATGGGCAACCGTGCCCATATCGTCACCCCCTCGATCACGGCACGGGGACTGCTTAACATGTCCGCAATCGCCGGCACCCCCGTCGCGCATTACGGCTGAGCGGCCCTCCGGGGGGAGTATTTTTCACCAAGAAGAAGCAACATTGACTTCTTCTTGGCAAAATACTCTCGGGGGGCGCGGGGGGCGGAAAGCCCCCCGCTTTGCGACCTGCGCCACGGCAGTTTGCAAATCGCACCAGAGCCAGCCGCAAAACATCGGTTTTCCGCAGGTTTGCAAAAATTTGCGGATCACGCGCGCATATTTCTGCAAATTCCTCCAGACCTTTGGCGGTAACAAACTTGCTCGAATCTGCCGCCTCTCGTTACAAGCCCCCAAGCTGAGGAGGAGGCATTCAATGGCATACAAGGACGTTTACGCCGCCTGGAAGAACGACCCCGAGGGGTTCTGGATGCAGGCAGCAGGTTCCATCGACTGGGACCAACCGCCCTCGAAGGCGCTGTTTGCCGACAAGGCACCGCTTTACGAATGGTTTGCCGATGCACGCTGCAACACCTGTTGGAACGCGGTCGATCGCCATGTACAGGCCGGGCGGGGCGATCAGCTGGCGATCATCCACGACAGCCCGATCACCCATTCCACCAAGGGCATCACCTATACCGAACTGCGCGACCGGGTCGCAAGCCTGGCGGGCGCCTTGCGCGCCAAGGGCATAGAGAAGGGCGACCGCGTGATCATCTACATGCCGATGATCCCCGAGGCGCTTGAGGCGATGCTGGCCTGCGCGCGGCTGGGTGCAATCCATTCCGTCGTTTTCGGCGGCTTTGCGGCGCATGAACTGGCGGTGCGGATCGACGATGCCAAACCCAAGGCGATCATCGCGGCCTCTTGCGGGTTGGAGCCCGGCCGCGTGGTGCATTACAAGCCACTGCTGGACAAAGCGATCGAGCAGGCGGCCCACAAACCCGCCTTCACCGTGATCTTCCAGCGCGAGCAGGAAGTGGCCAAGCTGATCGAGGGGCGTGATTTCGCGTGGCACAGTTTCCAGTATGGCGTCGAACCGGCCGACTGCGTGCCGGTTGAAGGCAACCACCCGGCCTATGTGCTTTACACCTCGGGGACCACGGGCGCGCCCAAGGGCGTGGTGCGGCACACCGCCGGCCACATGGTCGCACTGAACTGGACGATGAAGAACATCTACAACATCGAGGCGGGCGATGTGTTCTGGGCGGCCTCGGATGTGGGCTGGGTCGTAGGGCACAGCTACATCTGTTATGCCCCGCTGATTGCCGGGGCCACCACCATTGTCTTCGAAGGCAAGCCCGTGGGCACGCCCGATGCCGGCACCTTCTGGCGGGTCATTCAGAACCACAAGGTAAAATCCTTTTTCACCGCCCCCACCGCCCTGCGCGCGATCAAGCGCGAGGATCCGGAGGGCAAGCTGATCGGCGATTACAACATCCGCTCGCTTCAGGCGCTGTTCCTGGCGGGCGAACGGGCTGATCCCGATACCGTGAAATGGGCGCAGCGCCATCTGCGCCTGCCGGTGGTGGATCACTGGTGGCAGACCGAGACCGGCTGGCCGATCGCCGCGAATCCGCTGGGGATCGAAGAGCTGGAAACCAAGGTGGGCAGCCCCTCGGTCGCGATGCCGGGCTATGACGTGCAGGTGCTGGATGAAGGCGGGCACCCCGTCGCCCCGGGCACGCTGGGCGCCATCGCGATCGAACTGCCCCTGCCCCCCGGCACCCTGCCCACGCTGTGGAACGCCGAGGACCGCTTCCGCAAAAGCTACCTCACGCAGTTCCCCGGCTATTACGAAACCGGCGATGCGGGTTATGTGGATGAGGATGGCTATCTGTACATCATGGCGCGCACCGATGACGTGATCAACGTCGCAGGCCACCGCCTGTCCACCGGCGCGATGGAAGAAGTTCTGGCCAGCCATCCCGATGTGGCCGAATGTGCCGTGATCGGTGTTACCGATGAGCTGAAGGGCCAGATGCCGCTGGGGTTCCTGTGCCTCAACAAGGGTTCGAACCGCCCGCATGAGACGGTGGTGGCCGAATGCGTCAAGCTGGTGCGCGACCAGATCGGCCCGGTCGCGGCCTTCAAGCTGGCCTGCGTGGTGGACCGGCTGCCCAAGACGCGATCGGGCAAGATCCTGCGCGCGACGATGGTCAAGATCGCCGACGGGCAGGATTTCAAGATGCCCGCGACGATCGACGACCCCGCAATTCTGGACGAAATCGCCGTGGCCCTGAAGGGGCTGGGGTATCCCGCGGCCTGAACGGGCGACGCGCGATCAGGCGAACTGTTCGCGCATCAGCCGTTCCTCCAGCCCATGGCCCGGGTCGAACAGGATGCGGTGTTCGACCTGGGGTTCGGACCGCACCTCGACCCAGATCACCGGCTGGACAAATCGGGAATCGGCATCCGCCATGACCGGGCGCTTGTCGGGCTCCAGCACGTCAAACCGCACCACGGCAGATCGCGGCAGGATCGCGCCCTGCCAGCGCCGCGGCCGGAATGAGGCGATGCCGGTCAGCGCCAGCACATCCGACCCGATGGGCAGGATCGGCCCATGGGCAGAGTAGTTGTAGGCGGTGGACCCGGCCGGGGTGGACAGGATCGCGCCGTCGCAGATCAGTTCTTCCATCCGCACGCGGCCATTGACGGAAATCTGCAGCTTGGCGGCCTGGGGGCCTGCGCGCAGCAACGACACCTCATTGATCGCCAGCATTTCGTGCAGCGTGCCATCCTCGGTTTGTGCGCGCATCGACAGCGGGTTGATCACCGCCTCTTCCGCGGCGGCCAGCCGTTCGGTCAGGCTGTCTTCGGAATAGTCATTCATCAGAAAGCCGATCGTGCCGCAGTTCATGCCATAGACCGGCAGGCCGGTACCTTCATGCAGGGTCTGCAGCATGAAGCCATCGCCCCCCAGCGCCACGATCACATCGGCCGCATAGCGCGGCACCTGACCATAGCGCGCGACCAGCGCCGCCAGCGCCGTTTGCGCGCTGGCGCTGGTCGATGCGGCAAAATGGATGTGCTGTGCCTGTGCCACGGGCCATGTCCTTCCTGTTTTTCCAAGGTGTGGCAAGACCCGCCCGGAAAGACAAGCGCCAATGCCCGGGCCCAAATTGACCCTTGCGCGTTTTGAACGCTTCCGGCGTGGGGAAAACTGCGATAAAGCTCCGCCCAAACCCGATGACCCCTTGCAGGAGACGCCCATGACTGCGCAACGTGACGCCGGTTTCTTCACCGAAAGCCTTGCCACCCGCGACCCCGAACTGTTCGGTTCGATCCGCGATGAGCTTGGCCGCCAGCGCGACGAGATCGAGCTGATCGCGTCCGAAAACATCGTCTCGGCGGCGGTGATGGAAGCCCAGGGCTCTGTCATGACGAACAAATATGCCGAAGGCTATCCGGGCAAGCGCTATTACGGCGGCTGCCAGTTCGTCGATGTGGCCGAAAATCTGGCGATCGAACGCGCCAAACAGCTGTTTGGCTGCGAATTTGCCAATGTACAGCCGAATTCGGGTTCGCAGGCGAACCAGGGCGTGTTCCAGGCGCTGATCAAGCCGGGCGACACCATCCTGGGCATGAACCTTGCCTCGGGCGGGCACCTGACGCATGGCGCGGCGCCGAACCAGTCAGGCAAGTGGTTCAACGCGGTGCAATATGGCGTGCGCCAGCAGGACAACCTGATCGACTATGATCAGGTCGAGGCGCTGGCGGTTGAACACCAGCCCAAGCTGATCATCGCCGGCGGCTCGGCGATTCCGCGCCAGATCGACTTTGCCAGGTTCCGCGCGATTGCCGACAAGGTCGGCGCCTGGCTGATGGTCGACATGGCCCATTTCGCGGGTCTGGTCGCGGGCGGGGCGCATCCCTCGCCCTTCCCGTATGCGGATGTGGCCACCACCACCACGCATAAAACCCTGCGTGGCCCGCGCGGCGGCATGATCCTGACCAACAACGAAGATATCGCGAAAAAGGTCAATTCGGCGATCTTCCCCGGGATACAGGGCGGCCCGCTGATGCATGTGATCGCCGCCAAGGCCGTCGCCTTCGGCGAGGCCCTGCGCCCCGAATTCAAGGTCTATGCCCAGCGGGTCATCAGGAACGCCCAGGCGCTGGCGGATGAACTGATGAAAGGTGGCCTTGATATCGTCACCGGCGGCACCGACACCCATGTGATGCTGGTAGACCTGCGCCCCAAGGGCGTGAAAGGCAATGCGACCGAAAAGGCGCTTGGGCGCGCGCATATCACCTGCAACAAGAACGGCATCCCGTTCGACCCGGAAAAGCCGATGGTGACCTCGGGCATCCGTCTGGGCACGCCCGCCGGCACCACCCGTGGCTTTGGCGAGACGGAATTCCGCGAAATCGCCCGCCTGATCGTTGAGGTGATCGATGGCCTGGCTGCCAATGGCGAAGACGGCAACGGCGCGGTCGAGGATGCCGTGAAGGCCAAGGTCGCCGCGCTTTGCGCTGGCTTCCCGATTTATCCGAACCTCTGATCCCAGGGTCACAGGCGCGAAGGGCCCCTGCGGGGGCCCTTTTCGTTTCAGATCAGCCCGCGCCAGACCATAACCGCCAGCACCCCTGCCCCCGTCACCAGCAGCGCCAGCACGACCGAGGCCGCGATGCCCAGAACCGTCGCGCGCAACCGCGCGCCCGCGCCCAACGGCTGCAGGTGGTGAACGGCGATGTCATGGGCCTTCCGTACCTGGCCGGGGTCCAGCTGGCGGGCAATCTTGGGGGCGGCGGCCAGTGCCTCGGCCTCGGCCAGAACCGCGACGGCGCGGCGCACCTTGCGCGGTAACGCGCGCGACCGCGCCCGCAGCCTGGCCTGCAACCCATCGCCCCTGGCCCCCAGCCGCTGTTCCATCAGCCGGGCGACACGGTCGGTCATCTGCTGCAAGGCCATCGGGTCCATTGGCGCTCCTTCCGCGGTCAGCCTAGCCCCGGTCCCGGCGCCTTGCAACGGGGCTGGCGGGCAACGCGGGCCTGCGCTAGCTTGCGGCCATGTTGAACCATCACCTGCATGGTGCGCCCTCGCACCACCCGCCGCTTCTGATCGTGCATGGCCTGTTCGGGTCGGCCCGCAACTGGGGCGTGATCGCGCGCCGCCTGTCCGAGGATCGGCTGGTCATCGCCGTCGATCAGCGCAACCACGGCGACAGCCCCTGGAATGACGCCCATGGCTATGCGGACATGGCCGCCGATCTGGCCCGCGTGATCGACGACCACGGCGGGATGGCCGATGTGCTGGGCCATTCGATGGGGGGCAAGGCCGCGATGCAGCTGGCGCTGACCCGGCCCGGGCTGGTCCGCCGCCTGATCGTGGCCGACATCGCCCCCGTGGCCTATGGCCATTCGCAGAACCATCTGGTTGAGGCGATGCAATCGCTGGACCTGACCGGGCTGACCCTGCGGTCCGAGGCGGACCGGCGGCTGGCCGAAACCGTCGACGATCCCGGCGTGCGCGCCTTCCTTCTGCAATCGCTGGACCTGAAAGCCGATCCGCCGCGCTGGAAACTGAACCTGAACGTGCTGCGCGACGAAATGGACGGCATCACCGGCTGGCCCGGAACCCCGGGCCGGTTTGACGGACCCGCGCTGTTCGTTTCCGGCGCGCGGTCCGATTACGTCAGGCCCGAACACCATGCCGCGATCCGTGCCCAGTTCCCCGCAGCCCGCTTCACCGAAATCGGCGAGGCGGGGCACTGGCTGCATGCCGAGCGCCCACGCGAGTTTGAGGCCGTGGTACGCGACTTCATCGCCTGAACGGGCGCTGGCACCGCATCAGGCCGTCGACCGCTTCATCCGCGCCATCAGGTTCGTCTTCAACACGAACTGGTGGTAAAGCGCGCCCACAACGTGCAACAGAACCAGCAGCAACAACAGGGTCTTCATCACCTCATGCGTGCCAGCGGCGGGTCCGACACCGCCGAACCAGGCGACCGCGCCCGAAACCGGCAGGCCAAGCATCAGCAGATACAAAAGCCCGTGCGTCGCCTTGGCCAGCAGCTTCAGCGCAGGCGCTTCCTGGTCGGGTGGCGGCGGCGCACCGTGGCGCGCACGCAACACCAGCCGCCACACCACCAGTACCATAATCAGAATGCCGCCAAAGACATGCTGCGCGACCAGCGGATCAAAGCCCGTTTCCTGGCCAAGCCGCAACGCGCGCCAGGCCGCCGAAATCGCATCCTTGAACACATATTGCAGGACGATCAGCACCGCGACGATCCAGTGCAGGCCAATCTGCACGGTCGTATAGCCCCGGGGTTGGGTCATATCTCTCTCCTTCGGGGCACCGCGCCCCAGGGCTGTAACGATCTGCCCCGGCGCTTCCGTCGCGGCTCAGCCATTCGAACTGATCTGGCGGGCGACCAGCCAGGCAGCGGGAATGCCCAGAACAAAACCGGCCACGGCCGCCGCGATGATCGATCTGGTATCAAACATGTTCATCGTCAGCGCGGCCACGATCAGAACGCCCGCAAGCGTCGGGCCGGACAGCGCGTAGATAAGGGAAAACAGACGGAACATGGCAATTTCCTTTGCTACAGGCATTCACACCCCATGAAACAGATTTCGTCCGCCATCACCTTGATCTGCGTCAGGTTCGGTCAGGGGCAATCCAGATCAAACCGCGCCTCACCGGTATCGCCGGGCAAGGATGGCGAGCGGAACCGCCCGCCCGCCGGACCCGCCACATGGCAGCCTGAAACCTGTTCGGCGGCGCGGATCATCAGGGCGGGCACGGCATCGCGGCGGGCACGGGTCAGATAGCCGTGGCGGATGACCTCGGCCCGGTCGTCTTTCAGAAAGACGGTGAAGCGATACCCCTCAAGCACCACATCGTGGCGCGCCGCGCCGAAAAACTGCGGCGCGGGCGAGGCGCAGGCGGCAAGCATAAGGGCAAAGACCAGGGGCAAAAGGCTACGCATTCGCGACTTTTCGCACGATAAAGTTAACAATGTGTTACGCCGCATCCGTCACCCTGCCGCGCGAAACACCACGGACGCCGGAGGACGCCCCCGCGCACAGCCATGCGGGGCGGGCTGGCCAGGCGGCGGCGGGCTTGCTATGTTCGACCTGACCCCATGGACCGTCTTGCGATGAAAACCCTGCCAATTGCCCTGTTCGCCCTGCTGATGCTGAGCGCCTGTGAAACCGTGAAGGGCGCCGCGCGCGATATCGACACCGCCGGGCAGACCATCACCAGCGAAGCGCGCAAGGCCCAGGCGGCAATGTAGCGCGCGCAGGCACCCGCACATGACCACCCTGCCTGTGTCATCAGGCGGTATCCTGCACGGGCAGGTCCGACGCCCGCAGATCGGATGACCCGCCCGGGTCCGGCTCTTCCCCCGCCTGTTGCCGGGCCAGACGCAGCAGTTCGGCCCGCCGATCCTGCCGGGCGATCCAGGGGCGCAGGATCATCCGCCAGTCACGCCGCCCACCGATCGCGCTTTCATGAATACGCTCGCTTCGGTCGCGGCCGACCACGCGCGGGGCACGCAGCAGGTAAAACTTGCCCCAACCGCGCCAGCTGCCCGCCGCAGGCGCGGCCGGATCACAGGGGAAATCCGCGCGCCAGCCGGGTGGCAGCGCCAGGCCCAGCGCCTCGGCCCGTTCCAGCATCCAGGCCAACGGAATATTGGCCAGCGGTCGGGCCGTCTCAAAGCCCGGAAGCTGGCCGCCGATATCGCCATGGCAGCCCTTGAACCAGACCTGTTCAATACGCGCGGCCCCGGTGGCGCCGCTGTCCCAGATCAGCGGCTCCAGAACAGAGCGGCTTTCGTCCAGTGCCAGCGCCTGATAGCCGTGATTGACCGACGGCCCCAGCCGATGATCATGAAAGCGATAGCGCGGTTCGTGCAGCATCCAAAGAAAGGGCAGCCGGTTCCCGATCGCCATGACCGTGTCGAACGCGCCCACCATTTCAATCCGGGTGTCGTCATGGCAGAACCGGCGGCGAAAGATCGCGGCGACGGGGGGCGGCTTTTCCGCCTCATAATAGCGCCAGGCAAGGCGGATGTTGCGTTCGGTCGCGTCCGGATGACGCAACAGGCCAACGCGGTCGATGATGCCCGCCAGTGACCGCGCCGCAAAGGCGCCGCGTGAATAGCCGATCAGAAAGATGCGATCCCCCGGACGGTAGCGGCTGGCCAGCCAGCCATAGGCGCGCAGGATCTGGCGGTTGACGCCCCAGCCCAGCATCACATCCGACAGGTCACGCCATTCGCGCCACTGCAACCCCTTGCCATAATAGACCGAAGCACGCGGATTGGTCGCACGCAGATAATGATACAGGATCCCGATCGAGGTTTCTTCGCCCGCGCGCAGGCTGCCGCGGGTGCCGTCCAGCAAGATCACATGGTCCTGCGCACCGCGTACCGGACGGACCGGCGGGGCAGCACCGGGTTCCGGGGCGGCGGGGCCGCGCAAGAGCGCGCCCACACGCGACCAAAGCGCCCTGATCGCGCCGCCAAGCCGCAGCCGGTTTGCCCACTGCCCGCGCATCCTGCCCCTATCCCACGAACGAAACCTTACCCAAAGTATAGGGCAAGGTTCTGAACGGGTCATTGACGAAAGGGCGCGTGATCAGCCCCGCAGCGCCAGGGCGGTGACGATTTCCAGCGCGCCAAAGCCGTTGAAGCGCGTGTTCGTCGCCAAGGAATAGGCCCCCATGCCCAGGAAGGCGACGAAATCGCCCTCGGCCATGTCGGCAGGCAGCGAAAGATGGCCCGGCAGCCTGTCCACCGAATCGCAGGTTGGGCCAAAGACCACGCGGTCGGCCGGCGCACCGGTGCGGCGTTGGCCTTCGGGGGAATAAACCTCGATCCGGTCGATATTACCGACCAGGGGCAGCTCGGCCAGACCGCCATAGATGCCATCGTTCAGGAACACATGTTCGCCATCACGCAGCGACTTCACGCGGGTGACGTGGGTAAAGGCATCCCCCACCAGCCCACGCCCCGGTTCACAGACAAGGGCGGGCCGCGCATCGCCAAAGGCTTCGGTCGCGACACGGTCGATCAGGGCAAAGATGTCCTCAAGCACCGGCGCGGGGCCTTTGGTGCGGTGGTTGGGAAAACCGCCGCCCACGTTCAGCCGCGCGACCGCCACGCCCGCCGCGGCGCTGATCGTGGCAGCGGTGCGGATATAGGCATCCCAGGCCATCGGATCGGTGCATTGCGTTCCCGGATGAAAGGTCAGCGAGGGGATGAAGCCCGCATCGGCCACCCGGCGCAGCAATTGCACGGCCAGTTGCGCGGTCGCGCCGAACTTGGCGCCAAAGTTGTAGGCCGCGCCAGCCACCGGCAGCTTGAACCGGACCGCGATCTCGGCCGCATCCGCCGGGACCATCCCGATCAGCTTGTCCAGCTCGGACGCCGAATCGACCGACCAGACCTTTACCCCCGCAGCCACGGCATGGGCGATCTCGTCCCGGCCGCGCACGGGATTGTGGTAATGCAGCGCCGCCCCGGGCGCGAGACGGCGGATCAGATCAATCTCGAACGGCGAGGCCACATCGAAACCGCGCACACCGGCGGCCACCAGATTCTCGATCACGATCTTGTCGGGGTTCGACTTGACCGCATAGGTCACAAGCCCGGGAAAGCCGTGCAGAAACCGCCGCGCGGCCGCCTGCAGCACGGTCGGGGCGAACACCAGCACCGGATGATCGGGCCGTTTGATACGGATGATTTCGGACGGATTGGTCCATATAGTCTTCGACAGTCCCATCGGCTTTCCCTCGCCAACAGAACGCAGCCACCTCTTGCCCCGGCTTGACGGGTCGGGAGACGCTTACGCGTTTCAACCAACCAGGCCAGGTGCGTATGAGCCGCCCTTTTCCTGAAAACTCTGGCGGCGCATATGGGACGGATTTTCATCAATCGAAAGACTAGATTTGCCAGATTTCTTCGTTAGAACGACGAAACTGCCGTCAATGTGGAAGAGTGGCGAAATGGACGATCTGGACCGGGGCATACTGGGCCTTCTGGGGGGCGATGCGCGCATGTCGGTGGCAACGCTGGCGCGGCGCCTGAAGGTGGCGCGATCAACGATACAGGCCCGTCTGGAACGGCTGGAGACCAGCGGCATCATCGCCGGCTACACGGTAAAGCTGGGCGAGGCCGCGCGTCAGGGCCGCATCCGCGCGACGGTTCTTCTGACGATCGAGCCGAAATCGCAGGCCGCGATCCTGACCCGGCTGAAGACGATCGCCGAGGTGGAAAAGATCCACACCACATCGGGCCGGGTCGATCTGCTGCTGCAGCTGGCAGCGAGTTCGACCGCACAGCTGGATGCGGTACTGGACCAGATCGGCGAGCTGACGGGGGTGAAATCGTCGGAAAGCCTGATCCATCTGTCGACCAAGCTGGATCGCGCAAGCTGAAGAGGAAGGGGGGCGCTGCCCCCCTCGGGCTTCGCCCTCACCCCCCGGGATATTTGGGCAAAGCCGAAGGGAAGGCTTTTCCTTGCGGGGGCCGGGCGGTAAAGAGCGCACAAGCCGGAAAGGATGCAGCCGATGACGATGGAAAAGACCTTCAACGCCGCTGAAGCCGAAGCGCGGATCGCCGCCCTGTGGGAGGCGCGCCACTGTTTCGCGGCGGGCGCCAATGCCAGCCGGGACGAAACCTTCTGCATCATGATCCCGCCGCCGAACGTGACCGGCAGCCTGCACATGGGGCACGCCTTCAACAACACGCTGCAGGACATCCTGGTGCGCTGGCACCGGATGCGCGGCTTTGACACGCTGTGGCAGCCGGGGCAGGATCATGCGGGCATCGCCACCCAGATGGTGGTGGAACGCGAGCTGGCCAGGGCGGGCCTGCCGGGCCGGCGCGAGATGGGCCGCGAGGCTTTCCTTGGGAAGGTCTGGGAATGGAAGGAACAGTCGGGCGGCACGATCATCAGCCAGCTGAAGCGGCTGGGCGCGTCCTGCGACTGGTCGCGCAACGCCTTCACGATGGATGAGCATTTCCAGCAGGCGGTGATCAAGGTCTTTGTCGACCTGTATCACAAGGGGCTGATCTATCGCGGCAAGCGGCTGGTGAACTGGGACCCCCATTTCGAGACCGCGATTTCCGACCTTGAGGTCGAGAATATCGAGGTTGCGGGCCACATGTGGCATTTCAAATACCCGCTGGCCGGGGGCGAAACCTATGAATATGTCGAACGCGACGCCGACGGCAAGGTGACGCTGCGCGAGGTGCGCGACTATATCAGCATCGCGACGACCCGCCCCGAAACCATGCTGGGCGATGGCGCGGTGGCGGTGCATCCGTCGGACAATCGCTATGCGGCGATCGTCGGCAAGCTGTGCGAAATTCCGGTGGGTCCCAAGGAACACCGCCGCCTGATCCCGATCATCACCGACGAATATCCCGATCCGAATTTCGGCTCGGGCGCGGTCAAGATCACCGGGGCGCATGACTTTAACGACTATGGGGTGGCGACGCGCAACAACATCCCCCTGTATGCGCTGATGGACACCAAGGGGCGGATGCGGGCCGACGGGCTGGCCTATGCCGATGCGGCCGAAATCGCGGGGCGGATCGCACGCGGCGAGGAAGAGGTGGGCGATGTCAGCAGCGTGAACCTTGTTCCCGAGGAATTGCGCGGCCTGGACCGGTTCGAGGCGCGCAAGCGCGTGGTCGAGGCGATCACCGCCGAGGGGCTGGCCGTGATGATCCCCGATGGCGAGGGCAACATGGTGCCCTATGTCGAGGCGAAGAAGATCATGCAACCCTTCGGCGACCGATCCAAGGTGGTGATCGAGCCGATGCTGACCGACCAGTGGTTCGTCGATACCGCGAAAATCGTGCAGCCCGCGATCGACGCCGTACGCGAGGGCCGCACCACGATCCTGCCGGAACGCGACGCCAAGGTCTATTTCCACTGGCTTGAGAATATCGAACCCTGGTGCATCAGCCGCCAGCTGTGGTGGGGCCATCAGATCCCGGTGTGGTATGGCCTGGACCTTTGGGCCGAAGGCTTTGCCGATGACGAGGGTGACAGCGCGCTGGACGAGGTCGAACTGTTCCGCCTGCTGAACGAGGGCGGACTGGTTCATGCCGGCGCACGCCACCATTGCGCCGCCGATCTGGCCGGCGTGGCCGAGGCCTTCCGCGACGACATCGCAGGCCTGCCCGCGCCTCTGAACCACGCCCGCATCGTCGAGGTGGCGGACCGTACCGCGGCACTGGAGATGCTGGCCGCGAACCTTGCCGATTACAACCTGAGCCAGGACCCGACGCATCTGGTCTATCCGGTCTGGCGCGACCCGGATGTGCTGGACACCTGGTTCTCGTCGGGGCTGTGGCCGATCGGGACGCTGGGCTGGCCCGAGGATACACCCGAGCTGGCGAAATACTTTCCCACCGATGTGCTGATCACCGGGTTCGACATCATCTTTTTCTGGGTCGCCCGGATGATGATGATGCAGCTGGCGGTGGTCGATCAGGTGCCGTTCCACACCGTCTATGTCCACGCCCTTGTCCGCGATGAGAAGGGCAAGAAGATGTCCAAATCCCTGGGCAACGTGCTGGACCCGCTGGAGCTGATCGATGAATTCGGCGCGGATGCTGTGCGCTTTACCCTGACCGCGATGGCGGCGATGGGGCGCGATCTGAAGCTGTCGACCGCGCGGATCGCAGGCTATCGCAACTTTGGCACCAAGATATGGAACGCTACCCGCTTTGCCGAGATGAACGGCGTCTTTGACGGCCCCGCGTCGGGCCGGCCCGAGGCCAGCCATACCGTGAACCGCTGGATCATCGGCGAAACCGCCCGCGTGCGCGAGGCGGTGGATGAGGCGCTTGCCAATTACCGCTTCAACGATGCGGCCAATGCGCTTTATGCCTTTGTCTGGGGCAAGGTCTGCGACTGGTATGTGGAATTCGCCAAGCCCCTGTTCGATGGCGATCATGCCGCCGAAACGCGGGCGACGATGCGCTGGGTGCTGGACCAGTGCTACATCCTGCTGCACCCGATCATGCCCTTCATCACCGAAGAGCTGTGGGTGCTGACCGGGGACCGGGCGAAGATGCTGGCCCATGCCGACTGGCCCGGCTATGGCGCCGAGCTGATCGACGCCGAGGCGGATCGGGAAATGAACTGGGTGATCACCCTGATCGAGGACATCCGGTCAAGCCGCACGCAGATGGGGGTTCCGGTGGGCCTCAAGCTGCCGATGGTGCTGGCCGGGGCGGATGCGGCCGCGCGCACGGCGCTGGCGCGCAATGAGGCGCTGATCTTCCGGCTGGCACGGATCGACAGCCTGACCGAGGCGGCGGTGCCAAAGGGCGCGATTTCCATCGCGGCGCCGGGGGCGGTGTTTGCACTGCCGCTGGAGGGTGTGATCGACGTGGCCGCCGAGAAGGCGCGGCTGGAAAAGGCGTTGGCCAGGCTGGACAAGGATCTGGGCGGATTGCGCGGGCGTCTGGCCAACCCGAAATTCATTGAAAGCGCCGCCGGGGATGTCGTCGAGGAGACCCGCGAAAAGCTGGCCCAGGGCGAGGAAGAGGCGGCAAAGATCGCCGCTGCGGTGAAACGGCTGGCCGATATCGGCTGATCCCCTGCCGGGGGCTTTCGCGGTATCTGCAGAAGCCTCCGGCGGGAGTATTTGGACCAAGAAGAAGCAGCGTTCGCGCAGTCTTGCGGGGCGGCGGGAATAGTCTTAGCACTGGGGCATGACCGGACCTTGCTATACCCCGCTGATCGACAGTCTGCCCGCCTCGGTCCCCTTCGTCGGGCCGGAAACGCAGGAGCGCGCGCGTGACCGCCCCTTTGTGGCGCGGCTTGGGGCGAATGAAAACGGCTTTGGTCCGTCACCCCGCGCAGTCGAGGCCATGACCCGCGTCGCATCCGATGTCTGGATGTATGGCGATCCGGAAAACCATGATCTGCGGGCGGCGCTGGCCGCGCATCATGGCTGCCGGCCCGAGAATATCGTGGTGGGCGAGGGGATTGACGGGCTTCTGGGCTATCTGGTGCGGCTGGTCGTGGGACCGGGCGACCCGGTGGTGACCTCGGAAGGGGGCTATCCGACCTTCAACTATCATGTCACGGGCTTTGGCGGGGTGCTGCACAAGGTTCCCTACAAGGGCGATCACGAAGACCCCGAGGCGCTGCTGACGCTGGCCGCGGCCACACGCGCCAAGCTGATGTACATCGCCAATCCCGATAATCCGATGGGCTCGCACCACCCGGGCAGGGTGATCGCCGACATGGTCACGCGGGTGCCTGATGGCACGCTGATGGTACTGGATGAGGCCTATGTTGACCTGGCCCCCGAAGGCACCGCCCCCGCGATAGACCCCGAAGATCCGCGCGTGATCCGGATGCGAACATTTTCCAAGGGCTATGGCATGGCCGGCGCGCGGGTGGGCTATGCCATAGGCGCAGCGCCCCTGATCACCGCCTTCAACAAGATCCGCAACCATTTCGGCATGTGCCGGATCAGTCAGGCGGGCGCGCTGGCCGCGCTGGAGGATCAGGACTGGCTGGCCGGGATTCGCGCCAAGGTCGCCGCGTCACGGGCACGGCTTGGCCAGATCGCTGCCGGAAACGGGCTGACTGCCCTGCCTTCGGCGACGAACTTTGTCACCATCGACTGTGGCCGCGATGGCGCCTTTGCCCGAGCGGTCCTGGCCGGGCTGATCGAGAGCGACATCTTCGCGCGCATGCCTTTTGTCGCGCCGCAGGACCGCTGCATCCGCGTATCCTGCGGGCCCGAGGCGGCGATGGCGGCCTTTGCACGCGCCCTGCCCCGGGCGATCGCAGCGGCGGGGGACTGAGGCCGCTAGCGGCCTGCCACCACCTGTGCCGCGGCGGCGATCCCGCCGGGACGAAAGGCGATGTCAAGCGCGGTCATCCCGGACTCCATCACCGACAGGGCGCCCAGCGTCATATGGGCGTTGACGTGGCCCATATGCGCCACGCGCAGGAAATCGTCATAGGCCGGGCTGCCCGGATCGGCCATGCCCAGACCGACACCCAGCGTCACGCCTGCCTGCGATTCGCACCAGCGGCGCAGACGGCCCGCGCCGCCCCCGCCGATTCGCGCCGCGGTGACCGAATGGCCCCGATGCGCCGGATCAACCACGTTCAGCGAGATGTCGCCGCCCAGCCCCCAGGCATCAAACGCGGCCCAGACGGCGCGCGCAAGCGTGGCATGGCGTGCCCAGGCATGGTGAAGGCCCTCTTCGTCCAGGATCATCCGCAGTGCCTCGGCCAGGCCGAACAGGTGATGCGTGGGCGCGGTGCCGCCAAAATGCTGATAGAACTGTTCGGCGAAGGCACGCGGGCGCCAGTTCCAGTAGGGCGTTGCCAGATCGGCCGCGCGCCCCGCCTCGGCCGCACGGTCGGAAAACCACACAAAGCCCAGCCCCGGGGGCACCATCAGCCCCTTCTGGCTGGCCGCGACCATCACATCCACGCCCCAATCGTCCATGCGGAATTCATCGCACCCCAGCGAGGCGATGCAATCCACCGCCAGAAGCGCGGGATGCCCCACCGCATCGATCGCCCCCCGGATCGCGGGAATGTCATTCCTGACCGAGCTGGAGGTATCCACATGGGTCACCAACACCGCCTTGATCCGATGATCGCGGTCGGCGCGCAGCGCCGCTTCCAGCCGGGACGGATCGGCGGGGGTCGATTTGCCGAAGTCGATCAGATCAACCTCGACCCCCATCGCGCGGGCATGATCCGCCCAGCCGATGCCAAAGCCCCCCGTCGCCAGCACCAGGGCCCGATCCCCGCGTGAGAACATGTTGGCATTCGCGGCCTCCCATGCGCCATGGCCGTTGGCGATGTAGATCGCCACATGACCCGAGGTCAGCGCCACTCGGCGCAGATCGGGAAGGATACGCGTAACCGTGTCGATCAATTCGCCCTCATAGATGTTGGGGGCGGCGCGATGCATCGCCGACAGCACCCGGTCGGGCATGGTCGAGGGGCCGGGAATGGCCAGATAGGGGCGGCCCTGCGACAGGGGCATGGTGGTTTCTCCTGCAGTGATAGCGCAATCGGTACGCCCGCGGCGCGGCGCGGTCAATCGTGCCATGCTTGCGCGCGCCGCCCCGTTCACGCTAGACCCGACACAGACCGCGCCCGAAACCGCGCATCCGATAGGCAGGACCTTGGCCAGACCCGATCCCCGATATTCCTCCGGCAGGCTGTTCGCCCGGCTCTGGCGTGATTATCTGCGCCAGCATTGGCCGCTGATGACGCTGGCATTGGCGGTGATGGTGATCGAGGGATCGACGCTGGGCGCGCTCAGCTGGATGCTGGAGCCGCTGTTCGATCGGGTCTTTCTGGGTGGCGAATCCGGGATGATCTGGTGGGTTGGTCTGGCGATCCTGGGGCTGTTCGTGATCCGCGCCGTAACGCTGGTGGTGTCACGCACGCTGCTGTCGCGGATATCGCTGACCAGTTCCAGCGCGATGCAGGTGGATCTGACCCGCCATATCCTTGGCCTTGACCAGGCGTTTTTCCAGCATAACCCGCCCGGCGCGCTGATCGAGCGGGTACAAGGCGACACCATCGCCGTGCAGGGCGTCTGGTCCACCTTCATCACCGGGGCGGGGCGCGACGCGGTGTCGCTGATCGCGCTGTTCGCGGTGGCAATCTCGATCGACCCGATCTGGACCGCGACCACGCTGATCGGCGCGCCGCTGCTGATCCTGCCGACTGCGGTTGCGCAACGCTACATCCGCAAGAAAACCGAACAGATGCGGTCGCAATCGGGGCAGCGCGCCACCCGCCTGGATGAGGTGTTCCACGGCATCGCTGCGGTCAAGCTGAACCGCATGGAAGATTACCAGATGCGCCGGTTCGCGACGATCGTCGATGCGATCCGGCGTGGGCAGGTCAAGATGACCATGTCACAGACAATGATCCCGGCGATGATCGACGTGGTCACCGGGCTTGGCTTTTTCGGCGTCCTGTTGCTCGCGGGCGGCGAGATTGCCGCGGGCCAGCGGACCGTGGGCGAATTCATGTCATTCTTCACGGCAATCGCGCTGGCGTTTCAGCCGCTGCGCCGTCTGGGCGGGCTGGCCGGCACCTGGCAGACGGCGGCGGCAAGCCTGGAACGCCTGTATCGCCTGTTCGACACCCCGCCCGCCATCACCAGCCCCGTTGACGGGTTGCACCCCGACCCGGCGCAGACAACGATCCGGCTGGAAGACGTGCGGCTGCGCTATGGCGAAACGCCGGTGCTGCGCGGGCTGTCCTTTACCGCCGAGGCGGGCCAGACGACCGCGCTGGTCGGGCCGTCCGGGGCGGGGAAAAGCACGGTCTTTGCCCTGTTGACGCGGATGATCGACCCCGACAGCGGGCACATCACTATCGGCGGACAGGATATCCGCGCGCTGAACCTGCCCGCACTGCGCGACCTGTTCTCGACCGTCGCGCAGGAAGCGGCGCTGTTTGACGAAACGATCCGGGAAAACGTGCTTTTGGGATGCGCGGATGTGCCCGCGCCCACGCTGGCCCGCGCGCTGCAGGCCGCGCATGTCACCGATTTCACCGACAGCCTGCCGCAGGGGATCGACACGCCTGCAGGGCCCCGCGGATCATCGCTGTCGGGGGGCCAGCGCCAGCGCGTCGCCATTGCCCGCGCCATCCTGCGCGATGCGCCGATCCTGCTGCTGGATGAAGCGACAAGCGCGCTGGATACCGCGTCCGAAGCGCGCGTGGCCGAGGCGCTGGCCGAACTGTCGCAAGGTCGCACCACGCTGGTGATTGCCCATCGCCTGTCCACCGTGCGCAATGCCGACAAGATCGTTGTCATCGTCGATGGTCAGGTTGTCGAGGAAGGCACGCATGAAACGCTGCTGGTACAAGGCGGAACATATGCCGCGCTGTGCCGGATGCAATTGACCGACTGAACAAGGGGGGGCCAGGATGGCCGAACGCGCAATCTTCCGGATCAGCGGCGCGGACCGGATCAGCTTTTTGCAGGGGCTGATCAGCAATGATGCGCGCAAACTGGAGACCGGCCCGGTCTATGCCGCGCTGCTGGCCCCGCAGGGCAAGTATCTGGCCGATTTCCTGCTGATTCCCGATGGCGACACGGTGTTGCTGGACATCGCGGCACCCCTGGCCGAGGCCACGGCCAAGCGGCTTTCGATGTATCGTCTGCGCGCGGATGTACGGATTGAACCGACCGCGCTACGGGTTCGCCGCGGCACGGGCCCCGCGCCTGCCGGTGCGGTCACCGACCCGCGCCACCCCGCGCTTGGCTGGCGGCTTTATGACCACGAGGGCGGCGATGACGGCACCGACTGGGACGCGATCCGCGTGGCCCATTGCATCCCCGAATCCGGGATCGAGCTGACGCCCGACACCTACATTCTGGAGGCGGGCTTTGAACGCCTGAACGGCGTCGATTTCCGCAAGGGCTGTTATGTGGGGCAAGAGGTAACCGCGCGGATGAAGCACAAGACCGAATTGCGCAAGGGCCTGGTGCGTGTGCGCGTGCAGGGCAACGCCCCGGTCGGCACCCCGGTCGAGGCAGCCGGGCGCGTCGTGGGCACGCTTTACACCCAGGCGGGCGGGCGCGGCATCGCGCATCTGCGGCTTGACCGGGCCGAAGGCCCGATGCGGGCGGGCGCGGCCACCGTCAACCTGGACTGACCGGGCGCGCGGTTCACATTCGCGCGCACCGGCCGCCCAGGGCACCAGCGCCGCGCCGCCGACCCGGCGCGACCCTGGTGACGAAAATGCGCCAATATGCCAGGGAAACTGCGAATTACGGCAAAAATGGTTGATCTGAAAACGCCCGCGCCTATATATGGGCGGCTGCACTGTGGCACCCAGACGAAATATTGACCGCGACCAAGATAGCCATGCAACAAACGCATGACTGCCATGTAGCGCAGGCCATATCGAATCGTATGGGAAAAGCCATATTTGCCGCTACGCCAGGAAACGCAAGAGCAATAAAAAGGACGGAATGATGCGCGATTTCGTTGACGGCTCCGCATTCAATTACGAACAGGGCCAACGCGCACGCAAGCTTTTCGCGGCCGTGGTGCTGGCCGCATTGGATGATGCGATCGCCGATGACAAGAAATATGGCAACGGGCCGGAACAGATCGCCCGCTGGGCACGGTCGCGCGATGGGCGCGAAGTGTTGTCCTGTGCCGGGATCGATCCGAACGAACGCGTGGTCAAGGGGCTGATGGAATTCGTGTCGAAGGGCGTGCGCACCTCGGTCGCGCTGTCACGCGAGGAAAGTGAACGCCGTTTGGCCGCCGAAGAGGCCGAAGCGGCCTGACACAAGGTAGCCCGCCTTTGGAAAACGCGCCCGAAAGGGCGCGTTTCGTTTTGCCTGGGTCACGAACACGAACGGGCCGCAGGCCCCGCTTTCAACCCCGCCCCAGGATCGGGGCGGTGATGGTCATAAAGGGCGCTGACCTTGCCAAGGCCCGACCCGCGCCAGCAGGTTTGCACAGCAATGACCATCGGCCCGGCAGGCCACAGATCAGTCGAAATCCTGACTGCTCAGCGCCCGCTGGATTTCACGCCGGACAAGTTTGCGCACATTGCGCGTGATCCTTTCGCCCAGCGTACCCTGTAGTTCCTTGCGGATGATATCCGCCACCAGAATACGCAGGGTTTCTTCGTCAATCAGCGCGTCCGCCCCTGCGAAAAGACTCTCTTCTTCATCATCATCCGCATCCCGCCGCGCTTCGGGCTGGGACCGAAGGATCCTTGGGCCGCTGCGGTGATCCGGCGGGGTCTCATGCAAATGCAGCCGGCGGGGGGTATCGTCATCCGCCGCGCCCGCATCGCCTTCCTCCGTCGCATCGTGCCCCTCGGCCCAGTCTGATGGCACGGGGTCTTCAACGACATGCATACCATCAACGTCGGGCAGCCAGCTGGCGTCTGCGACGTCACCCACATCCGCAGCCGCCGCGGGATCGTCGGCCCAGGCCTCTGCCAGCCCCCCTGCGTCGGCCAAGGCTTCAAATGGGCCATCCGGGGCATCTTCGGCGTCAATCCACATGGGCGCGCCCGGATCATCCGCAATCTCTTCCTCAAGATCGCCCGCGGCCATCACGGGAACCCCATCATCCGCCTGCCAGGCCGGGGTGGGGGCTGTCGTCGACAGCATATCAGGATCGGCACCGGATTGATCACCCAGATGCGGCTCAGCAGGCTTGGGCACCGTGTCGAGATCCCCCTCCCCGGGGCCAGCCAAGGCCGACTCTTCCGGCGGGATCACATCCCCCACGGCAGCCTCCAGTTCGGCGATCGTATGTTCCAGCCGCTGAAGTTCTGCCCCAAGATCATCTGGCGCAGCAGGTGCGGGCACCGCCTCGGCAGAAAGCTCTTCTTCGCCTTCAACGCGCAGCGCGGGCGTCAGCACAAGGCAGCCGTCGTCTTCAAAGGCCGCTTTCTCACCACCTTGATCAGCATCATCAGGCTGCAGGGCGGCAGTCGGCGGTTCTTCAACCAGCGCTGAAACCTGCGGCAGGGGGGCAGGGTCGGGATGCACCTGCGGCGCGGATCGCACCGGAACCGGGTCCAGCGACACAAGCCGGCGGATCGAGGCAAGGACATCCTCGATCTCTGGCGAATTCATCGGATCAGACATGCCGTCCCCCTGCCCGTTCGGTCGGTGTCACCGCGCCGCGCGTGCCAGGCACCGGCGCGTCACTTCTTGCCGATGGAACGCAGCACACGATCAAGGCTTTCCCCCTGAACGCTGGTAACGGGCGCGTTACGCACCGCGTTGTAATAGGCCGCGGGATCATAGGTCGGGATACCAAGCTGCAATTTTTCAACGGTCAGAAGACCCATAGACGAAAGAAGTGAATAGATCGCTACCTGCAGATTGGCTTCGGCATCAATGCGGTCGGCCTGCGCGTTCAGCAATTCCTGTTCCGCGTCAAGCACATCCAGGGTCGTGCGGGCGCCAAGGGTCGCTTCTTCCTTGACTCCGTTGTAGGCGACCGTCGCGGCCTCGATCTGCTGGTTGATGGCACGGATCTGCGCGCGGGCGACCTCGATGCTGGACCAGGCATTCGCCACGGACTCGCTGATCTGCACACCCACCTGGGCCAGACCGGCGCGGGCAGCATCGCGATTGGCGATCGCCTTGCGATGCGCCGAGGCCAGCGCACCGCCGGAATAGATAGTCTGTGACATCCGCACCCCCGCCGTCAGGCCAGCGCCCGTGCCGCTTGGGTCCGACACCCCTACCGAACCGCTGATCGTCGGCATCCGCCGCTTGGCGGACAGCGCCACCTGCAGATCGGCGATGGTCACCTGGCGCTGCGCGCGCTTGATCGCCGGGTGCAGGCGCAGCGCCGTTGCCCGCGCCTCATCAAGCGATTTCGGCAGTGCGGGGGGCTTTGGCAAGGCGGCCGGATTGACCGGATAGGCCCCTGTCGCAGCCTTGAAGGATTCGCGCGCGACTTCCAGACTGCCCTGCGCGGCCACCTGCGCGGCGCGGGCGGCGGCCAGCCGCGCCTCGGCCAGCGACACATCCGTGCGGGTCACCTCGCCCACCTCGAACCGGTCCTGGGCTGCGCGCAGTTCTTCGCCGATCACGCGCACGGAATTCTGGTTGATCGCCAGACGCTGCGAGGCGCTTTTCACATCGGTATAGGCGGCAATCGCGGTCAGCAGAACGTCCTGTTCCACCCCCACAAGCGCCTCGCGGGTCGCCAGAACGCTTTCCTTGGCAATGTCGACGCCCAGTTGGCTTTGCCCGAAATCAAACAGCACCATCGACGCCGACAACGACAACGAAGCACTAAGATCTTCGACATCGCGGGGCGGCACATCGCTGTCGGTATAGGTCGCCTCGGCGATCCACTGCACCACGGGGCGCAGGCTTGCGATGGCGGCGGCCACATCCTCATCGGCGGCGCGCAACGTGGCACGGTTCTGTTCCAGCAGGTTGGAATTGCGGTAGGCCGCGACCAGCGCATCCGCGAGCGTTTCGGCACGCGCCGCCCCGGGGGCCGCAGCAAAGCTCAGCGCGGCAAAGCCCGCGAGCGTGATCGATTTCAGCGTCTTGCGCAACATGCCTGGCTTCCTCATTCCTATGAACTTCCCCTGCTTCTTTTGGCAGGGCAAAGACCGGGGGCGGGATCGCCCCCTGTGATCACGACGTCATTGCACCCACGCCCGCCTGTCAGAGCGCGAATTCCCTTTCCGCGGCAAAGCCCGGCAAAACCGGGGCCGCCGCGTTGAATGAATAGCGCCAGGTCACCTGGCCATCGATCTTGCGGCCGATGCGCGCCACACCCAGCGCCTTTTCCATGAACAGACAGCCGATCCGGCCGCCTTCCTTCAGCTGATCCAGAACTGCCTGCGGCACCTGTTCTGCCGCACCTTCGACGATGATCACGTCATAGGGACCGTGTTTGGCCGCACCGCCCGCAAGCGGGCCCGCCACGACCGCGACATTATCCACGCCCAGCTGCGCCAGGGCGGCCTCGGCCTGTGCGGCAAGGCCCTCTTCCTCAAGCATGACGACGGCTTCGGCCATGCGCCCGATGACTGCGGCCGAATACCCCAGACCACAGCCGATATCGAGCACAAGATCCCCCGACGTCACATCCAGCGCATCCAGCAGCTTGGCCAGCGTCCGCGGCTCCAGCATGACGCGACCGGGCGCGATGTCCAGGTTTTCACCGACATAGGCGGCCTCACGGCGCGGCGCAGGAACAAAAATTTCGCGCGGAATTGCCAGCATCGCCTCGATGATCGGGAATTTCGTCACGTCATTGGGTCGGACCTGGGTGTCGACCATCATGGTGCGGCGCGCGGCGAAATCGGTCATGTCTGGGCTCTTGAAATTGGGTTATCCGTCTGATCCTTGTGCCACATCGCCCCTGCCGGGGCAACCGTCGCACACCGGGACAGCCTGCCGCAGCCCGCCTGTGATGCACGAAACCCACGCCCGGCCCCCTTGCGGCATCCAGCGCGATGGTCTAATTGACGTTCACCTCGAAGGAACGGCGGGTTGGCGGAGAGGTTACGCAGCGGATTGCAAATCCGTGAAGACCGGTTCGATTCCGGTACCCGCCTCCAACATCCGGCATATGGACTTGACCAGAACCACGGCAGCAGATCGGCTGCGATTCGGCACGGCCGGACTTCGAGCAACCCTTTCCTCTTGCGACCTGATCCCCTAAACAGGCGCGCAAACGACTTTCCGCCCGAGCGAGGTTTCCAATGGCGTCCTATCAGTATGTCTATCACATGGATGGTGTTTCGAAGACCTATCCGGGCGGCAAGAAGTGCTTTGAAAACATCCGCCTGAACTTTCTTCCGGGCGTCAAGATCGGGGTGGTCGGCGTCAACGGCGCGGGGAAATCGACCCTGCTGCGCATCATGGCCGGCATCGACAAGGATTTTTCGGGCGAGGCCTGGGCCGCCAAGGGCGCCAAGGTGGGCTATCTGCCGCAGGAACCGCAACTGGATGAAAGCCTGGATGTGCGCGGCAACGTCATGCTCGGCGTGGCCGAAAAACAGGCCAAGCTGGATCGCTACAACGAACTGGCGATGAACTATTCGGACGAAACCGCCGAAGAGATGGCCCAGCTGCAGGACGAAATCGACGCCGAGAACCTGTGGGATCTGGACAGCCAGGTCGATGTCGCGATGGAAGCCCTGCGCTGCCCGCCCGATGACGCCAATGTCGGCACCCTGTCAGGCGGGGAACGCCGTCGCGTCGCGCTGTGCAAGCTGCTGCTGGAAGCGCCCGACATGCTGCTGCTGGACGAACCGACCAACCACCTGGATGCGGAAACCATCGCCTGGCTGCAAAAGCACCTGATCGAATACAAGGGCACCATCCTGTGCGTGACCCACGACCGCTATTTCCTGGACGACATCACCAGCTGGATCCTGGAACTGGAACGCGGCCGCGGCATTCCGTATGAGGGCAACTATTCCAGCTGGCTGGAACAGAAGGCCAAGCGGATGGAACAGGAAGCCCGCGAGGACAAGGCCAAGCAGAAGGTTCTGGAAAAGGAACTGGAATGGATCCGCGCCGGCGCCAAGGCGCGTCAGGCGAAATCCAAGGCCCGGATCTCGGCCTATGAAAAGATGGCCGAGGAAGGGGTCAAGGAACGCGTGGGCAAGGCCCAGATCATCATCCCCAATGGCCCGCGCCTGGGCGGCAAGGTGATCGAGGTCGAGAACCTGACCAAGCACATGGGCGACAAGCTGCTGATCGAGAACCTCAGCTTCTCGTTGCCGCCGGGCGGCATTCTGGGCGTGATCGGCCCGAACGGCGCGGGCAAATCGACCCTGCTGAAGATGATCACCGGCTACGAAACCCCCGATTCGGGGGCGATCACCGTCGGCGACACGGTGAAGCTGGCCTATGTCGATCAGTCGCGCGACGCGCTGGACCCCGACAAGAACGTCTGGGAGGAAATCTCGGGCGGGGCCGAACTGATCGAACTGGGCGACGCGCAGGTGAACAGCCGCAGCTATGTGGGCGCGTTCAACTTCAAGGGCGCGGACCAGCAGAAAAAGGTGGGCCTGCTGTCGGGCGGGGAACGCAACCGCGTGCACATGGCCAAGCTGCTGAAATCGGGCGGCAACGTGCTGCTGCTGGACGAACCGACCAACGACCTGGACGTGGAAACCCTGCAAGCCCTGGAAGCCGCGATCGAGGATTTCGCGGGCTGCGCGGTCATCATCAGCCACGACCGTTTCTTCCTGGACCGTCTGTGCACGCACATCCTGGCATTCGAGGGCGAAGCGCATGTGGAATTCTTCGAAGGCAACTTCGAGGATTACGAACAGGACAAGATCCGCCGTCTTGGTCCCGATTCCGTGAACCCCAAGCGGGTGAAATACAAGAAATTCTCGCGGTAAGGAAAAGGGCGCGTGGGTCTGCCACGCGCCCTTTTTCAAGGCCCCCTGCGGGACGGATCAGGTCAGGATCGTGTCCATCCGCCGCGCACGACTTGAGGCGAAGGTGACCACGTTGTGGCGACTGGGCGCCCGATTGCGGGCAGTTTGTGCATGGCCCACCGGGGTTGCGGCAAGGGTTGCAAGCGCATTCATGCGACCGGCGCGGGCTTTTTCGATGAAATTGGTCATTCTGGGCGTCCTTGGCTGACGAGGTTTCGAACTTTACCGCCACAATCGCTACCTGTTGCCAAAGATTGACCCCGGAAATGTCGGAAAAATGGCGCCCCTGCGCCAAATCCAAGCCATTTTGGCGGAGAAAGTTAGACAACCAAAGGTTGATTTATGCCGCCGCAGATTCGCGCACGGATACCCAAACAATCACCCACACAAGGGTTCATTGTTTGCCAAATGGCGCCAATCCATCGCACAGGCTGAAAAAGAAACGGCCGCGCGGGTGGCGCGGCCGAATCATATCCGCGGGGCCGCGCGGTCAGCGCGCCCAGTCCCAGGGCACGGTGAATTCACCCAGCTTGTGCGCCAGCGCCATCTCATCGACCGTGCCGCGCGCGGCCACCTGTGCCACAAGCCCGCGTTTGCGATCCTCGACCACGGAAATGACATGCGCGGCAAGGCCCGCCTCGGCCAGGGTTGCGTTCAGGACCCGCATGATCGCGCGTTTGCGCAGATCTGGTTTGAATATCTTGCCCACCGCGGTCTTGGGCAATTCCGGCAGAACCTCGATATGCTTGGGGATCGCGGCGCGTTCGTGGATATGCTTGCGGGCATGGTCCATCAGCTCGTCCCCGGTCGCGCTGGCCCCACCGACCAGTTCGACATAGCAACACGGCAGTTCCCCGGCAAAGCTGTCGGGCTGGCCGATCGCCCCGGCGAAGGCCACGGCGGGATGGGCCAGCATCGCTTCCTCGATCTCGGCGGGGTCGATGTTGTGCCCCCCCCGAATGATCAGATCCTTGGCGCGGCCGGTAATCCACAGATAGCCATCCGGGTCCATCCGTCCCAGATCGCCCGTGCGCAGGAACCGGTCCTCGGCGAACAGGTCGTGGTTCTTGTCGACCTCGGTATAGGTGGACCCTTCAAAGACACCGGGGTTGGCCACGCAGATCTCGCCCACCTCATCGACGCCGCATTCGATGAAATCGCCATTGGTCCGTTTCAGGATACGCACATGGGTATAGGGCAGCGGGATGCCGACCGACCCCACCTTCTTCAGCCCGTCCACCGGGTTCACCGACACCAGACAGGTCGCCTCGGTCAGTCCGTAACCTTCGGCGATTTCCACCCCTGTCGCGGCCTTGAAACGGTTATAAAGTTCGATCGGCAGCGGCGCCGACCCGGAAATCGCCGTGCGCAGGCTGGAAATGTCGGCATTCACCGGGCGCTGCATCAGCGCGGCGATGGCCGTCGGCACGGAAATCAGGAAGGTGACCTTCCAGCGTTCGACCAGCTTCCAGAAGTTGTCGAAGACGCCATCCCCGCGATAGCCCGCCGGTGTCGGGAACACCACATGCGCCCCCGAGGCGATGGCCGACATCAGGATCGGATAGGCCGCAAAGACGTGGAACAACGGCAGCGGACAGATCAGCACATCTTCCCTGGTGAACAAAAGCGTGCCGCCCAGCCAGCCGTTATAGATCATGCCGGAATATTTGTGCTGCGCGACCTTGGGCATGCCGGTGGTGCCCCCGGTGTGAAAGAAGGCCGCGACCCGATCCACGGCGGGGTCGTCAAAGGCCAGCCGGTCGGCAGGCATGCGTGCCGCCTCGGCGTTGAAACCGAACACATCGGCCTTGTGGTCCACCGGATTCTTCGGGCGGACCAGCGGCACGATCCAGCTTTTGGGCGGGGTCAGATAGCGGTTCAGGTCCACCTCAAGCACGGTCTTGACGTTGGGCGCGAGTTTCACCGCCTCGGCGGCCTTTTGCGCCACATCGGTCTTGGGGAAGGCGCGCAGCGTCACCAGCACCTTGGCGTTGGTTTCCCGCAGGATCGCGCTGATCTGTTCCGCTTCCAGCAGCGGGTTGATCGGATTGACGATCCCCGCCGTCGCCCCCGCCAGCAACACGACCGCGGTTTCAAGGCAGTTGGGCAGCAGATAGGCAACCGTGTCGTCCGGCCCCACGCCCAGCTTGCGCAGCAGGTTCGCGGCCTGCGTCACCCGGCCATGCAGCGCCTGCCAGGTCAGGGTTTCGGCCTTGTCGGCCGGCCCGGACAGGATCTGGAACGACAGCGCGGGGCGATTGCCATAGGTGTCCTTCGCGCGGGTCAGGAACTGATAGATCGTCGCGGGGCGTTCGCGCGCCTCCCACGGCATTTCGCGTTCAACGGCGTCACGGTCTGCGATGGATGCAAAAGTCGGCATCAGGCCCTCCCCTGTCGCCCGTTCCTCTGCGGGCTTCCAGACCAGAATGGGCCTAAACCCGCCGCGCGGGCAAGGGACCGTACGACGCAAAACGTCACGTCACGACAGTTTCTGACGCAAGGGAAAAGCCCGGGTGCACCCATGCCGAAACGCGCGCGCCCCGGGCCGAAAGTTCAGCCGCCCGCGCCGTGGGTGAATTGCAGCCGCGCCAGCCGGGCGTAAAGGCCATCTTCGGCGACCAGCGCATCATGCGTGCCCTGCGCAACAATGCCCCCTTCGTCAAAGACAACGATGCGGTCGGCCTTCTTCACCGTGGCCAGCCGGTGCGCCACGATCACCGTCGTGCGCCCCACCGCCAGACGTTCCACCGCGGCCTGCACCTCACGTTCGGATTCGGCATCCAGCGCGCTTGTCGCCTCATCCAGCAGCAGGATCGGCGCATCGCGCAGAATTGCGCGGGCGATGGCGATGCGCTGCTTCTGCCCGCCCGACAGCATGACCCCGCGTTCACCGACATAGGTGTCATAGCCCTGCGGCAGGGCGGTCAGGAAATCATGCGCATGGGCGGCGCGGGCGGCCTCTTCAACCTCGCGGTCGCTGGCGCCGGGGCGACCGAAACGGATGTTGTCGCGCGCCGAGGCGGCAAAGATCACCGGATCCTGCGGCACCAGCGCGATGGCGCGGCGGAAATCGGCCCGCGCCATGTCGCGCAGATCGTGGCCATCGATGGTAACGCGGCCTGTCTCGGGGTCCCAGAATCGCTGGATCAGCTGGATCACCGTGGTCTTGCCCGCGCCCGAGGGCCCGACCAGCGCCACCGTCTCGCCCGGCGCGATCGACAGGCTGACATGATCCAGCGCCGAAACATCGGGGCGCGACGGATAGTGGAAGGTCACATCCTCAAAGCCGATGGCGCCCTTGGCCGGCATCGGCAGGGGCAGCGGATGGGCCGGATCGCGCACCGTATCCCCGGCCCCCAGCAGCTCGACCAGACGTTCGGTCGCCCCTGCAGCGCGCTGCAGCTCACCCCAGATTTCGGACAGGGCACCGACCGATCCGGCAACCATGACCGCGTAGATCACGAACTGCACCAGTTCACCCACGCTCATATGGCCCAGCCGCACGTCCCGTGCGCCGACCCACAGCACGCCGACCACCCCGGCAAAGACCAGGAAGATCACGATCACGGTCATCACCGCGCGCGTCGTAATGCGTTTTTTCGCCGCGACAAAGGATTTCTCGGTCACATCGGCAAAGGCGTGCCGCGTCTCGGCCTCATGGGTAAATGCCTGAACGGTCTGCGCCGACAACAGCGCCTCCGAGGCCGAGCCCGAGGAACTGGCGATCCAGTCCTGGTTCTCGCGCGAAAGCGCCCGCAACCGCCGCCCCAGAACGACGATCGGCACCACCACCGCAGGCACCACCAGCAGCACAAGCCCCGTCAACTTGGCCGATGTGGCCAGAAGCATCACCATGCCCCCGATCAGGATCAGCAGGTTGCGCAGCGCCACCGAAACGGATGACCCGATCACCGACAGGATCAGCGTGGTATCGGTGGTGATCCGGCTGATGATCTCACCCGTCAGGATGCGCTCAAAGAACGCGGGACTCATGCCCAGGACGCGATCGAAGACAGCCTTGCGGATATCGGCCACGACCCGTTCGCCCAACCGCGTGACAAGATAATAGCGCAGCCCCGTGCCCAGCGCCAAAAGCCCCGCGATGATCAGCGCCGCCAGGAAATACTGATCCAGCAGCTCGGCGCCCTGACCAAAGCCATCGACCACCCGGCGCACCGCCAGCGGCAGGATCAGGCTGATCGAGGCGGTCAGGACCAGCGCCCCCAACGCCGCCAGCGCGATGCCCCGGTAGGGCAGGATGAACGGGCCAAGCCCCTTCAGCGCACCGATGCGTTTGGTTGTCGGGCGGTCCGCGACCGCGCTGTCTGCCCTGCGTGCCATGTCTTCCCCTTACGGTCCCGGCCGTTCCGGTCCGGGCAAGGGTTTATTGGCTGTGGCCCCGGGGGGCAAGCATCCTGTGGCAAAGCGCGCGCCATGCGATGCGGCGCGATTGGTGCGGGCGGCCGGACTCGAACCGGCATGGGCTTGCGCCCGAGGGAGTTTAAGTCCCATGCGTCTACCATTTCGCCACGCCCGCACGCCCCCTTGGCTAGCCCAAGCGCCCGGCTGCGGCAAGGGCAGTCACATTTCAGACATGTCGTTGCGCCAGTGTCCATTCCACGCCAGACTGAACCCGATGAAACGACAGGAGGGGCGAATGGACATCCGCTTTGACGGCAAGACCGCAATCGTGACAGGTGCCGGGTCCGGCATCGGCGCGGCCATCGCACGCGAACTGGCCGAAGGTGGCGCCCGCGTGATCGTATCCGATCTGAACAAGGACCATGCAGGCCAGGTGGCTGACCAGATCACAGCGGCGGGCGGCACGGCCTTTGCCCATGCCTGCGACGTAGCCGACCCCGCCGCGGTCGAGGCGCTGGTGCACCTGGCGGTGGAAAAGACCGGCGCGCTGCACCTGATGGTCAACAATGCCGGCATTGGCGGCCCGTTTGGCAACACCGGGGACTATCCGCTGGATGGCTGGAAAAAGGTGATCGACATCAACCTGAACGGCGTCTTCCATGGCATGCGCTTTGGCATCCCGGCGATCGAACAGGCCGGGGGCGGCGCGGTGGTCAACATCGCCTCGATCCTGGGCATGGTCGGCTTTGCCGGATCGCCCGCCTATGTCGCGGCCAAGCACGGTGTCGTCGGCATGACCAAGAACGCCGCGATGGAACATGCTGCCGGGGGTGTGCGGGTGAATGCGGTGGGACCGGGCTTTATCCGCACACCGATGGTCGAAGGCGGCCTTGACGCCGACACCCTGAAATTCCTTGAAGGCCAGCACGCGCTGAATCGTCTGGGCACCCCCGAAGAGGTGTCCGCGCTGGTGCTGTTCCTGCTGTCGGACCGCGCCAGCTTCATCACCGGGTCCTATCATCTGGTCGATGGCGGCTATACGGCGAAATGAACGCGCGGCCAGAGGGGCAAACCCTCTGGCCTTGCCCCCGGAACCCTTGTAAACCGCGCGCCAAACGGGACGAAAGGTAGGCTCATGGCGCGGCACCTCATCACATCGGCGATTCCCTACATCAACGGCATCAAGCATCTGGGCAACCTTGTCGGCTCACAGCTGCCCGCCGATCTGTTCGCCCGCTATCAGCGCGCGCGCGGCCATGAGGTGATGTTCATCTGCGCCACCGACGAACACGGCACGCCCGCCGAACTGGCCGCCGCCAAGGCCGGCAAGCCGGTGGCCGAATACTGCGCCGAAATGCACGATGTGCAGGCCGAAATCGCGCGCGGCTTCCGGCTGTCGTTCGATCACTTCGGCCGGTCGTCATCATCGCGCAACCATGAACTGACGCAATATTTCGCCAAGACGCTGGGCGAACAGGGCCTGATCGAGGAAGTCACCGAATCCCAGGTGTTTTCCGTCGATGACAACCGTTTCCTGCCCGACCGCTACATCGAGGGCACCTGCCCCAACTGCGGCTATGAAAAGGCCCGCGGGGATCAATGCGAAAACTGCACCAAACAGCTGGACCCCACCGATCTGATCAACCCGCGTTCGGCGATTTCCGGGTCCACCCGGCTTGAGGTGCGCGAAACCAAGCACCTTTACCTGAAACAGCGCAGCCTGAAAGGCGACCTGGAGGCCTGGATCGACGGCAAGACCGACTGGCCGGTGTTGACCACCTCGATCGCAAAGAAATGGCTGAACGACGGCGAAGGGCTGCAGGACCGGGGCATCACCCGCGATCTGGAATGGGGCGTGCCCGCCCAGTTTCCGGGCGCGCCCTGGTCGGGCATGGAAGGCAAGGTCTTTTACGTCTGGTTCGACGCTCCGATCGAATATCTGGCCGCCACGGCAGAATGGGCCGACAAGAACGGTCTGGGCGACGCGGCCTGGCAGCGTTGGTGGCGCGGCGATGCGGGCGCGGCGGATGTGACCTATACCGAATTCATGGGCAAGGATAACGTGCCTTTCCACACGCTGTCCTTCCCCGCCACGATCATCGGCGCCAATCGCGCCGGCGGGGCGCAGTGGAAGCTGGTCGATTACATCAAGTCCTTTAACTATCTGAACTATGACGGCGGCCAGTTTTCAACCAGCCAGGGACGCGGTGTCTTCATGGACCAGGCGCTGTCGATCCTGCCCGCCGATTACTGGCGCTGGTGGCTTTTGTCCCACGCGCCCGAAAGCAGCGACAGCGAATTCACCTGGGAAAACTTCCAGACCTCGGTCAACAAGGACCTGGCCGACGTGCTGGGCAACTTCGTCAGCCGCATCACCAAGTTCTGCCGCTCGAAATTCGGCGAGGCGCTGCCCGAAGGCGGCGCGATGGGCGACCGCGAACAGGCGCTGGTCGCCGAACTGACCACCCGCATCCGCGCCTACGAAGCGCATATGGAGGCGATGGAGGTTCGCAAATCCGCGGCCGAGTTGCGCGCAATCTGGGTAGCGGGCAACGAATATCTGCAATCGGCCGCGCCCTGGACCGTGTTCAAGACCGACCCGGCGCAGGCCGCGGCGCAGACCCGCCTGGCGCTGAACCTGATCCGCATCTATGCGGTGTTGTCCGAACCCTTCATCCCCGACGCCGCCGCCACGATGCTGGCCGCGCTGAAGACCGACGACAACAGCTGGCCGGTGGATGTGCCTGCGGCACTTTCTGCCCTGCCCGCAGGCCACGCATTCGAAACGCCCGACGTCCTGTTCCGCAAGATCGCGGATGAAGAGCGGGAAGAATGGCAGCAACGCTTTGCCGGGGTGCGCAGCTAGGCCTGCGCGCCGGGGCTGTGACCGCGCGGCGCTTGTCGTCGCACGGTCGCGGGCCTATCTGGGGGATGAAAGGATCTGCCATGACCGCCCCGCCGCCCCGTTTCGAGATCACCGAAGGCCAGATCGAGGCCGTCGTCGCCGCCTTTTATGCCCGCGTGCGCAGCCATCACCTGCTGGGCCCGGTCTTTGCGGCCCATGTGACCGACTGGCCCGCGCATGAGGCCCGGATCGCCCGGTTCTGGAAAGGGGCGATCCTGTTCATGCCCGGCTATGATGGCAGCCCGATGATGGCGCACCGCCGGGCCGGCGATGTGAAGGGCGGCCACTTTCCGATCTGGCTGGGCCTGTTCGACGACACCCTTCGGCGTGAACTGGACCCGCTGGCCGCCGCCAGCTGGTCGGCGCTGGCCCATCGCATCGGCAAGGGCCTGCGTCTGGGCGTGGAAGACATGGGCCGCACGCCCGGTGCCGCCCCGGTCCTGCGTTAGTAGGCGCGTCATTCCGCCTTTGCCTTCGGGAACAGTCCCGCCAGCGCCCGACCGATCAGGTTCGTCACGCGCGGTTTTTCCAGCGCGGCAAAAGGCATCGGGCGGCACACCTCGATCGCGGCGATACCGACGCGGGCAGTCAGCGCACCATTCACCACGCCCTCGCCGAAGCGGCGTGAAATCTTGGATAACAGGCCACCGCCGGCCATGGTTTCGATCAGGTCATCGCCCGCCGCGACCGCGCCCGTGGCCACAAGATGCGTCAGCACCGTGCGCGCCAGCCGCCAGCTGCCAAAGCTGCCCGCCCGCCCGCCGTAAATTTCCGCGATGCGCCGGATCATGCGCAGGTTCGCCGCCAGCGCGGCAAAGACATCGGCAAGGGCCAGCGGCACCAACGCGGTGACGGTGGCCACCGTGCGCGCCGCGGCCTCGACCTCCAGCCGGGCGGCGGTATCCAGCGGGCCCATCAGCTCGCGCTCGGCGCTGTGCAAAAGGGCGTCGGCATCGACGGCCTCGGCGGCACGGTCCGCCAGGCGCGCGCGCGACCAATCCAGTTCCGGGCGGGCGGCATAAAGCGCGGACAGGTCCGCCACCACACGGCGCGCCTGCGCCAGATCGCCCGCCGCCGCCGCCGCCGAAACCGCCCGATGCACCTGATCCAGCCGCCGCAACCGGGCAAAGGCCGCCAGTTCCCGCCCCGCCAACAGCGCAGCCGCCAGCAGGAAGGCCCCGATCAGAACCGTCCCGACCCAGCCCAAAACCGGATTCGCCACAAACAGACCCAGCACGAAATTCCACGCCGCGACCGAGGCGACAAAGGCCACCAACGCCCCCGCCGCGCGCCAGAAAAACCGCGTGATGCGCGATGCCGGGCGCGCGGCCAGACGCGCCGCGATCTGCATCGCCCGCCCCTCGGGGCGCGGATCGTGCAAGGGCGGCTCATCCAGGGGCGGCGCCTCGGCGGGGCTGGGCGGGGGCGTATCCAGCTCAATCAGGACGGGCGCGGTCTTGTCGGTCATAATCTGTCCCCGATCAGGAATTCGGCGGCCCGGTCCAGCCGGATATGCGGCGGCCCCTCGCCGGGTTTCAGCTGCAGCCGCGCGGGGGCAAAAGACATGATGGCGTAATCCGCATCCAGCCAGCGGTCGGCGCCGGCGCGCGCCGGCGCCAGAAGCTGCGCCGGATCGGCGGGCAATTCCCCGGGGTAGAAGGCGGCCTGACGCCCATCCAGAAGCGTGCCCCGCACCGCATCCAAGCTGCGGCCCTGATGGGGCAGCCTGTCCTCGGTCGTGGCACGCAACGCGGCGATCGACATCGCCGTCGTGCGCGCGCCGGCGAAATCGGCGCGATCCTTCGCCTCGCGCAACAACGCGCCGGTGATCGCGGTCAGCCGGGCATGCTGGGCGTGATGCAGATGATCGGCCTTGGTGGCCGCGAACAGGATGCGTTCCACCCGGCGCCCGCCCAGAAGGCTTGTCAGCCAGCCCGCGGTTCCGGGGCGAAAGGCCCGCAGCACCCCGGCCATGGAACGACGCAGGTCCTCAAGCGCGGCGGGGCCTGCGTGGATCGCGCCCAGCACATCCACCAGCACGATCTGGCGGTCGATCCGCGCGAAATGATCGCGAAAGAAGGGGCGCACGACCTGGGCCTTGTAGGCCGCGAACCGGCGGCCCATCTCGCGGCCCAGCGATCCGCGCGGGCTTTCGCCGGGTGGCAGGGGCGCAAAGGTCAGTACCGGCGACCCGGCCAGTTCACCGGGCAGCAGAAAGCGACCGGGCGAGCAATCCGAATACCCCGCCGCGCGCGCCGCCTGAAGATGGGCGGCGAAAGCATCGGCCAGCGCCCGGGCGACGGTTTCGTCATGCGCCGCGCTGCGATCAACCCCGTCCAGCCGTGCCAGAAACGCCTCGGCCCCCGGACGCCCCGCCATGCGCGCCAACACATCGGCCGACCAGTCGTCATAGGACCGGTCCATCAACGACAGATCCAGCAGCCATTCGCCAGGGTAATCGACAATATCCAGATGCACCGTCCGCGCCCCGCGCAGATTACCCATCATGCCCGACGGCTGCACCCGGAACGACACGCGCAGTTCGGAAATCGCGCGGGTGCCTTCGGGCCAGTGCGGGTCGGGGCCTGTCAGCGCGGCAAGATGTGATTCATAGTCGAACCGGGGCACCGTATCATCGGGCTGGGGCTGCAGATAGGCAGCGCGGATTGCCCCATTGGCCGCGGCCGTCAGCGCCGGCATCCGCCCCCGGTCCAGCAGATTGGCAACCAGGGATGTGATGAAGACGGTCTTGCCCGCCCGCGACAGGCCGGTCACACCCAGCCGGATAACCGGCTCGAACAGGGCCTCGGACACGGTGGCGCCAAGCCCCTCGATCCCGCGCGCCAGCCCGTCTGCAATATCGCCAATGCCCAAGGTATCCGCCTTTTCTGCCCTTGATCCAAGATAGGCGGCCCGAGGCGCCGGGAAAAGGGCCCGTCTGGCCCGCCATGCGCGCAAAGGCACCGGCATCGCGTCACGGGGGATTGCAGCCAGCCGCGCGGTCGCGCTATGGGCGGATCATGCCAAGATATGCGTTCAGGATCGAATATGACGGGGGCCCCTTTTCCGGCTGGCAGCGCCAGGCGGTGCAGCCTTCGGTTCAGGGCGCGGTTGAGGCCGCGCTTGCCCGGCTGGAACCCGGACCCCATACCATCGCCGCCGCCGGGCGCACGGATGCGGGCGTGCATGCCACAGCGCAAGTGGCCCATGCCGATCTGACGCGGGACTGGGACCCGTTTCGCCTGTCCGAGGCGCTGAACTTTCATCTGAAGCCCGCCCCCGTGGCAATCCTGGCCTGTGCCCGGGTCGGGGATGATTTTCACGCCCGGTTTTCGGCAACGGAACGGCGCTATCTGTTCCGGCTGCTGCAGCGCCGCGCGCCCGTCACCCATGACCGCGGCCTGGTCTGGCAGGTCCTGAACCCGCTTTCCGCCGAAGCGATGCGCGCAGGCGCCGCCCATCTGGTGGGCCACCACGATTTCACCACCTTCCGGTCGTCGATCTGTCAGGCGGCCTCGCCGTTGAAGACGCTGGACGAAATCCGCATCGAGGAACTGGACATCCCCCACGGGCGCGAGTTCCGATTTCACCTGCGGGCGCGGTCGTTCCTGCACAATCAGGTGCGCTCGATCGTGGGCACACTGGAACGCGTAGGCGCCGGGGCCTGGACGCCCGAGGATGTGAAAACCGCGCTGAACGCCCGCGACCGGGCCGCCTGTGGGCCGGTCTGCCCGCCGCAGGGGCTTTACCTGTGCGGTGTGGGCTATCCGGGCGATCCCTTTGCCACACCCGCGGCCTGAAGCGACGGCACGGCAGCGGCTTTCAACCTGTCGACCACCTGCACCGCAAGGGCGCTGGCAGGCTGGCTTTGGGGCATGTAATCGGGCACGGCGCGCGCCAGCGCGGACAGAACCGCGCCTTCGTCACCGGTATCGATCGCCTCGCGCAGATCGCGCAAGGCCGCGGCCATTTTCAGTTCCGACAGCCGATCTTCGCGCACGCGGATGATCTTGGGGTGCGCCGTGGTCTGGGCCCCCTTGCGGACCATCAGCTCTTCATGCAGCTTTTCGCCCGGGCGCAGGCCGGTGGTGACAATCTCGATATCGCCATCGGGATTGGCCGCATCGCGCACACTGTAGCCGGCGGCCTCGATCAACTGGCGTGCCAGATCGCAGATGAAGACCGGATTGCCCATATCCAGCACAAAGACCTCGCCGCCTTCGGCAAAGGAACCGGCCAGAAGCACCAGGCGCGCAGCCTCCATGATCGTCATGAAATAGCGCGTCACCCCCTCATCGGTCAGGGTGACCGGGCCGCCGCGGGCGATCTGTTCCTGAAACAGCGGGATCACCGACCCGGAGGACCCCAGCACATTGCCGAACCGCACGATGGAAAAGATCGTGCCGCGCGACCGCTGCGCCAGATCCTGCACGATCAGTTCAGCCAGCCGTTTCGACGCGCCCATCACATTGCCCGGCCGAACCGCCTTGTCGGATGACACCAGAACGAACCGGCGCACCCCGGCATCGCGCGCCTTTTGCGCCAGGACCGCGGTGCCCAGAACGTTGTTGGCCAGCCCCGCCCGGGGGTTCGCCTCGACCAGGGGCACATGCTTGTAGGCAGCGGCATGCAGCACCACCTGCACCTTGTGGGCGCGCAGGACGCTGTCCACCAGCAGCGGATCGGCGATCGACCCCAGCACCGGCACAATCTCGACCCCCGCCTGTTCGGCCAGAACGCGCATTTCGGCCTCGGCGTTGTAAAGCGCCAGTTCGGACAGTTCCAGCAGCACCAGATGCGCCGGGCGACAGCGGATGATCTGGCGGCACAGTTCCAGCCCGATTGAGCCCCCCGCCCCCGAAATCAGCACCGAGGCACCGCGGTATTCACCACAGCCCATGTCGATCAGGTCATGCAGCGGATCGCGTGCCAGCAGCGCCGACGGCCCCGCCGGCAACAGCTTGTCCACCAGCGCCTCACCGCCGACCAGCTGGGCAAAGGCGGGCAGGGTCTGCACCTCAAGGCCCAGGCTTTCCAGCTTTTTCGACAGATAGGTCTGCTTGTGTTCCGACAACGACGGCATCGCAAGGATCACGCGGTTCAGCTTGTACAGATCCTTCACCCGTTCGGCATGCACCCCGGCATGAACCGGCAGGCCACAGACGTTCAACCCGCGCAGGGTCGCATTGTCATCCAGGAAGGCATAGGCAACGATGTCGGGCTTGGCCTTCAGCGCCGATGCCAGCGCCATGCCGGTGCGCCCGGCGCCATAGATCGCCACCCGCGTCACCGCGCGCGACCGTCGATAGATCGACAACAGCACCTGCAAAAGCGCCAGGCGCGCGCCCGAAAACAAGGCGAAATAGACCAGCGCGAAAATGACATGCAGCGCCATCGGAAACGGATTGCCCCCCAGCGCCGCCAGCGCCGCCGAACACAGCCCCATCGCCCCCGCCAGCAGGCCCGTGCGCAGCACCATGCCGATGTGATAATCCTTCAGCCGCACCTTGCGCAGGCCCAGCACCTGCGTCAGCGCCAGCGCCGCCAGCATCAGCAGCGGCATGAACAGCCAGTTGGCCATCAGCCGCGACACGGGAAAGACCGTCGAATACTGCAGCGCAAGCGCCAGCAGCAGCGCCACAGGCACCAGACAAAGATCAAGGACCAGAAGGATCGCGTTCTTCTGAACCCGATTGAGGGATATCACTGTCTTTATCATGCCCATCCGGCGCACCGCTGTGACCTGACTGGAACAAAGCCAAACATCCTTAACAAAATGTTTACACAAATGGCGCCGACAGCAAAAGAATGTTGTCAAATATACGGCGGAACTTAGCGCAGCACGCGCGCCACGGTGCGGCCGATCAACACAAGATCGAAGCAGATCGACCGATGTTTCTGATAGATCAGGTCCAGCCGTGCCTTCGCCGGAACGCAGCGCCGGCAATAGGCGGCGTCGGTTTCCTGCGCGGTGGCGCAGGCCGCCAGAATACGTTCCTCATGCCGGTGATAGACCAGCGAGGCCAACCCCGTCACGCCCGGACGGCTTTGCAGCACCTGGGCATAAAGCATTGGGAACCGCTCGACATACTGGCGCAGGGGCGGGCGCGGACCGACAAAGCTCATGTCCCCTTTCAGGATGTTCCAGATCTGCGGCAGCTCATCCAGCCGATAGCGGCGCAGCAGCCGGCCCGTCCGCGTGACCCGGGCCGATTTGTCCCCGCCGGACACGCCCGCATCGGCGGCAACCGTGGTCATCGTGCGGAACTTCCACAACAGGAACGGTTCGCCCGGCGCCTTCATGCGTTCGGCCAGGTAAAAGACCGGGCGCCCGTCGGCCAGCAGGATCCACAGGCCCACCGCCGCGATCACCGGCGCCAGGACCGGCAGCAGCAGCAGGGCAAACACAAGGTCAAAGGCGCGTTTGCCGATGGTCATCCGGGGGCCTGCATCGGGGAAAGCGCGACAAGATCGGCCAGGATCGCGGTGGCCTGCGCCGGGGTTTCGGGGATCAGGTCAAGCGCCAGGGCGCGCGCCACGTCCAGCGTCACCTCGGGGATCGCCCCGGCGGGGGCGGGCCGCTGGACCCAGGGCTGGCCCGCCGCGCGCAGCAGGGCATCCATGCCGACCGCGCCGGGCAACGCCAGGTTGATCCGCCCCGGCACCGCGATACCCGCCGCCAGCAGCCGCACCAATCGCGCCAGCGCCTCGGCCAGCGCCTGCGGGCCAATATAACTGCGCCGGGGCGCGCGGCCGTCGGCGAAGATGTCCAGAACGCGGCCCCCGGCCGGCGCGGGCCTGCCCAGCAGGGCATCGGCGCCCGCGACATTGCCGATGCGCAGCTGCACGATGGCCGGGCCCCGATCCGCGGGCGCCAGCGCATCAAGCGCCGCTTCGGCGGCAAGCTTGGCCTGGCCATAGGGGGCCGCGGGGCTGGTCGGGGCATCCTCGGACAAGGGCCCAGCCTGCGCGCCATAGACCGCTGCGGACGATGCCTGCACCAGGGGAACCCCCGCCGCGCCCGCCGCCGCCGCCGCCGCCAGCGCAAGGCGCCGGTTGTCGGCAAGGTGATCGGGCGTCCCGCTGACCACGCCTGCAAGGTTTAACACCACATCCGCCGCCGCCGCCGCACAGGCAAAAGCCTGCGGCGCGGTCAGCGGGTCAAACAGGATATCGCCGCCCTGCCCCTCGTCCCGGGCCTGCCAGACCGTGTGCAGCGCGCGCAGGGCCCCTGCCCCCCCGGGCGCCATCCAGGCCCGGCGCAGCAGCCCGCCCAGACGCCCCGTTCCCCCCACCACCAGAAGGCGCGGAACAGTCGGGGCCGGAATGGGCATAAGGATCGGCATGAATACGATCGGTTTGCTGCGATGTGCCAGCCTTATCATCACCCGGCGCCGCGCACCACTGCACAAGACCCTTTCGCCCGCACGCGCCCCGGCCTAGTCTGTCGCCAAATTCGATGGAGGCCCCGATGCGTTGCGTTTTCGTTCAGTTCCGCTGCCAGCCCGGCAAGACCTATCAGGTTGCCAATGATATCTATGACCGCGAAGTGGTCAGCGAACTGTATTCCACCAGCGGGGAATATGACCTGCTGGCCAAGGTCTATATCCCCGAAGAGGCCGATGTCGGCCATTACCTGACCGAAAAGCTGTTCGACATTCCGGGGATCAACCGAACCCTGACCACGATGACCTTCAAGGCATTCTGAAAGGGGCGGCGCGATGACGGTGATGGTTATTACGGGCGCAAGCTCGGGTATCGGGCGGGCGGTGGCCGAGGCGGCACTGGGCGCGGGATGGCAAGTGGCGCTTCTGGCGCGGCGCCAATCCCTGCTGGAGGAAATCGTGGCAGGCCGGGACGCGCTGGCGCATGGCTGCGACGTGACCGATGCAGTCAGCGTCGAGGCGGCCTTTGCGGCCACGGTCGCGCGCTTTGGCCGGATCGACGTTCTGTTCAACAATGCAGGCGTTTTCCCCAAGGGCGGGCTGATCGATGAAATCCCGCTGGAAGACTGGACCAATTCGGTCGCGGTCAACCTGACCGGCATGTTCCTGTGCGCCCGCGCGGCCTTTGCCCAGATGCGCCGGCAGGCGCCGCAGGGCGGGCGGATCATCAACAACGGCTCGATCGCGGCCACCGCGCCGCGGCCCGGATCGGTGTGCTACAGCACGACCAAACATGCGATCACCGGGCTGACCCGGACACTGGCGCTGGACGGGCGGCCCTTCAACATCGCCGCGGGCCAGATCGACGTGGGCAATGCGCGCACCGAACTGGCCGCACGGATGGAAACCGGCGTCTTGCAGGCCGATGGCGCCATCCGCACCGAACCGATGATGGAAACCCTGGATGTCGCGCGATCGGTGCTGCACATGGCCAGCCTGCCGGTCGGCGCGAATGTGCTGCAGATGACGGTGATGGCCACCAACATGCCCTATGTCGGGCGCGGCTAGGGCCGGATCAGCCGAAACACCGCCGCCGCCGCCCATCCGGCGAATACCGCCAGCACCAGCGCAATCAGCCCGTAAAGCGCGGGCTGATTACGCGATGTGACATAAAGCCAGCGTTCCAGCCCGACCTTTCGCACATAGATCGCCGCGCGGTGCTGATCGACGACACGACCGCCGCGCAGCAGGAAGATGCGGGTCTTGTAATCACCCTCGATCAGGTTGGCGGGCAGGCGGAAGTCGGCCCGGAACAAAGTATCCTCGACCAGGGTCACATGGCCTTCGGCCAGACTGTAAAGCCCCTCGGCCTCACGGATGCGGACCAGCGCCTCGGTAAAGGGACGCGTATCCTCAACCTCCAGCGGACCGGCGAAGGCGCGCACCGCCAGCGGCACGGAAATGCGCTGGGTCACATCCTCTTCCGGGGTCAGGATCTGGCCAATCGGGCCCGAGGTCGCCACCGCATAAAAAGTGGGGGCAGCGGCGATGCCCACGGATTCGGTATTGACCCAGATCCCCGCCTCGCGCGATTTGCGCCGGATCGTCACCCCGGCGGACGGCCCTTCCAGCGTTACGATCACCTCAAGGGGCGGACCTTCGGGCAGCGCCTCAAAGCGTTTGACGGCGCCATAGATCAGGATCTCGGACCCGTCAAAGCTTGCCGTGATGCCGATATTGTCGCGGCTGAGGCCGGCCACCACCTCTTCGCCGCGGGCGGGAAGCGCCAGGCACAGCAACAGGGCGAGCGCGCGGATCATGCCCCGATCCCCGCCGTCAGGGAATAAAGTTCCGCCGGGCGCAGCAACAAATCCAGCGCGATCTTGCCCGCCACCGCCAGCACCAGAAGCGCCAGCAGGATACGCAACTGTTCCGCCTTCAGCCGCGCGCCCATGCGCGACCCGATCTGCGCGCCCACCACCCCGCCGATGATCAGCACCAGCGCCAGCATGACATCGACCGACTGGTTGGTGACCGCATGCAACAGCGTGGTGAAGGCCGCGGTAAAGATGATCTGGAACAGGGATGTACCGATCACCACCTTGGTGGGCATCCCCAGCAGGTAAATCATCGCGGGCACCATGATGAAGCCGCCGCCCACCCCCATGATCGCGGCCAGCACCCCCACCACCAGCCCGACCAGGATCGGCGGGATGACCGAGATATACAGCCCCGAGGCCCGGAACTTGACCTTGAACGGAAGCCGGTGCACCCAGATATGCTGATGGCGCTTCACGGGTTTGGTCGCCTTGCGCGCCCGGTTCATCGCACGCAGCGATTCCTGGAGCATCAGCACCCCGATCGACCCCAGCAGCAGCACATAGGCCAGCTGCACCGCCAGGTCGATCTGCCCCAGCCGCGCCAGAATGTTGAACACCCAGACCCCCAGCGCAGATCCCAGAAGCCCCCCCACCAGCAGCACAAGGCCCATCGGCACATCCACCGCCTTGCGCTTGAACTGCGCCAGAACCCCCGAAACGGATGAGGCCACCACCTGATTGGCCCCCGTAGCCACCGCCACCATGGGCGGAATCCCGATAAAGAACAGAAGCGGGGTGATCAGGAAACCGCCCCCCACGCCGAACAGGCCGGACAAAAGCCCGACAATCCCGCCCAGCCCCAGCACGGTGAAGGCATTGACGGCGACCTCGGCGATGGGAAGATAGATCTGCATGGCAGGTCCGGCGCGGGTGGTGTTGGTTCAGTCATGCCCGCAGGGGGGGGCAGAGTCAAACCCCCCGCCGCCAAACCCCGGGCCCATCAGCGATCACAGATCGCGCAGATAGCGCCGCAGCACGGTTTCCAGCTTCGCTGCGCCCAAAGGGGCCACCGCCTTGGTCTGTTCATGGCTGATCTGTTCCTCCGCCATGCCTGCGCCCATGTTGGTGATCACCGACACCGCCGCGACCCGCAGGCCCAGAAAGCGCGCCAGGATCACCTCGGGCACGGTGGACATGCCGACGGCATCGGCGCCCAGAATGCGTGCCGCACGAATTTCCGCCGGGGTTTCGAACGAAGGACCCGAAAACCAGCAATAAACACCTTCGGGCAGGTCCACGCCCTCGGCCCGGGCGGCGGCGGCCAGGCCCGCGCGCAGCCCCGCGTCATGCGCCGCAGTCATCGGCACAAAACGCGCATCGGTCGGCTCGCCGATCAGGGGGTTGGTGCCGGCGAATGCGATGTGATCGTTCAGCATCATCAGCCCGCCGGGCGGGATATCGGCGCGCAGCGATCCGGCGGCATTGGTCAGCAACAGGCTGTCGCAACCCAGATCGCGCAGGATTTCCAGCGGCAGGCGCATCTCGGCGGGGTTGCCGTGTTCATAGTAATGCGCCCGCCCGCCAAAGACGGCCACGCGCACGCCTTCCAGATTGCCGATCACCAACTGCGGATTGTGCCCCGACACCCCCGCCTGCGGAAAACCCGGCAGGTCGGCATAGGGGATGGCAATGCCCTGCACCTGATCGGCCAGATGGCCCAGCCCCGATCCCAGGACCAGCCCCAGCCGGGGCGGTTCGCCCCCCGCGCGGGACTGGATCATACGGGCAAGCTCAGCGTTCTTTGACATAGGGCTCTCCGCCCGCGCGCGGCGGGATCGCCTTGCCGATAAAGCCGGCAAGGATGACGACGGTCAGGATATAGGGCAGCGCCTGCATGAACTGCACCGGCAGGGTGATGATGCCCAGATCGACGTTCTGATAGCGGTTCGCGATCGCCTCCAGAAAGCCGAACAGCATCGTGGCGCCCAGCGCGGGCAAGGGCTTCCACTTGGCGAAAATCAACGCCGCCAGCGCGATAAAGCCGCGCCCTGCGGTCATTTCCTTCACAAATCCGGCGGAAAGCCCAGTGGCCAGATAGGCCCCCGCAAGCCCGGTCAGAAAGCCGGTGATCGCCACGGCCGTATAGCGCAGCCGAACCACGGAAATACCTGCGGTATCCACGGCGGCCGGGTTTTCCCCCACCGCCCGCAGCCGCAGCCCAAAGCGCGTGCGGTAAAGCACCCACCAGGTCAGCGGCACCATCGCAAAGGCCACATAGACCAGAATCGTGTGCCCCGAGATCAGTTCGTAATAGATCGGGCCCAGGATCGGCACATCGCGCAGCGCCTCGGCACCCGGCAGGTGGATCGGTTCGAACCGGCCACCGCCCATCAGCTGCGGCGTGCGACCGCCCTGCTGAAACCAGCTTTGCGCGATCAGCACCGTGAACCCCGAGGCCAGGAAATTCACCGCGACCCCGGAAATCAGCTGATTGCCGCGGAAGGTGATCGAGGCCAGCCCATGCACCGCCGCCAGCGCCATCGCGCCGCCAACACCCGCCACCAGCCCCAGCCAGACCGATCCGGTAACCGCAGCCACCGCCCCGGAAAAGAAGGCCGACATCAGCATCTTGCCTTCCAGGCCGATGTCGAAGATCCCCGCGCGTTCCGAATAAAGCCCCGCCAGACAGGCCAGCAACAAGGGCACACCCAGCCGCACGGTGGAATCGAGGATCTGGATCAGCGTCGCGAAATCCATCACTTCGCCCCCTGCTTCACGAAAAGCCGCGCCACCGGGCGGCGGACCATGTTGTCCAGCGCCCCGGTGAACAGGATCACCAGCGCCTGGATGACGGTGATCAGTTCACGCGGGATCGAGGTTTCCAGCGCCAGTTCCGCCCCACCCTGATAGAGAAACCCGAACAGGATCGCGGCCAGCAGCACCCCCACCGGATGGTTGCGCCCCATCAGCGCCACCGCGATACCGATAAAACCCGCCCCTTCGACCGCGTTCAGGACCAGGCGTTCCGCCTCGCCCATGACGTTGTTGATCGCCATCATCCCCGCCAGCGCGCCGGAAATCAGCATGGACACCATGATGATCTTGTAGGGCGAAATCCCGGCATAGCGCGCCGCCGGTTCCGACTTGCCAAAGGCCCGGATCTCATAACCCAGTCGCGTGCGCCAGATCAGCAGCCAGACGAATACACAGGCCGCCAGCGCGATGAAGAACGTGACGTTGGCGGGGGTGGACCGCAGGAACATGCCCCCAATCAGCGGCAGGTCGTGGAACGAGGGCAGTTTCGCCCCTTCGGGAAAACGGGCCGAGGCCGGATCCATGCTGCCCACGGGGCGCAGCACGTTGACCAGGATATAGTTCAGCGCCGAGGCACCGATGAAGTTGAACATGATCGTGGTGATCACGATATGGCTGCCGCGCCGGGCCTGAAGCCAGGCCGGTATCGCCGCCCAGGCCGCGCCAAAGACCGCCGCGCCCAGCGTTGCCGCCAGAAGCGCCACCGTCCAGTGCGGCCAGGGCAGCGCAAGACAGACCAGCGCCACCCCAAGCCCCCCCAGCGTCGCCTGCCCCTCGCCGCCGATGTTGAACTGGCTGGCGTGGAAGGCAACCGCAACGGCCAACCCGGTAAAGATGAAATTGGTGGCGTAATACAGCGTATAGCCCCAGCCATAGGCCGACCCCAGCGCGCCGGTGACCATCACGTCCAGCGCGCGCAGCGGGTCTTCGCCGATCGCCAGGATCACCAGGCCCGAGATGACGAAGGCGATCACCAGATTGATCAGCGGGATCAGGGCCAGATCGGCCCATTTCGGCATCTTGTCCATCAGTCGACCACCCCGGCCATCATCAGGCCCAGTTCGCGTTCGTCGGTCTGGTCGGGCAGCCGTTCACCCATGATGCGGCCATCGAACATCACCGCAATCCGGTCCGACAGGCCCAGGATCTCATCCAGCTCGACCGAAACCAGCAGCACCGCCTTGCCTGCGTCGCGCAGTTCCACGATGCGGCGATGAATGAATTCGATCGCGCCGATGTCCACGCCGCGCGTGGGCTGTCCGACCAGCAGCAGGTCGGGGTTGCGCTCGATCTCACGCGCGAGGACGATTTTTTGCTGGTTGCCACCGGAAAACGACTTGGCGGGCAGTGTCGGGATCGGCGGGCGCACGTCAAAGCGTTCCATCTTGCCCTGCGTTTCGGCCAGCAGCGCGGCATTGTCCATCAGAAACGCGTTTTTTTGGTATTCGGGTGCGTTGTGATAGCCGAAGGCCACGTTTTCCCAGGCCGTGAAATCCATGATCAGGCCCAGCGACTGACGATCCTCGGGGACGTGGGCGATGCCGCGCGCGCGCCGGGTCTGGCCGTTGGAATGCTTGCCGGTCAGGTCGATGTCCTGCCCGTTCAGGCGCACCGTGCCGGTCGCCGTGCCATAGCCGCCCAACACCCGCAGCAGGTCCGACTGACCATTGCCGGCCACGCCCGCGATGCCCAGCACCTCGCCCGCGCGGATGGTCAGGTTGATGCCGCGCAGCCGTTCGACACCGTCTTCGTCCACGACGCGCAGGTTTGCCACCTCAAGCACGGTCTGGCCGGGGTTCGCCGGACCCTTGGGCACATGCAACAACACCTTGCGGCCCACCATAAGCTCGGCCAGCTGTTCGGGGTTGGTTTCGGCAGTCTTGACTGTCGCTGTCATCTCACCCCGGCGCATGACGCTGACGGTATCGGTGATTTCCATGATCTCGCGCAGCTTGTGGGTGATCAGGATGATCGTCTTGCCCTGTTCGCGCAGATTGGCAAGGATGCGGAACAGATGGGCCGCCTCGGCCGGGGTCAACACGCCGGTCGGTTCATCCAGAATCAGGATATCCGCCTGCCGGTACAACGCCTTGAGGATTTCCACGCGCTGCTGATGGCCGACCGACAATTCCTCGACCACCGCGTCGGGATCGACATCCAGTTCATATTCCTCGGCCAGTTGCGCCAGAACCTTGCGCGCCTTGGCCAGTGACGGGCGCAGCATCGCACCCTCTTCCACGCCAAGGATGACGTTTTCCAGAACGGTGAAATTCTGCACCAGCTTGAAATGCTGGAACACCATGCCGATCCCGGCGCGGATCGCGGCCTGGCTGTCGGGGATCGATACGGGACGGCCGTGGATCACGATTTCGCCCGCGTCGGCCTTGTAGAACCCGTAAAGGATCGACATCAGCGTGGATTTGCCCGCGCCGTTTTCGCCGATGATGCCGTGGATCGTACCCGGCATGACCCGGATCGAGATGTTCTTGTTGGCCTGAACCGGGCCGAAAGACTTGGAAATCCCGCGCAACTCGATCGCGGGGGCACTGGGGGCGGCAGTCGCCTGCCGCCCCTGGGATTGCGTCACGACCATGCCGCGATCACTCGACCGGGCAGGTGTTGTCGGTCATGTAGTCATGAACCTTGATCTCGCCCGAAACGATCCGGGCGGTGGCTTCGTCCAGCGCGGCCTTCATGTCTTCGGTCACAAGCGCCGCATTGTTGTCATCCAGCGCATAGCCGACGCCTTCCTTGGCAAGGTCCATCACCTCAAGGCCCAGCGACATCTCGGGGCCGGCCATGAAGGCCTCATAGACGGAATTGTCGACACGCTTGACCATAGAGGTCAGCACCTTGCCCGGGTGCAGGTGGTTCTGGTTGCTGTCCACGCCGATCGACAGGATCCCCTCATCCGCGGCGGCCTGCAGCACGCCGATGCCGGTGCCACCGGCGGCGGCATAGACCACATCGGCCCCCTGGCTGATCTGCGCCTTGGTCAGTTCGGCGCCCTTCACCGGGTCATTCCACGCGGCAGGCGTGGTGCCGGTCATGTTCTGGATGACCCTGGCATCGGGATTGGCGGCCTTGACGCCCTGCACATAGCCGCAGGCGAATTTGCGGATCAACGGAATATCCATCCCGCCGATAAAGCCCACCGTGCCGGATTTCGACGCCATCGCCGCCATCATGCCGACCAGATAGGACCCCTGTTCCTCGGTGAAAACGACCGATTTCACGTTGGGCTGATCCACGACCATATCGATGATCGCGAATTTGGTATCCGGGTAATCCGGCGCGACGGTGTTAAGAACATCGCCAAAGGCAAAGCCGGTCATCACGATCGGATTCGAACCCGATTCCGCCAGCCTGCGCAGGGCCTGTTCGCGCTGCGCCTCGGATTGCATTTCCAGTTCCTTGTAGGAACCGCCGGTTTCCTGCACCCAGCGCAGCGCACCGTTATAGGCCGCCTCATTGAAAGATTTGTCGAATTTGCCGCCAAGATCATAGACAAGCGCCGGATCGGCCAAGGCCGCGCCACTGCAAAGTGCCAGCGTGGCTGCCGCGCCAAGAAATTGTTTCATCAGGGTCATCGCTTACTCCCGGTCGATGTGGGGCCCCCTTGCGGGCGCCCGTTGGCGGGCAAAAGACCCGCAGACCATTGGAATTAGGGCCGAGACGGGCCAGACGGTCAAGCGCGATTTTTTCCGCGCCACCCGCTTGTTAGGCGAAATTTGTCCAGCCGGTCAGGCGCCCGCGCCGTCAAGCGTCAGCGTCAGCACCAGCGCATCCTCGGCCCGGCCGTCAGGTTGGCGGTAATAGCCGCGGCGCCGCCCGGCCGCGTGCCAGCCGCAGGCGGCGTAAAGCGCACGGGCCGGGGCATTGCCCTCGGCCACCTCCAGGAACGCGGTCCGGGCGCCCCTTGACCGCGCGATTGCGGCAAACTGCGATACAAGCGCGCGACCGCTGCCCTGACGGCGGGCCCGCGGATCAACCGCGACGGTCAGCAACTCGGCCTCGCCCGCGATCACCCGCCCCAGAAGAAACCCGGACGTTTCGGTCAGCAGAAAGGTTCCGGGTGCGGCCAGCAGGCCGGCGAATTCCGCCGCCGTCCAGGGCCGTGGCGTGACAAAGCAGCGCGCATGCAGCGCGGCAAGATCGTCGGGGGTCATCCTAGCCAAGAATCACCGGGGGCGGGTCAGACGGCGGCGCGGCATCCGCCCCGCGCAGATACAGCGGCGCGGGCCGGGCCCCGGGTAGGCCCCGCCGCAAAAGGGCGATGCGGGCGATCGCCTCGGCCAGGGGCATGACCGGGCCCAGAACATGCGCGCCGCGCAGATGCGCCGCGGCGATCGCCGCCGCTGTCCCCGTCACCGCCTGCCCTTGCAGGACTGCGGGCAGATCTGCCAGTGCGGCCAGCGCGGGCGGGCTGGCGCCGTCATCGGTGAAGTGCTGCCAATAAACCATGTCGCGCCGGGCATCCTCGGTCACCGCGATGGGGCGCGGCTGACCCAGCGCCCGCGCCTCCAGCGTGCTGACGCCCACTGCGGGAATGCCCAACGACAGCGCAAGCCCCCGCGCCGCGGCCACCGCGATGCGCACCCCGGTGAAATTGCCCGGCCCAATCCCCACGCCCAGCGCCGCAAGGCCGCGCCAGCCGATCCCGGCATCGGCCAGCATCTGTTCCATCATCGGCATCAGGCGTTCGGCCTGCCCCTTGGCCATTTCTTCCTGTCGCGCCGCGACCACGCGGTCACCGGCAAGCAAAGCGGCCGCGCAATGCGCGGCCGATGTGTCAAAGCCCAGGATCAGCGGTTCAGCCGGCAACGGGGCGAACCTCGGTCACCTCGGGGATGTAGTGGCGCAGCAGGTTCTCGATCCCCATCTTCAGGGTCAGGGTCGAGGACGGACAACCCGCGCAGGCGCCCTGCATGTGCAGATAGACCACACCGCGTTCAAAGCCGTGGAAGGTGATGTCGCCGCCATCCTGTGCAACGGCAGGGCGGACGCGGGTGTCCAGCAGTTCCTTGATCTGCGCGACAATCGCCGCATCGGGGCCGGAATGTTCGGCATGGCCACCCGCGGCCTTGCCCTCGTCTTCCATCACCGGGGCACCGGATTGGTAATGTTCCATGATCGCGCCCAGAATTGCGGGCTTGGCATGGTCCCATTCGGTCGCGGCATCCTTGGTCACCGTCACGAAATCGGACCCGAAGAATACCCCCGTCACCCCCGGAACCGCAAAGATACGCCGCGCCAGGGGCGATTTCGTCGCCGCCTCGGCCGAAGGGAAATCGGCGGTAGCCGCATCAAGCACGGTCTGGCCGGGCAGGAATTTCAGCGTGGCGGGGTTCGGCGTGGACTCGGTCTGGATGAACATGGCGCGCTCCTTGATCAAGGCACAGATATGCGCCTGCCTCCCCCCATAGTCAAGTTTGGAACAATTCTAAATTTGTGACGATCAGGTGATCGCCTCCAGCCGCTCTTTCGACATTTCACCCGGAACGATGGTGACCGGACAGGGCAGATTGCCCGAATTGCGGCTAAGCTGGGTGACCAGCGGCCCGGGGCCCGATTTGTCGATGCCCGCCCCAAGCACCAGAACGCCGATTTCAGGATTGGCGCGAATCACGTCCAGGATTTCAGTCACAGGCTCGCCCTCACGGATGATCAGATCCGGGTCCACGCCCTGCTTGTCGCGCATCCATTTGGCAAAGACCTCGAAATGCGCCTCAATCCGCTCGCGGGCTTCGGCACGCATGATTTCGGCCACACCGATCCAGTGCTGAAATTCCTCGGGCGGGATCACCGACAGGATCGTAACCCCCCCGCCGGTATGAGCCGCGCGCATCGCCGCAAAGCGCATCGCGTTCAGGCATTCGCGGGTGTCATCCAGCACCACCAGAAACTTGCGCATCCTATCCCCCCTTGACCGCGCGATCATGGCCGAAGGGGCCGGGGTTTGGCAACCATTCCGCATGGGCACCCCGGCAAGACCCGTGCCATGACGCCGGTCACAACTGTTCGGACGCCGCCCAATCCCAGTAAAGCCGGCGCACGCGCGCGGTCATCGGCCCCTGGGCATAGCGCACGTCATCAAAGGCCTGCACCGGCGTGACCTTGGCGAAATTGCCCGACAGGAAGACCTCATCCGCAGTGCGGAAATCCTGCAGCGTCAGGACCGTCTCATGCACCTCGACACCATCGGCGCGCAGGTTGGCGATATGGCGCGCGCGGGTGAGGCCCGCCAGAAAGGTGCCGTTGGCGATCGGGGTAAAGACGACACCGTCCTTGACCATGAAGACATTGGCCGTCGCGGTTTCGGCGACATTGCCCATCGCATCCTGCACCAGGGCATTGCCGAACCCCTTGTGCCGCGCCTCGACCAGCATCCGTGCGTTGTTGGGGTAAAGGCAGCCGGCCTTGGCGTTGCAGACATTGTCGGCCAGCACAGGACGGCGGAACTGTGTCGTGGTCAGCGTTGTCGCCGCATCTGGCGCGGGCATGGCGACCTCTTCCAGGCACAGAGCAAATCCCGTCACCCCTTCCAGCGGTGCCACGCCCAGATCCGATCCGTGGATCGCCCAATACATCGGGCGCACATAAACCGCCGCGCCTTTATCATAGCGGCGCAAGCCTTCGCGGGCGATCTCGACCATCGTCGCGAGGTCCACCGTCGGGGTGATCATCAGCGCCTCGGCCGAGCGGTTCACGCGGGCGCAATGGGCGGCAAGATCAGGCACCAGGCCATCAAACATCCGCGCCCCGTCAAAGACCGAAGATCCCTGCCAGATGCCATGATCCGCCGCACGCATCACAGGGATGTCGCCTTCATGCCAGTTGCCGTCGAACCAGGTGCGGATATTCTTGCCAAAAGCCATGATGCCTGCCTTTCAAAGTTGCGCCATCCTAAGCGCAGCCCGAAGCGGGGCGCAAGCGACCTCCGGGGAAGCCTCCGGCGGGGATATTTTGGCAAAGCCGAAGGTTCAGTCTTCCCCGGCCTCCAGCCGAAGCGGCGCGGCCCCCCCCGACAGATCGTCCGTCGAGAGCGGCGCCGAGGGCCGCGCCAACCGCGCGCGGGTGACCCAGAACAAGCGATGTTCGGCCCGCGTGATCGCCACATAGGCCAGACGCTTCCACAGCGGGATGCCGGCCTCGCTGCGCCCGGCGCGGAAAGCGGCATAGATGTCGGGGGCAAAGACCTGCACGTTTTCCCATTGCGACCCCTGCGCCTTGTGAATGGTCACCGCCGCGCCATGCAGGAAGGCCGCACCCATGCGCGCGGCATAGGGGATGAAGGGCTCTTCCTCATCGGGCAGTTCGATCTTGATGATCGAGGCAGCCGACAAACGCGGATCTTCCCCGCCCATGACATGCAGGCGCGAAAACCCGGGCTTCTTGCCAGGCCCCAGATAGATCACCTGCGCCCCCTTGATCAGGCCACGGGCCTCAAGGTCGATGCGCTTCTTGCGATGCTTCACCGGCAGTTCGATCCCGTCGCAGATCAGGGGCTCGCCGGGCAGCAACTGATCGGCGGGCGCATGATGGGCGGCGCGGAATGCCTGGATCAGCCGGATGCGGGTCGCGTTGCGCCAGACCAGAACGGGGCTGCGCGCCATCAGATCACTTTCGACCCGTTCGGCCCAGATCACGCGCGGATCGCGGCGTGCGGCCTGTTCGATCATCCGCTCAAAGGCCTCATAGGTCAGGCTTTCATCGGCCAGGGCATGGGCCAGATCAAGGATCGGGTTGTCCTCGGCCTGGCGGTGGATGCGATGCAGCACCAGCTTGCTTTTCCCGGGCAGGCGTTCGAACATCATCTGCCCTGACTGGTTCACCGGGGCCAGCTGCGCAGGATCGCCGAACAGGATCAGCGTCGAGAAAATCTCGCGCAGGTCATCGAACTGGCGTTCATCCAGCATTGAGGCTTCGTCGATGAAGCCGATGTCAAGCGGGTCTTCGCGCCGCTTCCAGCCACGGATGAAATCCGACCCGCGCAACCCCGCCGAGGCCAGCGCGGCCGGGATCGACTTGACCTGTTCATAAAAGGCGCGGGCCCGGTCCAGCGCTTCTTCTGTCAGGCCCTGAATGCCCAGCAGATCGACCTTGGGCCGCTCGCCCTGCCCTGCAAGCCATTCGGCAATGCGTTCGTATTCGGGATCGTAAAGCGGGGTATAGAGAATGCGGTGGATCGTCGTGGCCGGCACGCCACGCCCGCGCAGCACCGAGGCGGCCTTGTTCGTCGGCGCAAGAATCGCAAGCGTGCGGCGGTCCTTGCGCTTTCGGCCTTCAAAATCACCCGAAACGATGTCCACCCCGGCAGCCTCAAGCGCCTTGAACAGGGCGGCCAGCAGCATGGTCTTGCCCGACCCCGCCTTGCCGATCACCGCCAGCACACGATTGCCGCCGACATCCGGGCCAAGTGTCCCCTCCAGCAGGTCGACACCGGCCTGCGAAAGTGCCTCGGCAACACGGTCCCAGGCTTCGGCCTGATCATCGGAAAAGGTTAGGGCGGTGGTCATGGCGTGACCTTACAGGCGGGCCGTGACGGGCGAAAGGGCCCGCAGGCGGCGCCGCGCCGATGGGTCGTGCGGAAGCCTCCGGCGGGAGTATTTGGGGCCAAGAAGAACAGGGGGCTTCTTCTTGGCTCAAATACTCGGATCCGACGGTTCAGGCTGCAAGCGGCGCGGCGTCGACCAGCGCCACGATATCCATCATGATGCGGTTGAGTTCAAAATCCTTGGGCGTGTAGACGCGGGCAACGCCAAAACCCAGAAGCTTGGCTGCATCTTCATCAGGGATGATTCCGCCGACGACGACCGGCACATGCCCCAACCCGGCGCAGCGCATCCGGTCCATCACCTCTTCAATCAGCGGCAGGTGACTGCCCGACAGGATCGACAGCCCGACGACATGAGCCTCATCATCCAGGGCCTGCGCCACGATCTGTTCAGGGGTCAGGCGGATGCCTTCGTAGGTGATGTCCATGCCGCAATCGCGCGCGCGGAAGGCGATCTGTTCGGCGCCGTTCGAATGGCCATCGAGCCCGGGCTTGCCGACCACGAACTTGAGCCGCCGCCCCAACCGGGCCGAGACGGTATCGACCGCGGCGCGGATGTCGTCGAGCCCTTCGGTCTTGTTCGACGGCGCGCGGCTGACGCCGGTGGGCCCGCGGTATTCGCCATGGACCTGACGCATCACGCCCGCCCATTCGCCTGTGGTCACACCCGCCCTGGCCGCAGCGATGGATGGCGGCATGATATTGGCGCCCGACTGCGCGGCCTTGCGCAGCGCGGCCAGCGCGGCCTCGACGGCCCGCTGGTCGCGGGTCTCGCGCCAGGCCCGCAGGCGGTCGATCTGGTCGGCCTCGACGGCGGGATCCACCACCATGATCCCGCCATCGCCGGCGGTCAGGGGCGAGGCTTCGCCCCCGGTCCAGCGGTTCACGCCGACGACGATGGTTTCATTCGCCTCGATCCGGTTGATCCGCTCGGCATTCGATTCCACCAGGCGCGATTTCATGTAATCGATCGCCGCGATCGCGCCGCCCATGGAATCGAGCGTTGCCAGTTCCTGGCGCGCGCCCTGCTTCAGATCCTCGACCCTGGCGGTTACGGCGGGATTGCCGTCAAACAGATCGCCATATTCCAGCAGGTCGGTTTCATAGGCCATGATCTGCTGCATCCGCAGCGACCATTGCTGATCCCAGGGGCGCGGCAGGCCCAGCGCCTCGTTCCAGGCGGGCAGCTGCACGGCGCGGGCGCGGGCGTTCCTGGACAAGGTCACCGCCAGCATCTCGATCAGGATGCGGTAGACGTTGTTTTCCGGCTGCTGTTCGGTCAGGCCAAGGCTGTTGACCTGTACGCCATAGCGGAAACGACGGTATTTTTCCTCAGCGATGCCATAGCGGTCGCGGCAAACTTCATCCCACAGCTCGGTGAAGGCGCGCATCTTGCACATCTCGGTGACGAAGCGGATGCCGGCGTTCACGAAAAAGCTGATCCGGCCCACCATCGCGGGAAAGCCCTCGGGGGCGACCTTGGTTTTCAGGTCATCCAGCACGGCAATGGCGGTCGCCAGCGCGAAGGCCAGTTCCTGTTCCGGGGTCGCCCCTGCCTCTTGCAGGTGATAGGAACAGACGTTCATCGGGTTCCATTTCGGCAGGCTTTGCGCGGTAAAGGCCGCCACGTCGGTAATCATCCGCAGGCTGGGTTTGGGCGGGCAAATATAGGTCCCGCGCGAGAGATATTCCTTGATGATGTCGTTCTGCACGGTGCCCTGCAGCCGGGACACATCGGCGCCCTGTTCCTCGGCCACGGCGATATACAGCGACAAAAGCCACGGCGCGGTGGCGTTGATCGTCATCGAGGTGTTCATCTGTTCCAGCGGAATATCGCGGAACAGGGTGCGCATATCGCCCAGATGGCAAACCGGCACGCCAACCTTGCCGACCTCGCCCCGCGCCAGGACATGGTCGCTGTCATAGCCGGTCTGGGTCGGCAGGTCGAAGGCCACGGACAGTCCCGTCTGCCCCTTGGACAGGTTCGTCCGGTAAAGTTCGTTCGACTTGGCCGCGGTGGAATGGCCGGCATAGGTACGGAACAGCCAGGGCTTTTCCTTGGCAGGCATGTTGGTGTCGGTCATCGCGGCCTCCGAATCCTGAAATCGCAACAATATTGCGGTTGACTGGCATTTAGGTGAAAGAATGTGTCGCTGTCAATTCGCTGCACCGCGGCACAGGCAGCCCCATCCGATCCGCTCTTGCCTTGGCACGCCACCCAAGGGAAAATAATCTGCCCGGCGCTGTGCCGGGTTTTTTTGTAGGACTGTGAAAGATGCGTTTTGGTATGATGACGGCCCTGACCGCAGCGGTAATGGCTGTCACATTTGCACTGCCGGCTTCGGCCAAGGATCGCCGGGTCGAGGTGATCAACAACACCGGCTACACGATCGTGGAATTTTACGGATCGAACACCGGCACCACGAACTGGGAAGAAGACATTCTGGGCGTCGATGTCCTGCCGCCCGGCGATTCGGTCGTGATCGATTTCAACGACGGCTCGGACTATTGCATGTTCGACATGAGGATCGTGTTCGAGGATGGCGACGAGCTGATCGAAGAAGGGCTCGATACCTGCACCACCGAGAGCTTTACTCTCGAATAATCTGCAGCTGACGACGGGAACCGGGACGATGTCCCGGTTTTCTGCGGTCGCAAAGTCATAAAATTACAAAACCAGAACCTCCTCCATTGCATTATTGCGCGACCGTTAGTATCTCGGTCTCAGACCAGCGCCGATTCTGCGCTGCGGCGACTGCAAAGGAGACTGGACCATGGCACTGGACCAAAACACCGGAATCGCGCCCTACGATGCGCCGGAAAAAGACCTTTACGAAATTGGCGAGATGCCGCCGCTGGGCCATGTGCCCAAGAAGATGTACGCTTGGGCGATCCGCCGCGACCGCCACGGCGAGCCGGACACATCCTTTCAGGTCGAAGTCGTCGACACCTGGGAAATCGACAGCCATGAGGTGCTGGTTCTGGTGATGGCCGCGGGCGTCAATTATAACGGCGTCTGGGCGGGCCTTGGTGTGCCGATCAGCCCGTTCGACGGGCACAAACAGCCTTATCACATCGCGGGCTCGGACGCCTCGGGCATCGTGTGGAAGGTGGGCGACAAGGTCAAACGCTGGAAGGTCGGCGATGAGGTCGTGATCCATTGCAATCAGGACGATGGCGACGACGAGGAATGCAACGGCGGCGATCCGATGTTTTCGCCCACGCAGCGGATCTGGGGCTATGAAACCCCCGACGGGTCATTCGCGCAATTCACCCGCGTGCAGGCCCAGCAGCTGATGCCGCGGCCCAGGCACCTGACCTGGGAGGAAAGCGCCTGCTATACGCTGACGCTGGCCACCGCCTACCGGATGCTGTTCGGCCATGAACCCCACGACCTGAAGCCCGGCCAGAACGTGCTGGTCTGGGGCGCGTCCGGGGGGCTGGGATCCTTCGCGATCCAGCTGATCAATGCGGCGGGGGCGAATGCGATCGGCGTGATTTCCGACGAAACCAAGCGCGACTTTGTCATGAGCCTGGGCGCCAAGGGCGTCATCAACCGCAACGAATTCAAATGCTGGGGCCAGCTGCCCAGGGTCAACAGCCCCGAATACAACGAATGGCTGAAAGAGGCCCGCAAGTTCGGCAAGGCGATCTGGGACATCACCGGCAAGGGCGTGTCGGTGGACATGGTCTTTGAACACCCCGGCGAAGCGACCTTCCCGGTGTCCGCGCTGGTGTGCAAGAAGGGCGGCATGGTCGTGATCTGCGCCGGCACCAGCGGGTTCAACTGCACCTTTGACGTGCGCTATATGTGGATGCACCAGAAACGCCTGCAAGGGTCGCACTTTGCGCACCTGAAACAGGCCGCGTCCGCCAACCGCATGATGATCGAGCGTCGCATCGACCCCTGCATGTCCGAAGTCTTTCCCTGGGCGGAAATTCCCCAGGCGCACATGCTGATGCTGCGCAACCAGCACAAGCCGGGCAACATGGCGGTTCTGGTCCAGGCCCCGCGCACCGGCCTGCGAACCTTTGAAGATGCGCTGGAGGCTGGCCCCAAGGCATAACCCGCCTGGTCTTCAGCGACGGAACCCGCGCCGGAAGGCGCGGGTTTTTTCGTTCCCGGGGTCAGTGACCCAGGATCTGGCTCAGGAACAGCTTGGTGCGTTCGGATTTCGGGTTGTTGAAGAATTCCCTGGGCTCGTTCTGTTCGACAATCTGGCCCTGGTCCATAAAGATCACACGGTTTGCCACCGCCTGGGCAAAGCCCATCTCATGGGTGACGCACAGCATCGTCATGCCTTCCTCGGCCAGCTCGATCATGGTGTCGAGCACTTCCTTGATCATTTCCGGGTCCAGCGCGCTGGTCGGTTCGTCAAACAGCATGATCCGCGGCTTCATGCACAAGGACCGCGCAATCGCCACGCGCTGCTGCTGGCCGCCCGACAGCTGGCCGGGGTATTTGTGCGCCTGTTCGGGGATCTTCACCTTTTCCAGGAAATGCATCGCCGTTTCCTCGGCCTCACGCCTGGGCACCTTGCGCACCCAGATCGGTGCCAGCGTGCAGTTTTCCAGGATCGTCAGATGCGGAAACAGGTTGAAATGCTGAAACACCATCCCGACCTCGGACCGGACCTTGTCGATGTTCTTCAGATCCGAGGTCAGCTCGGTTCCATCCACGATGATCTGGCCGGCCTGATGTTCCTCAAGTCGGTTGATGCAGCGGATCAGCGTCGATTTGCCCGACCCCGACGGCCCTGCGATGACGATCCGTTCGCCGCGGTTCACCGTCAGGTTGATGTCGCGCAGCACATGGAAGGTGCCGTACCATTTGTTCATGTTGGTGATCTGGATCGCCACCTCATCGCTGACCGTCATCTGGCTGCGGTCGATGGCGCGGGCGAATTGCGGTTCCGTCATGGCGGACTCCTTATCGATGATCGCGCTTCAGCCTGTTTTCCAGATACATCGAGTATCGGGACATGCTGAAGTTGAAGAGGAAGAAGATGACGCCGACAAAGATGTAGGGTTCCCAGTAGATCCCCTTCCAGGCAAAATCGGCGCGGACGAAATCGGAAATACCCTTCAGCGGGTCGAACAGGCCCACGAACACCACCAGTGTCGTATCCTTGAACATGCCGATGAAGGTCGACACGATGCCCGGGATCGAGATCTTGAGCGCCTGCGGCAGAATGATCAGCCGCTGTGCCTTCCAGTAATCCAGCCCCAGCGCATCCGCGGCCTCATACTGGCCGCGCGGCAGGGCGGCCAGACCGCCGCGCACCACCTCGGCGATATAGGCGGCGGCGAACAGCGTCACCAGGATCATCACCCGCAGGATGATGTCGAAATTGGTGCCCGGCGGCAGGAAATAATTCAGCAACAAGGATGCCACGAACAGCAGCGTGATCAGCGGCACCCCCCGGATGAACTCGATGAAGCAGACCGACAAGGTTTTGACCAGGAACATGTCTGATTGCCGCCCCAGTGCCAGCATGATGCCCAGCGGCAACGACATCACGATGCCCCCCACCCCCAGCGTCACCGCCAGAAGGAACCCGCCGAACCGATCCGACGCCACCGGCGTCAGCGACACCGGCGCCAGCGCGCGCAGCGCATCGGCCAGCGGTCCCGCCCCCCAGGCCCAGAACGCCAGCGCCACGCCGATGGCGCCAAAGATGGCAAAGCCCGGCATGCGCGGTTCCAGCAGACGCAGGGCCAGATAGCCCAACACGACCCCCAGCACGATCATCACCTCGGGCCAGAGCGACCCGCCCCACAAAAGCCAGATCGCCAGCACCGGGTAGATCGCAGAAAACAGCAGCATCCTGCGTGGAAAGGCAGAAAACAACACCGGGGCCAGCGCCACGAACAACAGTACGAAGACAAGCACCGGGCGCCAATACAGTTCAGGCGGGTAGAAGCCGAACAGATACTGATGCCAGCGTTCACGGATCACCGCCCAGCAGGCGCCCGAAAGCCCCTCGCCCCAGGTGGCGGCAATGATCTGGCGGCATTCAGCCAGCGACCCGGCAGTCCAGACGGATCGGGCGAACCAGCCGTAATAATGGCTGACCAGCCAGTAGATGACGGCAACGCCCGCCAGCGTCAGCACCGTATTCAGCGGACCCGAGAACAGGTTTTCCCGCAGCCACCGGATCACCCCGGCCTGGGACGCGGGCGGGGGCTGTTCGGGCAGCATCGTGTCGCGGACATAGGCGACGGTCTGGGCGTGGGTCTCGCTCATCTCACCGCTCCTTCAGCTTCACGCGGGCGTTGTAGACATTCATCACCCCCGAAATCGTCAGCGAGATCGCCAGATAGATCAGCATCATCAGCAAGATCGCCTCCAGCTCGCGCCCCGTTTGGTTCAGCGTGATCCCCCCCAGCGTACCGCGCAGGTCCATGTAGCCCACCGCGATGGCCAGCGAGGAATTCTTGGTCAGGTTCAGGAATTGCGAGATCAGCGGCGGCACGATCACCCGCAACGCCTGCGGCAAGATCACCAGGCTCATGGTACGGCGCGGGCGCAGCCCCAGGGCAAAGGCCGCCTCGGTCTGGCCGCGCGAAATCGCCATGATGCCCGCCCGCACGATTTCCGCGATGAAGGCGCCGGTGTAAAGCGACAGCGCCAACCAAAGCACAACAAAGGAATTGGACACATTCGTGCCGCCGACAAAGTTGAACCCGCGCAATTCCGGCACACCAAGCCGGAAGCCCAGCGCGACCAGAACCGTCGCGGCCGGCACGACCAGCACCAGAAGCGATTGCCACCAGGTCACGGGCCGCACGCCGGTGGCTTCCTGAATGCGGCGGGCGCGGGCCAGAAGCCTGCGGTTGACCAGCACCGATCCGATCAGAACCGCGACGATCAGCAGGAAATCAATCGACACCGGCGCCAGCGGCGTGGCGATCGCGCCCAGTGAATTGGTGAATTCCACAGCCGGGATCGCGGTGTAGCGGTTGGTCGGCGCGATCATGCCAAACAGCATCTCTTGCCCGGCCACGCCGGTATCGGGGGCGACCCTGTAGGCATTCGGCGCCGGCATGGTTTCGGTAAAGATCGCCAGGATCACCAGAATCCACAACAGCAGCGGCACATTGCGGAAGGTTTCCACATAGACCGTCATCAACCGCGCGATCAGCCAGTTGCGCGACAGCCGCAGCACCCCCACGAAAACCCCGATGACCGTGGCCGCGATGCAGCCCAGAAACGAAATCCACAGCGTGTTGGTCAGCCCCACCAGCAGCGCGCGCCCATGCGTGCTGTCATTGGTATAGGGTATCAGCATCTGCCCGATGTCATAACCCGCACGGTTCGACAGGAAGCCGAAGTTGAAATCCTTGCCCAGCACCTGAAGATTGCGCACCGTATTGTCCACCAGCCAGGCAGCGCCTGCCATGAACAACATGAAGACGATGACCTGAATGGTCAGTGATCTGTAGCGTGTGTCATAGACAAGCTGGCTGAGCCGAAAGCCCGCTTTCGGCGGCTCGGAAGCGATCGTCATTCTACATCCCCTGATCCCGGGCGCCTTCGGCTTAGGCCGTATCGTTCGGGCACTTGCGCCCTGCGCTTCGGGGTGCCCCTTCGGGGCTTGTCGGTTTCGGGCGCGCAGGCAATGCCGCGCGCCCGGTTCATGCGCTTAGCGGAACGGCGGCGCGTAAAGCAGCCCGCCCTGGGTCCATTGCGCGTTCAGACCGCGGGCCAGACCGATCGGGGTGGATTCGCCGATGGTCGCGGCATAAATCTCGCCATAGTTGCCGCCGGCCAGGATCGCGCGCTTGGCCCAGTCGTTATCCAGCCCGATCATCTTGCCCAGATCGCCCTCGACGCCCAGCAGGCGGTTGATTTCGGGGTTCTGGGTGCCCTTGGACAGTTCCTCGATATTGGCCGAGGTCACGCCGTATTCTTCAGCCGCGATCAGCGCGTTCAGCGTCCAGCGCACGATGTCGCCCCATTCGCTGTCGCCATGCCGCACTGCCGGCCCAAGCGGCTCTTTCGAGATGATCTCGGGCAGGATGATGTGGTTGTCCGGGTCGGCAAAGGCCGCCCGCGTCGCTGCCAGCCCCGATGCATCGGTGGTGTAGGCGTCACAGGCGCCCGCGATATACTGTTGTTCGCCCTCGGCGTTGGAATCGATCGCGATGGGCTGATAGCTCATGTTGTTGGCCTTGAAATAGTCGGCCAGGTTCAGTTCCGTCGTGGTTCCGGTCTGGATGCAGATCGAGGCGCCGTCCAGTTCCTTGGCCGAGGACACGCCCAGATCCTTGCGGACCATGAAGCCCTGGCCGTCGTAATAGTTGACCCCGATGAAATCCAGCTTCAGGTCGGTGTCGCGCGAGAAGGTCCAGGTGGAATTGCGCGCCAGCATGTCAACCTCGCCCGAGGCCAGCGCGGTAAAGCGCGTCTGCCCGGTGGTCGGCACATATTTCACCTTGGACGCATCGCCCAGAACGGCAGCGGCCACCGCCTTGCAGACCGCGACATCAAAGCCCGACCAGTTGCCATTCGCATCCGGCGCGGCAAAGCCGACAAGCCCGGTGTTCACGCCACAGTTCAATTCGCCCCGCGCCTTCACGTCATCAAGCGTGGCCGCGGATGCGATGCCGGCCGCCAGACCGGCTGCGGTCAGCGTGCCGAGGAATACCGATGTTTTCATGTTTACCTCTTCCTGAGTTGCCACCCCTGACGGGTGGTTCTGTCGGCCCATCCGGCCGACGGTGTTGTGAGGTTGACCCCCAATGGTGAAACTTTGGGACATTTGGAAAGTCCGCGTCAAGTGAACTTTCAGGCGCTAACAGGTTGCGCGGCGTCAACACAGGTCGGGACCCCGTGTTTTGCATGAAGGGCGGACGACACGAAACTTTGTTACGTCAACCCCGGGCCAGATGCCAGAATCGTTCCGCGTCCAGCAGCGCCGCGCGCTTCAACGCGGCCTCTTCAGCGGCTTCCTCATCGGCGCCCCATTGTTCGATCTGCCAGGTTTCGTCGATTCGGGCGATATCCCAGGCCTCCTGCCCCGATATCCGCCCACGGGCCACCGCAAGCCCCAGCACCAGCGAACCGGTGATCGACACCAGATCGTGCAGCGCCGCCAGTTCGAATGCGCTCAGCGCCGTGACCTGATCCATCAACGCGTCCAGCGCCGCCCCCGGCTGCGCCACCGGGATCACGCCCTGCGTCACCACCAGACGCGCGCCCAGCGCCCCGGCGGCCCAATCCAGCAGCGGATCCCAGGCCGCCGCCTGACGCGCGATCAACGCGGGCGGTGCATCGGCGCGGTAGCACAAAAGATCGGTGCCGCCATAATCCGCAATCAGGGCTGCGACCTCGGCATGTTGCGGACGGACCTTGTCAATCGCGGCATTCGCGCTGCGGGTAACGGGCATGGTGCGCGGATCGACATCATCGCCCTGGGCATCCCATTCGACGGCGATCGCCGTGGCCATGGCACGCGTCGGCACCACCAGTGCGGCCTTGGCCGGTGTGCGCAACGGCCGGCCATCCAACTGCACGGCAAAACCATCCCCGCCCCCTTCGACCGAGGCCGCCTTCCAGAACCGTTTGGCGCGCCAGCCGCTCATGCCAGCACCTCAAGCATCGCATCCAGTGCGCCTTCCAGCGCCTCGAACGTGTCCACGATGCGGTCCGCGCCAGCAGCCAGCAACCGATCCACGGGGTGATAGCCCCAGCGTACGCCAATGGTGCCGGTGCCTGCGGCACGGCCCATTTCAATGTCGAAACTGGTATCACCGATCATCACCGCATCGCGCGCGCCCACCCCGGTTTCGGCAAGCGCCGCCATCAACATTTCGGGATGCGGCTTCGACGGGTGGTCATCGGCCACCTGCAGCGTATCAAAGACACCCTCCAGCGCGTGGGCCCTGATCAGCGCGTCCAGTCCCCGCCGGGATTTGCCTGTCGCCACCCCCAGCAACACATCACCGCGCCCGGCCAGCCGCACAAGCAGATCGCGCGCGCCGGGATAAAGCGGCGCCGGCTGGGCGGCACGGCTGGTGAAATAGCTTTGCTTGTAGCCCTCGACGATGCGGTCCTGATCCGCCACCGGCAGGCCGGGGGCCAGTTCGGCCACGGCCACGGGCAGCGACAGCCCGACGATGGACAGCACCGCCTCACGGTTTGGCGCGGGCAGGCCAACGGCTTCGAACCCCAGCGTCATCGCATGCAGGATATGCGCCTGGCTGTCCGAAATGGTGCCATCAACGTCAAAAACAAACAGCTTCATCAAAGATCCTCGAAAGGGTCGGCGGGCACATCGGCGGCGGACCAGCCCAGCGTTTTCCAGGTGCGCGCCATGTGGTCCGGCAGGGGTGCGATCAGGGTGATGCGCTTTTTCGTGATCGGGTGGTCAAAGCTGATCGAGCGGGCATGCAGATGCAGCTTGCGGCTGATTTCCCCGCCCAGTTGCGCGCCCCAGCCATCGCCCAGGTTTTCCTGCCCTGATCCGCCGTATTTTCCATCGCCCACAATCGGATGGCCCAGTTCGGCCATATGTGCGCGCAGCTGATGCGTGCGCCCGGTGATCGGCACCAGCGCCACCCAGGCGACCCGCGTACCCAGCGCATCCAGCACGGCATAATCGGTGGTGGCGCGCTTGGCGCCCTCGGTCTGGTCGATCCTGGCGGGGTGGATGCAGATCATCTTTTCGCCCTCGCCGCCGCGCCCATGCCCCGGGGCCTTCACCAGGCCAAAGCGCACCGTGCCCATTTTGGGGTTCGGCACACCGGCCACCGCGGCCCAATAGATCTTGCGCGTGGTTTTCAGCCGGAACGCCTCGGACAGCGCGCGCGCGACCCGATCGGTCCGCGCCAAAAGCAGCACGCCCGAGGTATCCTTGTCCAGCCGGTGCACCAGCTTGGGACGTTCCTTGTAGCCGAACATCAACGCGGCAGTCAGCCCGTCCACATGCCGGTCCCCCTGCCCCGAACCGCCCTGTGACGGCAGGCCCGGCGGCTTGTTCAGGGCGATGATATGTTCATCCTTCCACAACACGCAGGCCTGGATCATCTTTTCATCCGCGGCGCTTATGCCGGGTGTGCGGGGCGCGGCAGCACCGTTGCCGGGGCCGGGTGCAGGATCGGCCTTGGGCAGCGGCGGCACGCGCACTTCCTGCCCCGGCGCGACACGGGTCGAAGCCTTGACCCGCCCGCCATCCACGCGCAGCTGGCCCGTGCGGCACATCTTTTCCACCGCCCCTTGGGTTACCTGCGGAAAGCGCCGCTTCAACCAGCGGTCAAGGCGCTGTTCGCCCTCGGCCTCGGTCACTGTCAGGATCTGAACGCCGCTCATGCAAACCACCCCCGTGCCAGCGCCATGCCGGCGAAAAGCGCGGCCAGCGACAAGATCACCGACCCCGCGACATAGGCCGCGGCCAGACCGCCCGCGCCCCGTTCCCACAGGCTGACCGCATCCAGCGAAAAGGCTGAAAAGGTCGTAAAGCCCCCCAGAACGCCCGTCAGCAGGAAAGGCGCGAACCGCGTGCCCGCCTTTTGCGCCAACACCACCACCAGCCCCCCCATCAGCGCCGAGCCCAGCACGTTCACAACCATCGTGGCGTAGGGAAACCCCTGCCCCAGCACCCGCGGTGCGGAGATGTTCACAAGATAGCGCGCGCTGGCGCCCAAAGCGCCACCAAGGGCCACGGACAAAAGGGTCTGGATCATCGCGCCTCTCTTGCCCGCCATGCCGGCAAAGTCAACCGCCGCGCTTGTCACGCAAGCGTGCGAACCATTCGACGCGCTTTTTCAACTCGCGCTCAAATCCGCGTTCGACAGGCTGATACAGCACCGGGCGGCGCATCGTTTCGGGAAAATAGTTCTGCCCCGAAAAGCCGTCTTCGGCATCGTGATCATAGGCATAACCTTCGCCATAGCCCTGTTCTGCCATCAGCTTTGTAGGCGCGTTCAGGATATGCTTGGGCGGCGGTTCCGAACCGGTGCGGCGCGCTTCGGCCCGCGCGGCCTTGTAGGCGATGTAGCCCGCGTTCGATTTGGGGGCGAGCGCAAGATAGATCACCGCTTGCGCCAGGGCCAGTTCGCCCTCGGGGCTGCCAAGCCGTTCATAGGTTTCCCAGGCGTGCAGGCATTGGGTCTGCGCCTGCGGATCGGCAAGGCCGATGTCCTCGACCGCCATCCGGGTCAGGCGACGCGCCAGAAAGCGCGGATCCTCGCCCCCTTCCAGCATCCGGGCGAACCAATACAGCGCGGCATCGGGGTCCGATCCGCGCACCGATTTGTGCAGGGCTGAAATCAGGTTGTAATGTTCATCACCCGACTTGTCGTATTTCGCGGCACGGCGCATCAGACGCTGGCCCAGCGCCCCGGTCGTCAGGGGCGCGGTCAGTTTCCACGCCATGACCTGTTCGATCAGGTTCAAAAGCGCGCGGCCATCGCCATCGGCCATTTCCAGCAATGCCTCGCGCGCGGGGGCTTGCAACGGCAGCGCCCGGCCAAGCGCCTGTTCGGCCCGCTGCGCCAGCCGTTCCAGATCGGCCAGTGTCAGCCGTTCCAGCACGATCACCTGCGCGCGCGACAATAGCGCGGCGTTCAGCTCAAAGCTGGGGTTTTCGGTGGTCGCCCCGACCAGAAGGATGGTGCCATCCTCCATATGCGGCAGAAAGCTGTCCTGCTGGGCCTTGTTGAAACGATGGATTTCATCCACGAACAGCAACGTGCCGCGGCCTTGCGCATGGCGCAGGCGGGCTGCGTCAAAGACCTTGCGCAGGTCCGGCACGCCGGTAAAGATTGCGCTGATCTGCACGAAGGCGCGGTCGCTTTCCTGCGCCAGAAGCCGGGCGATCGTGGTTTTACCCACGCCCGGCGGCCCCCACAGGATCAACGACGACAGCGAACCGGCGGCCAGCATCGCGCCCAGCGGGCCTTCCGGGCCAAGGACATGCGCCTGCCCAATCACCTCGGACAGGCGTTGCGGGCGGATACGATCCGCCAGGGGGCGCGGTGCCTCGGGGTGCGGCGCGGCCGCGGGGGTGTCGAACAGATCCGGCATGCCCCTTCCTACCCCCGCCGCCCCCGCCGGGGAAGCCCCCCGCGTCAATGCATCTTGGTGGCCATGTTGATGTTGACGCAGATGCTGCGTGAACCGTCGATGTCCAGCACCGGCCCGGCCGCCACGCAATCCAGCCCCACGCGCCGGGCCAGCCGCGGCGAATGTTCCGGGATCAGCCCCAGCACCATGCTGGCGCCAAAGCTGCGCGCCGAGATCACCATTTCATGGATCAGCTGCATCTGCACCCGCAGCCGCATGTTTGCGGGCACATTGTCGGACACGAAGACCCGTGAACTTTCCCAGACATGGGGCGCAACCGGGGCCTCATCAAACAGCAGGTTCGAGGGGATCGACGCCAGAAGCCCGCGTTGCGCATCGCGGATCATGTAGGAATAGATCCCGCAGCGGTGTGTGGTGGGCGTCAGGCGCACGCCGGCCAGAACCTCGCCCCGGTCATGCACCGCAACCCAGCGGCTTGCAGGGGTGTCATACTGATCGAACTCCATCCCGTCAGCTTCGGGCAGGTCCCATTTCGCCTGCTGGATAAAGGTACGGTGACGCGCGCGAAACATGTTCGCGAACAGCTCGCCGTGGTTGTGAAGATTGGTGTAGGAAAGGGTTGTGACTTCCATCGTAGTGCCTCCTTCTGGGGGTTGAAAACCGTTCAGACGAGGCGCCACACCGCTAAAGCATCCGGTATTCCCGCGCCTTCCGCACCGCTTCGGACGTGGTGCGCGCTTCCAGGCGGATGCGGGCAGACTTCAATCTAGCCTTGAAAGCACTTTCAGAAATCCCAAGCTTGGCGGCGGCAGCGGTGTGACGATCCCCGTTCGCAATACATTTCAAAGCCTCGATCTGCGCCTCCGTCAGTTCGGACGGCGGCTTGGCCGCGATATGCAGCCGCACAGTGATATCCGTCAGCTTTTCCAGTTCCTCATCCGTGAATTCGCGGTCGGACCGGGCGATGCCGACGATCGAACGCGACGTGATCGGCCCATAGGAACAGGTGGCCCCGTATTTCAAACCGAACCCCGCCGCCTGCTTCATCACACTGAAGGGGTCGGGCATGGGGATCGCGCTCCAGCGGGTGGTGCCCGCGATGCCGATCCCCCAGAACACCACCGGATCGCGCAGATAATAGGCGTTGTCGCTGTAGTGCTTCTGCCAGGCCTGTGGATAAGAGCTCTGGAACAGAAGCGGTGTGGCAAAACGGATATGCAGCCCTGCGGAATAGCCGCAGGGCGCCATCGCATCCAACTCCTCCAGGAGCGCGCCGATCTCTTTGCTCACCATCATTATACTTTTAGACTGTTTGCTTCTGGACGCGTCAACCTTGAATTGAGCAAATACCTTTGGCGCCACCGAAAAACCGGTGGCGCCAAAGGCGCTTGTCCTCAATGCAGGTTCTGGGAAAAGTCCATGGACACAACTTGATTGTCAATGCCGTCGATGTTCATGACCGGCCCCATTGCGGTCATGTGAACCCCCACGCGCCCGGCCCAACGCGGCCAGTTGGCATTCAGCAGCGTCAGGCATGAGGTTGCCCCCAGGCGGCGCGCGGCATTTCCCAGTTCCATCACCAGCTTGGCGTGAACCCGGCGGCGCAACGCGGCGGGAACATCATGGGCCACGAACAGACGCGAGCTTTCCCAGACATGTTCGGCAACCGGCGCTTCGTCATAAAGAAGGTTCGACGGAATCGTCTCCAGCAGGCCGCGCTGCGCGTCACGAATCATGTAGGTATAGATCCCGCATTTCGTGGTGGTGGGCGTCAACCGGTTTCCGGCCAGAACGCGCCCGAATTCATCGTGCACCACGACCCAGCGGCTGGCCGGCGTATCGTATTGATCATATTCCATGCCCAGGGCCTCGGGCAGGTTCCATTTGTTGTGAACGATAAACAGCTCGCGCCGCGCGCGAAGCATGTTTGCGAAAAGCTCCCCGTGGTTGTGAATGTTGTCGAAAGCAAGGGTAGTGGTCTGCATGTCAGCCTCCTGCAGGGTTGGTGGTCAAGTCAATCCTGGCGGAGGGAACCGGGTTTCAGAGCAGCCTGTAATCCTTGGCGCGCTGGATCGCTTCTGCCGTCGTGCGCGCCATCAGCCGTTCGCGGGCCGAAATCAGCCGCGCCTTCAGCGCACTTTCGGAGATGCCCAGCTTCGCCGCCGCCGCCGCGTGGCGGTCGCCCCCCGCGATACATTTCAACGCCTCGACCTGTGCGGGCGTAAGTTCATCCGGCGGTTCGGTCATGGTGTGCAATTCCCACACGATCGCGGACAGGCGTTCGATCTCGGCATCGGTAAAATTCCGTTCGCCATGCGCAAAGCTTGCGATCGTGCGCGACCGGATCGGCCCGCAGGAAATCGTGACGCCATAATACAGACCGTATTTCCGTGCCTCGCGGAACAGATGGAACGGGTCCGGCAGGGCGGAATTGTCCCAGCGGCAGGCGCCCGTGCTGGAAAAACCCCAGGCCACCATCGGATCACGCAGAACATAGCCATTTTCGGTATAATGGTCGAGCCAGGCCCGGTCATAGGTCTGGAACATCATCAAGGGTGCTGTGAAACGGATGTGAAGCCCTACGGAATACCCGCGCGGTGCGAGTTGGGCCAGTTCCTTCAGCTTCAAATCGATTCTGCTTTGAATGGACATATCTTTTTAGACAGGTTCGCATGAAACCCGTCAATCTGAAAGATTTGGCTGACGCTAGGGCAGCTTCCTGCCCGGGTCCAAAGAAAAAACCCGCCCTAAGGGCGGGTTTCCAAGGCACCTGAAGTCGCCGGGATTATTCGGCGGCAGCTTCGGCCTCAAGGCGGGCCTTGTCGGCGGCACCCTTGGCATCACGGTCACGATCGACGAATTCGATGATCGCCATCGGGGCCATGTCGCCATAGCGGAAGCCGGCCTTCAGGATGCGAACGTAGCCGCCCTGGCGTTCCTTGTAGCGCGGACCGAGAATTTCGAACAGCTTGGCCACATACTGATCCTGCTTCAGCTGGGCTGCTGCCTGGCGGCGGGCATGCAGGTCGCCGCGCTTGGCAAGCGTGATCAGCTTTTCGATGATCGGGCGCAGTTCCTTGGCCTTGGGCAGGGTGGTCTTGATCTGCTCATGCTCGATGAGCGAGCCAGACATGTTGGCGAACAGCGCCTTGCGGTGTTCGTGGGTACGGTTCAGACGGCGGTAACCGCGAGCGTGACGCATGGGAATCTCCTAGTCGCGTTTTGCTTTGTGTTGCGGGCCTGCGTTGGGCCTGCGTCGTTGGGGCACCATGCCCAGGGTTCCCCGGCATTCCGGGCATTTCGGGGGCCGTCTAACCGACCGCCCCCGGAATTGTCAATCAGAACTGGTCTTCGAAACGCTTGGCCAGATCTTCGATGTTCTCTGGCGGCCAATCCTCGACTTCCATGCCAAGGTGCAGCCCCATGCCCGAGAGCACTTCCTTGATCTCGTTGAGCGACTTGCGGCCGAAGTTCGGCGTGCGCAGCATCTCGGCCTCGGTCTTCTGGATGAGGTCACCGATATAGACGATGTTGTCGTTCTTGAGGCAGTTGGCCGAACGGACCGACAGTTCAAGCTCATCAACCTTCTTGAGCAGCAGCGGATTGAACTCCAGCCCCTCTTCGGCCTCGCCCTTGCCGGCGGCTTCAGGCTCATCGAAGTTGACGAAGATCGACAACTGGTCCTGCAGGATACGCGCGGCATAAGCCACGGCATCCTCGGGCGTCAGGCTGCCGTCGGTTTCCACCTTCATCGTCAGCTTGTCATAGTCCAGCACCTGGCCTTCGCGGGTGGGCTGCACTTCGTAGCTGACCTTTTTCACCGGCGAATAGATCGCATCGATCGGAATCAGGCCGATTGGCGCATCTTCGGGGCGGTTCTTGTCGGCGGCGACATAGCCCTTGCCGGTGTTGACCGTCAGTTCACAGAAGAAATCGGCGCCTTCGTCCAGGTGACAGATCACATGGTCCTTGTTCAGAACCTCGATCCCGTTCGATTCGGAGATGTCGCCCGCCGTGACAACGCCCGGCCCCTTGGCCGAGATCGACAGCCGCTTGGGCCCTTCGACTTCCATTTTCAGCGCAACGCCCTTGAGGTTCAGGACGATGTCGGTGACATCCTCACGCACGCCGGCGACGCTTGAAAATTCATGCAGCACGTTGTCGATCTGCACCGAGGTGATGGCCGCGCCTTGCAGCGAGCTCATCAGCACGCGGCGCAGCGCGTTGCCCAGCGTCAGACCAAAACCGCGTTCCAGCGGTTCGGCGACGACGGTGGCCTGGCGGTGCGCGTCTGCGCCCGGCTTGACGTCAAGCTGCGCCGGCTTGATCAGTTCGGACCAATTCTTGTGGATCATGCGTTCGCCTCCATTCTTGTCCCAAGCCCATGTCCGTAAGCCGGGGACGCCCGAGGGAAAAATGCCAATAGACCCCGGGCCGCGCGAAGGGCGCGGCCCGGGGTTGAAACGGTTTGTCAGACGCGGCGGCGCTTGGGCGGCCGGCAGCCGTTGTGGGCGATCGGCGTCACGTCACGGATCGAGGTGATGCTGAGCCCGACAGCCGCCAGCGCGCGCAGCGCGCTTTCGCGGCCCGAACCGGGGCCCTGAACCTCAACCTCGACGGTCTTCATGCCGTGTTCCTGCGCCTTGCGGGCAGCATCCTCGGCCGCCATCTGCGCGGCATAAGGGGTCGACTTGCGCGAACCCTTGAAGCCCATGGTGCCCGAGGACGACCAGGAAATGGCGTTGCCCTGAACGTCCGAAATCAGGATCTTGGTGTTGTTGAAGGAAGAGTTCACATGAACGACGCCGGCGGCGATATTCTTGCGTTCCTTACGCTTCATGCGGGTCTTGTCACGAGCCATATCTCAACCCTCCCCTTACTTCTTCTTGCCGGCGATCGGCTTCGCCGGGCCCTTGCGGGTGCGGGCGTTGGTGTGGGTCCGCTGACCGCGGACGGGCAGGTTGCGACGGTGACGCAGGCCACGGTAGCAGCCAAGGTCCATCAGGCGCTTGATGTTCATCTGCGTTTCACGGCGCAGGTCGCCTTCGACGGTGTAGTTGGCGTCGATATGTTCGCGGATCGCAAGCACTTCGGCATCCGAAAGCTCATTCACGCGACGGGTACGGTCGATGCCCACGGCCTCGCAGATTTGTTCAGCGATGTGGGACCCGATCCCGGTGATGTAGGTCAGGGCGATGGGGACGCGTTTCCCCGTCGGGATGTTGACGCCAGCAATACGTGCCACGCGTATGTTCCTTTTCGTTGCGGTTCCGTAACCCCAGAACCTTTTTTCACAACAGAAGGCCCGACAGCATGGCTTCGGGCCGCTCATCGTGCGGGCGGGCGGGAAAACCCGTGATCCAACACGATTCTCTTCCGAGACGCCGTGACCTAGAGGGATTTCCCCCCAAGGTCAATACCATCCCGGCTTACGCGTCGCCCTGATCCAGGATTCGCGAAATCTCCCCCGCGACCTCATCGATCTCGGCCAGGCCGTCGATCGTGAAAAGGTCACCCAAGGCATAGTAATAACCGATCAGCGGCGAGGTCTTCTTGTAATATTCCATCAACCGCTGCTTCAGGCTGTCTTCATTGTCATCGGCCCGCCGTTTCAGATCGGTGGACCCACAGCAATCACAGACGCCGGGCCTGGCGGTGGGCTTGGTGACATCGTGATACACCTCACCGCAATTGCCGCAGGTGAAGCGGCCGGTGATCCGCGCGACAAGCGCCGCATCATCCACCCGCATCTCGATCACGGCATCCAGCTTTTGCCCCTTGCGCACCAGAAGCTTCCCAAGGGCGTCCGCCTGCGGCAGCGTCCGGGGAAAGCCATCGAAGATGAACCCGGCCCCATCGGCGCCAGCCATCTTTTCTTCGATCAGACCGATCACGATGTCATCGGTCACAAGCTCCCCCCGGCTCATGACATCGGCGACGCGCTTGCCCATCTCGGTTCCTGCGGCCATCGCCTCGCGCAGCATGTCGCCGGTGGACAGTTGGGTCATTCCCCGTTCTTCCACCAGTTTGCGCGCCTGCGTGCCCTTGCCGGCGCCGGGCGGCCCCAGAAGAATGATGTTGGTCATCGACGACCCTTTCCTTCGGAATCAGCGACGCGCCGGGGCTTTCTTTGCCCCCGACTTCTTCTTGCCGCGAAGTTGCGATTTCTCGATCAGCCCTTCGTATTGATGCGCCAGCAGATGCGATTGCACCTGGTTGATCGTGTCCATCGTCACCGACACCACGATCAACACCGACGTGCCGCCGAAATAGAACGGAATCGCCAGCTGCGCGCGCAGGATTTCGGGCAGCAGACAGACGGCGGCAAGATAGGCCGACCCCAGAACCAGAATACGGGCAACGACATAATCAAGGTAATCCTCGGTCTTCTTGCCGGGCCGGATACCCGGAATGAACCCGCCCTGATTCTTGAGGTTGTCCGCAACCTCATCGGACTTGAACGACACGTTCGCCGTGTAGAAATAGGCGAAGAACACGATCATCGCCGTGAAGAACAACAGGTAAAGCGGCTGCCCCGGCCCGAAATAGGCCAGGATCGTAGACATCACCGGCCCGGTCTGCGCCCCCGAGAAGGTCGAGATCGTCGTCGGCAGCAGCAGCAGCGATGAGGCAAAGATGGCCGGAATCACGCCTGCGGGGTTCACCTTGATCGGCAGATGGCTTGACCCGCCGTCATAGATCTTCATCCCGACCTGGCGGCGCGGATATTGGATGTGGATCTTGCGGAGCGCGCGTTCCATGAACACGACAAACCCGATCACCGCGACAACCATGACAATCACGCCCAGAATCACCGGCGTCGAAATCGCACCGGCCCGGCCCTGCGCAAAGAACTGCGCCAGCGCGGCGGGAATTTCGGCGACGATACCCACGAAGATGATCAGCGAAATCCCGTTGCCGATACCGCGGGCGGTGATCTGTTCACCCAGCCACATCAGGAACATCGTGCCGCCGACCAGCGTGATCACCACAGACATCTTGAAGAACAGGCCGGGATCATGCGCCAGATCGCCGGCTTCAAGGCTGACAGCAAGTCCCCAGGCCTGGAACAGCGCCAGCGCCACGGTGCCGTAGCGCGTGATCTGGTTGATCTTCTTGCGGCCTTGTTCGCCTTCCTTCTTCAGCTGTTCCAGCGCGGGAACCATCGCCGTCAGCAGCTGAACGATGATCGAGGCCGAGATATAGGGCATGATGCCAAGCGCGAAGATGCCCATCCGGCCAAGCGCGCCGCCGGTGAACATCGACAGGATGCCCCCCAACCCCGCCGCGGCGCCATCCATGAATTCCCGCAACGCGGCGGCATCGATCCCCGGCACCGGGATATAGGTCCCCAGCCGGTAGATGATCAGCAAGCCGATCGTGAAGAAGATTCGCTGGCGAAGCTCGGTCGCCTTGCCAAGGGCGCCCCAGCTGAGGTTCGCCGCCATTTGCTCTGCAGCAGATGCCATTTGCCCTGTCTCTTTCATGTCAGCGCCGCCGAACCGTTTCCCGGTCGGCGGCGCTTGGAAAACTTCTGCCTATGTAAGCGGCGCGAGAGCCGCCCACAACCGCTTATTCAGCTGCGGCAGCAGCCACCGTCAGTTTGCCACCGGCCTTCTCAACGGCTTCGATCGCCGCCTTCGACGCACCGGTCACATTCAGCGTGACTTTCGAGGTGATTTCGCCCTTCGCCAGAACGCGCACGCCATCCAGCTTGCGGCGCACCAGACCCGAGGCGACCAGCGCGTCCTCATTGATCTCGGCCTTCGCGTCCAGCTTGCCTTCGGAAATGAATTTCTCGATCAGGCCCAGGTTGATCACCGCGAAAGACTTGGCGTTCGGCTTGGTGAAGCCGCGCTTCGGCAGGCGGCGATACAGCGGCATCTGACCACCTTCGTAGCCACCGATAGCCACACCCGAACGGGATTTCTGACCCTTGATACCGCGACCGGCGGTCTTACCCTTGCCCGAACCCGGGCCGCGCGCAACGCGCTTTTTCTTGCGGGCGGCGCCTTCGTTGTCGCGTAGTTCATGCAGTTTCATGTCGCTTACTCCTTGGCCGGAACTGCCCCACCAGCGACGGAGGGGGCAAACACGGCATTTCTTCTTGGTTTCGAAACGCGCGATGGCATTCCACCCGCGCCTAATAAAAGGAAAGGGCGCGCGGATCAAGCCCGCGCGCCCCATCATTGTTCAACGCGATCAGCCGCGCTCTTCCACGATGGCGACAAGATGCGGGATCTTGTTGACCATGCCGCGCACCGAAGGCGTATCCTCCAGCTCGCGGGTGCGGTTGATCTTGCCCAGACCCAGACCCTTCAGGGTCGCGGCCTGCACCGCGGGACGGCGCGCGGGCGAAGCGATCTGCTTCACGACGATGGTTTTCTTGGCCATGCCCACAGCTCCTTACGCTTCTGCCGTTTCGGCGGTCTTGCCCAGGATGTCGGCCACCTTCTTGCCGCGGCGCTGCGCGACGTTGCGGGGGCTGGCTTCCTTTTTCAGACCATCGATGGTGGCGCGGATCATGTTGTAGGGGTTCTGCGAGCCGAGCGATTTCGCCACGACATCCTGAACGCCCAGCATCTCGAACACAGCGCGCATCGGACCACCGGCGATGATCCCGGTCCCGGGAACCGCGGTCCGCATCACGACCTTGCCAGCGCCATGACGGCCCTCGATGTCGTGATGCAGCGTGCGGCCATCGCGCAGCGGTACACGCACCAGGCTACGCTTTGCCTGTTCGGTCGCCTTGCGGATCGCCTCGGGCACTTCTTTCGCCTTGCCCTTGCCGAAGCCCACACGCCCGCGCTGGTCGCCGACAACCACAAGCGCCGCAAAGCCAAAGCGTTTGCCGCCCTTCACGGTTTTCGACACGCGGTTGATCGCCACGAGACGATCGGCGAATTCCGGGGTTTCCTCACGTTCGCGACGGTCCTCGCGACGATCCCGGCGTTGTTCACGTTCTGCCATGTTCGTCTCCTTAGAACTTCAGGCCGCCTTCACGGGCAGCATCGGCCAAAGCCTTGATCTTCCCATGAAAGAGGAAACCGCCACGGTCAAAGTAGCACTCTTCGATGCCGGCCTTCTTGGCACGCTCGGCAATTGCCGCGCCCACCTTCGCCGCCGCTTCGACGTTGTTCTTGCCCACGACGCCAAGATCCTTTTCGAGGGTCGAGGCCGCGGCAAGGGTCACGCCCTTGACGTCGTCGATCAGCTGCACGCTGATATTCTTCGAAGACCGGTGAACCGACAGGCGCAGACGGCCATTGGCCATCGCCCGCAGTTTGTTCCGTACGCGCAGGCGGCGCTTGAGGAACAGCTCTCGTTTGTTGTTCGCCATTTTTGCGCCCCTTACTTCTTCTTGCCTTCCTTGCGGAAGACGAACTCGCCCTTGTAGCGGATCCCTTTGCCCTTGTAGGGCTCGGGACGCTTCCAATCGCGGATGTTCGCGGCGACCTGGCCAACAAGCTGCTGGTCGATCCCTTCCACAACGATTTCGGTCTGCTTCGGTGCCGAAACGGTCACACCGGCCGGAACCTCGAAGTTCACTTCGTGGCTATAGCCCAGCGACAGTTTCAGAACGTTGCCCTGCATCGCGGCACGGTAACCAACGCCCTGGATCTCAAGCTCTTTCTTGAAACCCTGCGAAACGCCGGTTGCCAGATTTTCAACCATCGAGCGGGTCATGCCCCACTGCTGGCGGGCCCGCTTCGAGGTGCCGCGCGGCGTGACGGTGACCGCATTGCCATCCAGTGCGATGGTCACGTCGTCGGTCGCGGTGAACGAACGGGTCCCCTTCGGGCCCTTCACTTCAACCGTCTGACCGGACACCGTGGCAGTCACGCCCTTCGGCAGTTCAACGGGCTTCTTCCCAATCCGAGACATCCTGCCCTCCTTAGAACACGGTGCAGAGCACTTCACCGCCGACATTGGCTGTGCGTGCGGCCGCGTCCGACATGACGCCTTTCGGCGTGGAGACGATGGAAACGCCAAGGCCGTTGCGGACCGAGGGGATTTCCTTGACCGAAGCATAAACACGACGACCAGGGGTCGAAACGCGCTTGAGTTCGCGGATCACCGGGGTGCCCTCGAAATACTTCAGGCTGATTTCCAGCGCCGGATGGCCGTCAGCCCCGGTCACTTTTTCATACCCGCGGATATAACCTTCCGAAGCCAGCACATCCAGGACCCAGGCACGCAGCTTGGACGCCGGCGTGCGAACCGTGGACTTGCCGCGCATCTGCGCGTTGCGGATGCGGGTCAGCATATCGCCGAGAGGATCGTTCATCGACATATCCCGATCTCCTTACCAGCTCGACTTCACCATGCCCGGGATCTGGCCGAACGAGGCCAGTTCGCGCAGCATGATCCGCGAGAGTTTGAGCTTACGGTAGTAAGCATGGGGACGGCCGGTCAGCTGGCAACGGTTGTGCAGCCGGGTCGCCGACGAATTACGGGGAAGTTCCGCGAGCTTCAGAGACGCCTTGAAACGCTCTTCCATCGGGCGGGACTGATCGGCGACCACTTCCTTCAGCGCGGCGCGCTTGGCAGCGTATTGCTTGACCAGTTTGGCGCGCTTTTTCTCGCGCTCGACCATAGAGACTTTTGCCATATCTTCTCTCCCGCGATCAGCTGTTGAACGGCATGTTGAAATGCTTCAACAGCGCCTTCGCTTCCGCGTCTTGCGAAGCGGTGGTGCAGATGATGATGTCCATGCCCAGAACCTCATCGACCTTGTCGAAGTCGATTTCCGGGAACACGATCTGCTCTTTCAGGCCCATCGCGTAGTTGCCACGACCATCGAACGAGGTGCCCTTGACGCCGCGGAAGTCGCGGACGCGCGGCAGCGCGATGTTGATCAGGCGATCGAGGAATTCATACATCCGGTCACCGCGCAGCGTGACCTTGCAGCCCAGCGGCATCTCCTCACGGACGCGGAAGCCGGCGATCGACTTCTTGGCCTTGGTGATGACAGCCTTCTGGCCGGCGATCTGCGAAAGCTCCTCGGCGGCCTGCTTGACCTTCTTGGTGTCTTTCACGGCTTCGCCGACACCCATGTTCAGGACGATCTTGTCCAGACGCGGGATCTGCATGTCGTTCTTGTAGCCGAATTCTTCCTTCATCGCGGCCCGGATCTGATCCTTGTAGACCGTCTTCAGGCGCGGCGTATAGGTGGCTTGGTCCAGCATCAGATGGCCTCCCCGGTGGTCTTGGCGAAACGCACCTTCTTGCCGTCTTCCATACGGAAGCCGACGCGGGTGGCCTTGCCTTCCTTGTCCATCAGCGCAAGGTTCGACAGGTCGATCGGCATGGCTTTCGCCACGCGGCCGCCCTGTGCGGTCTGCGTCTGACGCTGGTGACGGATGGCCATGTTCACGCCATCAACGATCGCCTTGTTCTCTTTCGGAAGAACCGTGGTGATCTCACCCTGCTTGCCCTTGTCCTTGCCGGCGAGCACGACGACCTTGTCGCCCTTGCGAAGCTTCGCAGCCATCACAGCACCTCCGGAGCGAGCGAGATGATCTTCATGAAGTTCTTGGCGCGCAGCTCGCGCACGACCGGCCCGAAGATACGGGTACCGACCGGCTCACCCTGGTTGTTCAGGATGACGGCGGCGTTGCGGTCGAAGCGAATCGACGTGCCGTCTTCACGACGGACTTCTTTGGCGGTGCGCACGACGACGGCCTTGCGGACGTCACCTTTCTTCACGCGGCCGCGCGGGATGGCTTCCTTAACGGAAACGACAATGATGTCGCCCACCGACGCATAGCGACGGTGCGAACCACCCAGGACCTTGATGCACTGCACCCGGCGAGCGCCGGAGTTGTCAGCAACATCCAGATTGGTCTGCATCTGGATCATTTGGTTTCTCCCGACCTTTGGGGACGCCTGATGCAGTCAGGGCCCCAGGGTTTCGACAAACTGTCGGATGACGCGGGGCCTCAGGCCTCGACGACAACCGTCCAGCGTTTCGTCTTCGAAATCGGCGCGCATTCCTCAATACGAACGGTATCGCCGACCTTGAATTGGTTGTTGGCGTCGTGAGCCCGGTATTTCTTGGACTTACGAACGGTTTTCTGCAGCAGCGGGTGCTTGAAGCGGCGTTCGACAAGAACCGTGATCGTCTGATCGTTCTTGTCCGAGGTCACGGTGCCTTGCAGGATACGTTTGGGCATTCTCGGAAACTCCTCAGTTCGCGGCTTCAGCGGCTTTTTGGTTCAGCACCGTCTTGATGCGGGCGACGTCACGACGAACGGCACGCATGCGGGCGGTGTTCTCAAGCTGACCGGTGGCCTGCTGGAAGCGAAGGTTGAAGGCTTCCTTCTTCAGGGCGACCAGTTCGTCACGAAGCTGGTCAGGCGTCTTCGCCTTGAGTTCTTGGGCGTTCATCCCAGGTCCTTTCTTGCATCAGAGGGCCCCTGGCGGGTGACCCTGCATCTGATGGGTTATGTCCATCCCGTCTCCAGGATCGGCGCGATATATCACCGGCTTTCCCAACTGGCAATGGCAAGCCGAAAGAAAAAGCGGTCCCCCGGGGATATTCCCGGGGGACCGCGTTCATTTGCGTCTGCTTACCAGTCTTCGCGCGCGACAATACGCGTCATGACCGGCAGCTTGTTCGCACCAAGGCGCAGCGCCTCACGCGCAATGGATTCGGCCACACCGTCGATTTCGAACATGATTCGACCCGGTTTCACCTTGGCCGCCCAATAATCGACAGAGCCCTTACCCTTACCCATCCGAACTTCGGTGGGCTTCGAGGAGACCGGCACGTCCGGGAACACGCGGATCCAGACCCGGCCCTGACGCTTCATATGACGGGTGATCGCGCGGCGGGCCGCTTCGATCTGCCGCGCGGTGACGCGCTCAGGCTCGGTCGCCTTGAGTGCAAAGGACCCGAAGTTCAGGTTGAAACCACCTTTGGCTTCGCCGTGAATCCGGCCCTTGTGCTGTTTGCGGAACTTGGTCCGTTTCGGTTGCAGCATCTTGTGTTACTCCTCAGCGGGCGTCACGGCGCGGGCCACGCGGAGCCGGGCCTTCCTGGGCCTCGGCAGCCTTGCGGTCGCGCGCTTGCGGATCATGTTCCATGATCTCGCCTTTGAAGATCCAGACTTTCACCCCGATGATCCCATAAGGGGTCGAGGCTTCGTCCAGCGCGTAATCGATGTCGGCGCGCAGCGTATGCAGCGGCACACGACCTTCACGATACCATTCGGTCCGCGCGATTTCCGCACCACCCAGACGACCCGCGACATTGACACGGATGCCAAGGGCACCCATGCGCATCGCGTTCTGAACCGCGCGCTTCATCGCACGACGGAAGGACACGCGGCGCTCAAGCTGCTGTGCGATCGATTCGGCGACCAGCTGGGCGTCCAGTTCGGGCTTGCGAACCTCAACGATGTTAAGGTGCAGTTCCGACTTGGTGAAGTTCGCCAGCTTCTTGCGCAGGGTTTCGATATCGGCGCCTTTCTTGCCGATGATCACACCCGGGCGCGCGGCATGAATGGTCACGCGGCACTTCTTGTGCGGACGCTCGATGATCACGCGGCTGATACCCGCCTGCTTGGCCTCTTCGTGAATGAAATCACGCATCTTGAGGTCTTCAAGCAGCAGGTTGCCGTAGTCTTTCGATTCGGCGAACCAGCGACTGTCCCAGGTGCGGTTGACCTGGAGACGCATCCCAATGGGGTTAACCTTCTGTCCCATTACGCACGCTCCTCGACTTGACGCACCTTGATGGTGATTTCCGAAAACGGCTTCATGATCTTGCCGAACCGGCCACGCGCCCGCGGACGGCCGCGCTTCATCACCAGGTTCTTGCCGACCCAGGCTTCCGCAACCACCAGGTTGTCGACATCCAGACCGTGGTTGTTTTCCGCATTGGCGATCGCCGACTGCAGGCACTTCTTCACGTCGCCCGCGATCCGCTTCTTCGAGAAGGTCAGATCGGCCAGAGCCTTGTCCACCTTCTTGCCGCGGATCAGCGCGGCGACGAGGTTGAGTTTCTGCGGCGAGGTGCGAAGCATGCGCGTCTTCGCCATCGCCTCGTTATCCGCCACGCGGCGCGGATTCTGTTCCTTACCCATGGCGCTTACTTCCTCTTGGCTTTCTTGTCGGCAGCGTGACCGTAATAGGTCCGGGTCGGCGAATATTCACCGAACTTCTGACCGATCATCTCTTCGGTCACGTTGACCGGGATGTGCTTCTGACCGTTGTAGACCCCGAAGGTGAGGCCGACGAACTGCGGCAGGATGGTGGAACGGCGCGACCAGATCTTGATCACTTCGCTTTTGCCCGACGCGCGCGCTTTTTCCGCTTTCTTCAGCAGATAGGCGTCAACGAAAGGGCCTTTCCAAACAGAACGTGCCATATCTTAACGACCCTTCTTAGCGTGACGCGAGCGGACGATGTATTTGTCCGTCGACTTGTTCTTGCGGGTCCGATTGCCCTTGGTGCCCTTGCCCCAGGGCGTCACCGGGTGACGACCACCCGAGGTCCGGCCCTCACCACCGCCGTGCGGGTGGTCAATCGGGTTCATGGCAACACCACGAACGGTCGGGCGTACGCCCATGTGCCGCTTGCGGCCGGCCTTGCCGAGGTTCTGGTTCGAGTGATCGGCATTCGACACCGCACCCACGGTCGCCATGCATTCCTGGCGCACCATGCGCAGCTCGCCCGAAGACAGGCGGATCTGGGCATAGCCACCATCGCGGCCGACGAACTGGGCATAGGTCCCCGCGGCACGCGCCAGCTGGCCACCCTTGCCGGGTTTCAGCTCGACGTTGTGGACGATCGTACCGATCGGCATGCCCGAAAACGGCATCGCGTTGCCCGGCTTGATGTCGCACTTGGCGCCGGCAATGATCTTGTCACCCACCGCAAGGCGCTGGGGCGCCAGGACATAGGCCTGCTCGCCATCTTCGTATTTGACCAGCGCGATGAACGCGGTGCGGTTGGGATCGTATTCAATCCGCTCGACCGTCGCGGCCACATCGAACTTGCGGCGTTTGAAATCAACGATGCGGTACAGGCGCTTCGCCCCACCGCCCTTGTGCCACATGGTGACGCGCCCGGTATTGTTCCGGCCACCCGTCTTGGTCAGACCCTCGGTGAGGGCTTTGACGGGGCGGCCTTTCCAAAGCTCCGAACGGTCGATCAGAACCAGCCCACGCTGGCCAGGCGTCGTCGGCTTATACGACTTGAGTGCCATGCTCTCTGTCTTCCGTTGCTTTGGACCATAGGTCCGTTTCGTATGGGGTCGCGTGCACGGCCCCGCTCATGTCCTCCGGTCGCCCGGAAACATAAAACTCAACGGCCCCGGAACCCGGGGCCGCGAGATTCGTCTGGCTTCTATCAGAGGCCGGTGGAGACGTCGATAGTGTTTCCGTCTTCCAGCGTGACATAGGCCTTTTTCACGTCGCTGCGCGAACCCAGCTGGCCGCGGAAGCGCTTGACCTTGCCCTTGGTGATGGTGGTGTTGACCGCCTTCACCTTGACGCCAAACAGGGCCTCGACCGCTTCCTTGATCTGCGGCTTGTTGGCATCCTTCGCCACCTGGAACACCACGGCGCCGTTTTCGGACGCCATCGTGGCTTTCTCGGTGATGATCGGCTTGACGATCACGTCGTAATGTTCAGCTTTCGCGCTCATTTCAGACGAGCCTCCAGAGCTTCGACACCCGCCTTCGTGATCACCAGCGTGTCACGCTTCAGGATGTCATAGACGTTGGCGCCCATCGACGGCAGGATATCGATGCCTTCGATGTTGCGCGCGGCGCGGGCAAAATTCTCGTTCACGTCGGCCCCGTCGATGATCAGGACGCGCTTCCAGCCCAGTTCCTTCGCGGCTTTGGCCAGAATCGCGGTCTTGGCTTCGGGCATCACGACATCTTCCAGAACGACCAGATTGCCGGTCGCGGCCTTCGACGACAGCGCGTGCTTCAGACCCAGCGCCCGGAACTTCTTGGGCAGGTCGTGGGCGTGGCTGCGCGGGGTCGGGCCCTTGTAGACACCACCGTGACGGAAGATCGGTGCCTTCTTGGACCCGTGACGTGCGCCACCGGTACCCTTCTGGCGGTAGATCTTCTTGGTCGAGTAGGACACTTCCGACTTGGTCAGAACCGAGTGGGTGCCCTGCTGCGCCTTTGCACGCTGCCAGCGCACGACGCGGTGCAGGATGTCCGCACGCGGCTCCAGCCCGAAGATGTCATCGGACAGTTCGATCGAACCGGCCTTGCCGGCGTCGAGCTTGATCACATCGAGTTTCATGCTTCACCCCCTTCGGCGGCAACTTCTTCCGCCGGAGCAGCCGAGGCCGAACCCTTCAGGGCCGCAGGCATCGGAACGTCCTTCGGCAGCGGCTTCTTGACCGCATCCTTGATCGTGACCCAGCCGCCCTTGGCGCCCGGAACCGAGCCCTTGACCAGGATCAGGCCGCGGTCGGCATCCGTCTTGACAACCTGGATGTTCTGGGTGGTGACACGCACCGCGCCCAGATGGCCGGCCATCTTCTTACCCTTGAACACCTTGCCCGGGTCCTGGCACTGGCCGGTCGAACCGTGCGAACGGTGCGAAATCGACACGCCGTGCGAGGCCCGCAGACCGCCGAAGTTGTGCCGCTTCATGACGCCCGCGAAGCCTTTACCGATCGAGGTGCCGGCGATGTCGACGAACTGACCGGCATTGTAGTGTTCGGCCGAGATTTCGGCGCCCACTTCGATCAGGTTTTCCGGCGACACACGGAACTCCGCAACCTTGCGCTTCGGGGCCACGTTCGCCTTGGCGAAATGGCCGCGCAGTGCGGCGGTGGTGCGCTTGGCCTTGGCATTGCCCGCGCCCAGCTGAACGGCGGTGTAGCCATCCTTGTCGGCGGTGCGCTGCGCGACGACCTGCAGATTGTCGAGCTGAAGAACGGTCACAGGAACCTGCTTGCCGTCTTCAAGGAACAGCCGGGTCATGCCCAGCTTCTTGGCGATAACACCAGAACGCATGAGCCCCTCCTCAGACCTTGATCTCGACGTCGACACCGGCGGCCAGGTCGAGCTTCATCAGCGCGTCCACGGTTTGCGGGGTCGGATCGACGATGTCGAGAAGACGCTTGTGCGTGCGGATCTCCCACTGGTCGCGCGACTTCTTGTCGATGTGCGGGCCACGCAGAACAGTGAATTTCTCAATCTTGTTCGGCAGCGGAATCGGGCCGCGAACCTGTGCACCGGTGCGCTTGGCGGTGTTCACGATTTCCTGGGTGCTGGCGTCCAGCACGCGGTAATCGAACGCCTTGAGCCGGATGCGAATGTTTTGACCAGTCATGGTATTCCCTTTTCGCAGGGCTTTCAGGTTGAGAGGCAGACACCGCCGCATGCGACGCCTGCTTCGAACCGCAATCTCTTGGAGATCAGGCGCGCGTCCTACGGCGCATTGCCCGGTCTGTCAAGAGCAATTGGCGCGCCTTTCGGCGCACCAATCCATTTCCTAGCAAGGACGGAACGGGCCACATGGCCCGTCCGCGCCATCACTTGATGATTTTCGACACGACGCCTGCGCCGACGGTGCGGCCGCCTTCACGGATGGCGAAGCGCAATTTTTCTTCCATCGCGATCGGGGCGATCAGCTCGACCTCGAACTTCAGGTTGTCGCCCGGCATCACCATCTCGGTGCCTTCCGGCAGCTTCACGGTGCCGGTCACGTCGGTGGTGCGGAAATAGAACTGCGGGCGATAGTTCGCGAAGAACGGCGTGTGGCGGCCGCCTTCTTCCTTGGTCAGGATGTAGGCCTCGGCCTCGAACTGGGTGTGCGGCTTCACCGAACCCGGCTTGCACAGCACCTGACCACGTTCCACGCCGTCACGGTCCACGCCGCGCAGCAGCGCGCCGATGTTGTCGCCCGCCTCGCCGCGGTCCAGCAGCTTGCGGAACATTTCAACGCCGGTGCAGACCGACTTCTTCGTGTCGCGGATGCCCACGATCTCGACTTCGTCGCCCACGTTGATCACGCCACGTTCCACACGGCCGGTCACAACCGTGCCGCGCCCCGAGATCGAGAAAACGTCTTCGATCGGCATCAGGAACGGCTGGTCAACCGCACGCGCCGGCGTCGGGATGTAGTCGTCAACCGCCTTGATCAGTTCGCGGATCGAATTCTCGCCGATCTCCGGGTCACGGCCTTCCAGCGCCGCCAGCGCCGAGCCCTTGACGATCGGAATGTCGTCGCCGGGGTAGTCGTAGGACGACAGAAGTTCACGCACTTCCATCTCGACCAGTTCCAGCAGTTCCGGGTCGTCAACCTGGTCGACCTTGTTCATGTAGACGACCATGTAGGGGATGCCCACCTGACGGCCAAGCAGAATGTGCTCGCGCGTCTGCGGCATCGGGCCGTCGGCCGCGTTCACCACAAGGATCGCGCCGTCCATCTGCGCAGCACCCGTGATCATGTTCTTCACATAGTCCGCGTGGCCGGGGCAGTCGACGTGCGCGTAGTGGCGGCTCTCGGATTCATATTCCACATGCGCCGTCGAGATCGTGATCCCGCGCGCACGCTCTTCCGGCGCACCGTCAATCGCGTCGTAGGCCTTGAATTCGCCAAAATACTTCGTGATCGCAGCCGTCAGCGTCGTCTTGCCGTGGTCAACGTGACCAATGGTCCCGATGTTGACGTGCGGTTTCGTCCGTTCAAACTTTGCCTTTGCCATGATGGCCTCCTGGTTCGATGGCGGTGCGCACGTTGGCGCACCCTACGGGGGTAGGGTGGGCAGGTCTGCCCACCGCTCTTATGCGTATTTCTTCTGGATTTCGTCCGAGATGTTCTGCGGCACGGCGTCGTAGTGATCGAAGATCATCGTGAACACCGCACGACCCGAGGACATCGAGCGCAGGTTGTTGATGTAGCCGAACATGTTCGCCAGCGGCACCATCGCGGTGATCACGTTGGCGTTGCCGCGGCTGTCCTGCCCCTGGACCATGCCCCGACGCGAGGTCAGGTCGCCGATAATGCCGCCGGTATATTCTTCCGGGGTCACCACTTCGACTTTCATGATCGGTTCAAGCAGCTTCGCACCGGCCTTCTTCAGGCCTTCGCGCATCGCCGCGCGGGACGCGATTTCGAACGCCAGCACGGACGAGTCGACATCGTGGAAAGCACCGTCGATCAGCGCCACCTTGAAGTCGATCACCGGGAAACCCGCCAGCGGACCGGAGTCCATGACCGACTTGATGCCCTTTTCGACGCCGGGAATATATTCCTTCGGCACCGAACCACCAACGATCTTCGATTCGAAGGAGTAGCCTTCGCCCGGTTCGGTCGGGGTGATCACCAGCTTGATGCGCGCGAACTGGCCGGTACCGCCGGTCTGCTTCTTGTGCGTATAGTCGATCTCGGCTTCGCGCGAGATGGTTTCGCGATAGGCCACCTGCGGGGCACCGATATTCGCCTCGACCTTGAACTCGCGCCGCATGCGGTCGACGAGGATGTCGAGGTGAAGTTCACCCATGCCCTTCATGATGGTCTGACCCGATTCGAAATCGGTCTCGACGCGGAACGACGGGTCTTCGGCGGCCAGACGGGCCAGCGCAAGGCCCATTTTTTCCTGGTCGGCCTTCGACTTCGGTTCCACGGCGATCTCGATCACCGGCTCGGGGAAGGTCATCGTTTCCAGAACAACCGGCTTCGTCGGATCGCACAGGGTGTCACCGGTGGTGGTCTCTTTCAGACCGGCCAGCGCGATGATGTCGCCCGCGAAGGCTTCGTCGATTTCCTCACGCTGGACGGCGTGCATCATCATCATGCGGCCGACGCGTTCCCGCTTGCCCTTGGTCGCGTTCAGCATCTGGTCGCCCTTCTTGAGGACGCCCGAATAAATCCGCGTGAAGGTCAGCGAGCCGACGAAGGGGTCGTTCATGATCTTGAACGCCAGACCCGAGAAGGGTTCGGTATCTTCGGGCTTGCGCGCGATGTTGCGCGTTTCGGTCTCGTCACCCGGGGCAAAGCCCATGTAGGGCGGGATGTCCAGCGGGCTGGGCAGATAGTCGACAACCGCGTTCAGCAGCGCCTGCACACCCTTGTTCTTGAAGGCCGAGCCGCCCAGAACCGGAACGAAGGCCATCGCCAGCGTGCCCTTGCGGATCAGCGCGCGCAGCGTGTCCACGTCGGGCTCGGTGCCCTCCAGGTAGGCTTCCATCGCGGCATCGTCCTGCTCAACGGCAAGCTCGATCAGGGTCGCGCGCCGCTCTTCGGCTTCGCCCTTCAGATCGTCACGGATCGGACGGTGGACCCAAGTGGCGCCGACGTCATCGCCTTCCCAGACCCATTCTTCCATGGTGACCAGATCAACGATGCCTTCCAGCTTGTCTTCCGCGCCGATCGGGAACGCGATCGGGGCCGGGGTGGCGCCGGTGCGGTCCTTGATCATGTGCAGGCACTTCTGGAAGTCGGCGCCGATCTTGTCCATCTTGTTGACGAACACAATCCGCGGCACACCGTAGCGGTCAGCCTGACGCCACACCGTTTCAGTCTGCGGTTCCACGCCGGCGTTGCCGTCCAGCAGGCAGACGGCACCGTCCAGAACCGCCAGCGAACGTTCCACCTCGATGGTAAAGTCCACGTGGCCGGGGGTGTCGATGATGTTGAAGCGGTGCTTGGGCGAATCCGGGCTTTGACCGTCGTAGGTCTTTTCCCAGAACGTCGTGGTCGCGGCCGAGGTGATGGTGATCCCGCGTTCCTGTTCCTGCTCCATCCAGTCCATGGTCGAGGCGCCATCGTGCGTCTCGCCCATCTTGTGGGACTTGCCGGTGTAGAACAGGATCCGCTCGGTCGTGGTGGTCTTGCCCGCGTCGATGTGGGCCATGATCCCGAAGTTGCGGTAAAGGTTCAGCGGATATTCGCGTGCCATGATGCCCCCTTACCAGCGATAATGGCTGAACGCTTTGTTCGCGTCGGCCATCTTGTGGGTGTCTTCACGCTTCTTCACGGCCGAACCACGCGAATTCACCGCATCCAGAAGTTCGCCGGCAAGGCGCTCTTCCATGGTGTTTTCGTTACGGTTCTTCGCGGCGGTAATCAGCCAGCGGATCGCCAGGGCCTCACGGCGGGTCGGACGGACCTCGACCGGGACCTGGTAGGTCGCACCACCGACGCGGCGCGAACGCACCTCGACGGAGGGTTTCACATTGTCCAGCGCTTCGTGGAACACTTCGATCGGCTCGCGCTTCAGCTTGCCCTCGACCCGCTCCAGCGCGGAATAGACGATACGTTCGGCAACGGATTTCTTGCCGTCGATCATCAGGTTATTCATGAATTTGGTCAGAACGCGGTCACCATACTTGGCGTCCGGCAGAACTTCGCGCTTCTCAGCGGCGTGACGACGAGACATCTGTAGATCTCCTTACTTCGGACGCTTCGCGCCGTATTTCGAACGACGCTGACGACGGTCTTTGACGCCCTGCGTATCGAGAACACCGCGCAGGATGTGGTAACGAACGCCCGGAAGGTCCTTCACCCGGCCGCCACGGATCAGAACCACCGAGTGTTCCTGAAGGTTGTGCTTTTCACCGGGGATGTAGCTGATCACTTCAAAGCCGTTGGTCAGACGGACCTTGGCAACTTTCCGCATGGCGGAGTTCGGCTTTTTCGGCGTCGTCGTGTAGACGCGCGTGCAAACGCCACGCTTTTGCGGGCAGGACTGGAGGTGCTGCGACTTTGAACGCTGCACCTTGGGCTGCCGCGGTTTGCGGATCAGCTGTTGGATCGTCGGCATTAGGTTCGCCCTATATTTGCAACCCGTTTAATCATCGCCCGTCAGCGACTTTCGGGGGCATTTCACATCATCGGCGCCTTGCGCGTCCGCAAATCGCCATAACCGCAAACGCCCCCTTGCGGGGACGGTGCGGCCCAGTTTCAGAGGATCGGGGCCAGGCCCGGATCTTGACCACATAGAATATGGGGCCCGCCAGACAGACTGCGCCCGTCGGGTAGCGCGGCGTATAGGGGGAGTCGGGATGCTTGTCAACACTGGCCCTTATCGCGCCCGCGCCAGCTTGCGTTCACGGTGGAAGGTGTAGATGCCGGTGGCGACAACAATGGCCGCGCCGGCAAAGGTCGCAAGATCCGGCCAGTCGCCGAACACGACCCAGCCCAGAACCAGGGCAAAGATCAGGCCGACATAGCGCAGCGGCGCGACCACGTCCACATCCCCGACCCGCATCGCCGCGATCACGCCCAGATAACCCGTGATCAGGAAGGCCGCGCAAAGACAGACCAGCGCCCACTGCCCCGCCGAGACAGGCACCCAGCCCCCGACGAAGCCCATCCAGATCGCCCCCATCCCCATCACCGCGACCGATGCAACAAGCGCGACAATGACCGAAGGAACCGCGCGGTCCAGCTGGCGCGTGGTCAGGTCCCGCACCACCACAAAGCCAACGGTCAGCAGTCCAAGGATCGACTCGACCCCGAAGGCACCAGCACCGGGCCTGACGATCAGCATCACCCCGGCGAAGCCGATGATGATGGCGGCCAACCGGCGCACGCCGATCGGGGCACGCAGGAACAAGGCCGCTGCCAGCGTCACCGCAAGCGGCACGGATTGCATGATTGCCGTCAGCGTGGCCAACGGCATCGTGACCAACGCGACCAGAAAGGTGATACTGGCTGCCACCTCGCCAAAGGTGCGCCAGCCAATCAGGCGCAGGTCACGCAGGTCGGGGCAGAAACCAAGCACCCGCTGATGGGCGGCCAGCGCCGCAAGCGCCACCGTCGTCGGAACCCCGCGCAGAAAGATCGCCTGCGCCAAAGGCATCTGCTGGCTGAGGTATTTCATGATCGCGTCGTTGCAGACGAATCCGGCCGCCGCCAGCGTCATCAGGATTATTCCACGCAGATTGTTGGTCATGCCTTGCCCATCCCGTGAAAAAAGGCCCCGCTGGATGCGGGGCCTTTCCATCTGGTCTTCGGATCAGTCTCGGCTTTCCGGGGTTTCCACCGGGCCAAAGTCCGGCTCGGTGGCTTCGGCCACATCCAACGGCGCAACCAGCGCGGCCGCGGCTTCGGCCTCGGCCCGACGGGCTTCGATGACCGTGTGGTCGCGTTCGGCCGCGATCTTGCGCACACGGGTCGTTGCCCCGCCCGTGCCCGCCGGGATCAGGCGGCCGACGATGACGTTTTCCTTCAGCCCCACCAGCTTGTCGCGCTTGCCCTGAACCGAGGACTCGGTCAGCACGCGGGTGGTTTCCTGGAAGGATGCCGCCGAGATGAACGAGCGGGTCTGCAGGCTTGCCTTGGTGATGCCCAGCAGCACCGGCTCACCATGCGCGGGCCGACCGCCACGCGCTTCGACCTTGGCATTCTCCTCGTCGAATTCGGCCTTGTCGACATGCTCACCCTTGAGCAGCGTCGTATCGCCCGAATCGAGGATCTCGATCTTCTGCAGCATCTGGCGAACGATCACCTCGATGTGCTTGTCGTTGATCTTCACGCCCTGCAGTCGGTAGACGTCCTGCACCTCGTCGATCAGGTAGTCGGTCAGGGCCTCGATCCCCATGATCCGCAGGATGTCATGCGGGGCCGGATTGCCGTCCATGATGTAGTCACCCTTCTGCACGAAGTCGCCTTCCTGCACCGGGATGTGCTTGCCTTTCGGCACCATGTATTCGACAGGTTCCAGCCCTTCCTGCGTCGGTTCGATGGCGATGCGGCGCTTGTTCTTGTAGTCTTTGCCAAAGCGCACATAGCCGTCGATCTCGGCGATGATGGCGTGATCCTTGGGACGACGGGCCTCGAACAGTTCCGCCACGCGGGGCAGACCCCCGGTGATGTCCTTGGTCTTGGCACCTTCGCGCGGGATCCGGGCGACCACGTCACCGGCCTTGATCTCTTGCCCCTCCTCGATCGACAGAATCGCGTCGACCGACATCGGGTAGGTGATCGGGTTACCGGCCTCATTGCGTACCGGCTCGCCATCGGCGCTCACCAGGATGATCTCGGGCTTCAGGTCGTTGCCTTTCGGCGCGTTGCGCCAATCGGTCACGATCTTCTGGGTCATGCCGGTGGCATCGTCGGTTTCGTCCCGCACCGAGATGCCCGAAACCAGGTCCACAAACCGCGCCACACCCGCCTTTTCGGCGATGATCGGCAGGGTATAGGGATCCCATTCGAACAGCTTGGTGCCGCGTTTGACCGCATCGCCTTCCTTGACGAACAGCTTCGAGCCGTAGGACAGCTTGTGGCTGGCCCGCTCTTCGCCCTGATCGTCAACGATCAGGACCTGCATGTTCCGGCCCATGACGATCTGATCGCCCGAAGCGTTTTTCAGCAACGAAGCGTTGCGGAACTCGATCCGGCCTTCCTGGCTTGCCTCAAGGAAGGATTGCTGGCCACCCTGCGCGATACCGCCAATGTGGAAGGTCCGCATCGTCAGCTGCGTGCCCGGCTCCCCGATCGACTGCGCGGCGATGATGCCGACAGCTTCACCGATGTTGACCAGCGTGCCGCGCGCAAGATCGCGACCGTAGCACAGCGCGCAGACGCCTTCCTCGGCCTCGCAGGTCAGCGCCGAACGGATACGCACCGACTGGATGCCCGCCCCCTCGATCGCATCGGCCTTGCGTTCGTCGATCAGTTCGTTCTTGCGCACCAGCACCTCTTCGGTGCCGGGAACAAGAATGTCATCGGCGGCGACACGGCCCAGCACACGTTCGGACAGCGGCGCGACCACCTCACCATCGTTGACCGCCGCGGTTGCGGTGATCGCACGTTCGGTGCCGCAGTCATGGCTGCGCACGATGCAATCCTGCGCCACGTCGACCAGACGGCGGGTCAGATAACCCGAGTTCGCCGTTTTCAACGCGGTATCGGCCAGACCCTTCCGGGCACCGTGGGTCGAGTTGAAGTATTCAAGAACGGTCAGGCCTTCCTTGAAGTTCGAGATGATCGGCGTCTCGATGATCTCGCCCGACGGCTTGGCCATCAGGCCGCGCATCCCGCCCAGCTGCTTCATCTGGGCCGGCGACCCCCGCGCCCCGGAATGCGACATCATGTAGACCGAATTCGGTTCCATTTCGGCGCCCGCGTCATCTACGCGAACCGCCGAAATTTCCTTCATCATCTCGGCTGCGACGGCATCGGAACATTTCGACCAGGCATCGACGACCTTGTTGTACTTTTCACCCTGAGTGATCAGGCCGTCCATGTATTGCTGTTCGAATTCCTTTACCTGATCGCGGACACCATTCACGATATCCCACTTGGTATCGGGGATGACCATGTCGTCCTTGCCGAAGGAAATGCCGGCCTTGAACGCCTCGCGGAAGCCCATGCCCATGATCTGGTCGCAGAAGATGACCGATTCCTTCTGGCCGCAGTAGCGGTAGACGGTGTCGATCACATGCTGCACGTCCTTCTTGCGCAGCAGGCGGTTCACAAGCTCGAACGGCGCCTTGGTGTTCAGCGGCAGCAGCGCCCCCAGACGGACCCGGCCGGGGGTGGTTTCAAACCGCTTGAGGACTTCGTTGCCCTCATCGTCGATCTGCTTCACGCGGCACTGGATCCTGGAATGCAGGTGCACCGCACCGGCGTTCAGCGCATGTTCGACTTCCTCGACCGAACCAAAGACCATGCCTTCGCCCGGCATGCCCTTGCGTTCCATCGTGGTGTAATAAAGCCCCAGAACCATGTCCTGCGACGGAACGATGATCGGCGCGCCGTTGGCCGGCGACAGAACGTTGTTCGTCGACATCATCAACACGCGGGCTTCCAGCTGCGCCTCAAGGCTCAGCGGAACGTGAACGGCCATCTGGTCGCCGTCGAAGTCGGCGTTGAACGCCGAGCAGACCAGCGGGTGCAACTGGATCGCCTTGCCTTCGATCAGGATCGGCTCGAACGCCTGGATGCCCAGACGGTGCAGCGTGGGCGCACGGTTCAGCAGAACCGGATGCTCGCGGATCACCTCGTCCAGAATATCCCAGACCTCGGGACGTTCCTTTTCCACCAGCTTCTTCGCCTGCTTCACGGTGCTGGACAGGCCCTTGGCTTCCAGCCGCGAATAGATGAACGGCTTGAACAGTTCCAACGCCATCTTCTTCGGCAGGCCGCACTGGTGCAGTTTCAGTTCCGGGCCGGTCACGATAACCGAACGGCCCGAGAAGTCGACCCGCTTGCCCAGAAGGTTCTGGCGGAACCGGCCCTGCTTGCCCTTGAGCATGTCGGACAGCGATTTCAGCGGGCGCTTGTTGGTGCCCGTGATCACGCGACCGCGGCGGCCGTTGTCAAAGAGCGCATCAACCGATTCCTGCAGCATCCGCTTTTCGTTGCGCACAATGATGTCGGGCGCGCGCAGTTCGATCAGTCGCTTGAGACGGTTGTTCCGGTTGATGACCCGGCGATACAGGTCGTTCAGGTCCGAGGTCGCAAACCGGCCACCATCCAGCGGCACCAGCGGGCGCAGTTCCGGCGGGATCACCGGCAGCACGGTCAGCACCATCCATTCCGGCCGGTTGCCCGATTCCAGGAACGATTCCACGATCTTCAGCCGCTTGATGATCTTCTTCGGCTTCAGCTCGCCGGTGGCTTCCTTCAGCTCGTCGCGCAGCTGTTCGGCTGTGGCCTCCAGGTCGATCGCCGACAGCATTTCGCGGATCGCCTCGGCGCCGATATTGGCGGTGAAGGCATCGGCGCCATACTGATCCTGCGCGTCGAGATATTCTTCCTCGGTCAGCAGCTGGCCATAGGAAAGGTCCGTCAGACCCGGCTCGATCACGACATAGTTTTCAAAGTAAAGGATGCGTTCCAGATCGCGCAGGGTCATGTCCAGCATCAGGCCGATGCGCGACGGCAGCGACTTGAGGAACCAGATATGCGCAACCGGCGAGGCCAGTTCGATATGGCCCATACGCTCGCGCCGGACCTTCTGCAGGGTGACTTCGACGCCGCACTTTTCGCAGACGACGCCGCGATATTTCATGCGCTTGTACTTGCCGCACAGGCATTCGTAATCCTTGATCGGGCCAAAGATACGCGCACAGAACAGCCCGTCACGTTCGGGCTTGAACGTGCGATAGTTGATGGTCTCGGGCTTTTTGATTTCCCCGTAGGACCACGACAGGATGCGCTCGGGCGAGGCCAGCGAGATCTTGATCTCGTCGAACTGCTTGGGCGCGGCCAGCGGGTTGAACGGGTTCTGGGTGAGTTCCTGGTTCATCTGATATTCCTTGAATACGGGCAGAGGGGATGGCGTGAGGGGTCAGCCCCTCACTCCTCGTCCTCCGCATCCAGGAGTTCCATGTTGAGGCCGAGGCCCCGGACCTCTTTGACGAGAACGTTGAACGATTCCGGCACGCCGGCTTCGAAATTGTCCTCGCCCTTGACGATCGACTCATAGACCTTGGTGCGGCCCGCCACGTCGTCCGACTTCACGGTCAGCATTTCCTGAAGGGTGTAGGCGGCGCCATAGGCTTCCAGTGCCCAGACCTCCATCTCCCCAAGACGCTGGCCACCGAACTGCGCCTTGCCCCCCAGCGGCTGCTGGGTCACAAGCGAGTACGGCCCGGTCGAACGCGCGTGCATCTTGTCGTCGACCAGGTGGTGCAGCTTCAGAACGTATTTGACCCCCACGGTAACCGGGCGGGCAAACTGCTCGCCGGTGCGGCCGTCGAACACGATCGACTGCCCCGAGGTATCAAAGCCCGCACGGCGCAGCGCGTCGTTCACATCGGCCCCTTTCGCCCCGTCGAACACCGGCGTCGCAATCGGAACGCCACCACGGACGGTTTCCGCATGTTCGACCAGCTGATCGTCCGAAACATTGGCGAAGGCTTCTTCATAGGTGTCATCGCCATAGCCATGACGCATCGCCTCGCGCACCGGGGTCATGTCGCCCGAACGGCGATAGTCGCGCAGCGCCTCGTCGATCCGCAGGCCCAGGCCGCGCGCGGCCCAGCCCATGTGCGTTTCCAGGATCTGCCCGACGTTCATCCGCGAGGGCACGCCCAGCGGGTTCAGCACCAGGTCAACCGGGGTGCCATCGGCCAGGAAGGGCATGTCCTCCATCGGGACAACCTTCGACACAACACCCTTGTTGCCGTGACGACCGGCCATCTTGTCCCCGGCCTGAAGCTTGCGCTTCACCGCCACGAACACCTTGACCATCTTCATCACGCCCGGGGGCAGATCGTCGCCCTGACGGACCTTTTCAACCTTGTCCTCGAAACGATGATCCAGGGCACGCTTCTGCGCGTCGAACTGGTCGTTCAGCGCCTCGACTTCCTTGGCATCGTTCTCGTTTTCAAGGGCAAGCTGCCACCACTGGCCACGGCTCAGCGTGCCCAGCAGTTCTTCGGTGATCTCGGACCCGGCCTTGACGGTTTTCGGGCCTTTCACGGCGATCTTGCCCAGGATCAGGGTCTTCAGGCGCGCATAGATGTTGCGTTCCAGAATCGCCAGCTCGTCGTCACGGTCGCGGGCCAGACGCTCGACTTCCTCGCGCTCGATCTGCAGGGCGCGTTCGTCCTTGTCGACGCCGTGGCGGTTGAACACGCGCACTTCGACGATCGTGCCATAGGCCCCCGGCGGCAGACGCAGCGAGGTATCGCGCACGTCGGATGCCTTTTCGCCGAAGATGGCACGCAGAAGTTTCTCTTCCGGCGTCATCGGGCTTTCACCCTTGGGGGTGATCTTGCCCACCAGAATATCGCCCGGCCCCACTTCGGCGCCGATATAGACGATCCCGGCCTCGTCAAGGTTGCGCAACGCTTCCTCGCCGACGTTCGGGATGTCGCGGGTGATTTCCTCGGGGCCGAGCTTGGTATCGCGGGCCGCCACTTCGTATTCATCGATGTGGATCGAGGTGAACACGTCGTCGCGGTGGATACGTTCCGAGATCAGGATCGAGTCTTCGTAATTATAGCCGTTCCACGGCATGAAGGCCACGATCACGTTCCGGCCGATAGCCAGTTCGCCCTGATCGGTCGAGGGACCATCTGCGATGACCTGACCCTTGGACACCACATCCCCCACCTTGACCAGCGGGCGCTGGTTGATGGTCGAGGACTGGTTCGACCGCTTGAACTTGCGCAGGCGATAGATATCGACGCCCGCATCGCCCATGCCCAGGTCTTCGTTGGCGCGGATAACGATCCGCTGCGCATCGACCTGGTCAATGACGCCGCCGCGCCTGGCCATGATCGCCGCGCCGGAATCGCGGGCCACCACGGCTTCCATGCCGGTGCCGACGAACGGCGCTTCGGACCGCAGCAGCGGCACGGCCTGCCGCTGCATGTTAGACCCCATCAGCGCGCGGTTGGCGTCGTCATTTTCCAGGAAGGGGATCAGCGCCGCAGCAACCGAGACCAGCTGTTTCGGCGACACGTCGATCAGATCCACGGCCTCGGACGGATTCAGCATGAATTCGCCGCCCTGACGGGTCGAGACCAGATCGTTGACGAACCGGCCCTCGGCGTCCAGCTGGGCGTTGGCCTGCGCCACGGTGTGGCGCATTTCCTCGGTGGCCGACAGGTAAACGACATCGTCGGTCACCTTGCCATCCTCGACCTTGCGGTACGGGGTCTCGATAAAGCCGTATTTGTTGACACGGGCGAAGGTGGCCAACGAGTTGATCAGGCCGATGTTCTGGCCTTCGGGCGTTTCAATCGGGCACATCCGGCCATAGTGCGTCGGGTGAACGTCGCGCACTTCAAAGCCGGCGCGTTCGCGGGTCAGGCCACCCGGGCCAAGCGCCGACAGGCGGCGCTTGTGCGTCACTTCGGACAGCGGGTTGGTCTGGTCCATGAACTGCGACAGCTGGCTGGAGCCAAAGAATTCGCGCACCGCAGCCGCGGCCGGCTTGGCGTTGATCAGGTCCTGCGGCATGACCGTGTCGATCTCGACGCTGGACATGCGCTCTTTGATCGCGCGTTCCATCCGCAGCAGACCCACGCGATACTGGTTTTCCATCAGCTCGCCGACGGACCGCACGCGGCGGTTGCCAAGATGGTCGATATCGTCGATCTCGCCCTTGCCGTCGCGCAGTTCCACCAGACCCTTGATACAGGCGATGATGTCTTCACGGCGCAGCGTACGCTGGGTATCGGGGGCGTCCAGATCAAGGCGCATGTTCATCTTGACGCGGCCCACCGCGCTCAGATCGTAGCGTTCGGAATCAAAGAACAGGCTGTCGAACAGGGACGAGGCGGCCTCGACCGTCGGCGGCTCACCCGGGCGCATGACGCGATAGATGTCCATCAACGCCTGATCGCGGTTCATGTTCTTGTCCGCGGCCATGGTGTTGCGGATGTAGGGGCCGACGTTGATGTTGTCGATGTCCAGCACCGGAATGTCGGTGATGCCATTGTCCAGCAACGCCTTGACCGTGCCGCCCACCAGCTGGCCGTCGCGGTCGTATTCGGCGGTCAGTTCATCGCCCGCCTCGACATAGATGTAGCCGGTATCCTCGTTGATGATGTCCTTGGCGACGAAGCGGCCAAGGATATGCTCGAACGGCAGCAGAAGATCGGTGATCTTGCCGTCGTCGATCCACTTCTTGACCATGCGCGGGGTGGCCTTGTCACCCGCCTTCAGGATGACTTCGCCGGTGGCCGCATCGACCAGATCATAGGTCGGGCGGGTGCCACGCACACGTTCGGGGAAGAACTTGCTGACCCAGCCGCGCTTGCCCTCGGCGCGGAAGGTTACCGTGTTGTAATAGGCATCCATGATGCCTTCCTGATCCAGCCCCATCGCGTAAAGCAACGTGGTCACCGGCAGCTTGCGGCGGCGGTCGATGCGCGCGAAAACCAGGTCCTTGGCGTCGAACTCAAAGTCCAGCCAGCTGCCGCGGTAGGGGATGATGCGGCAGGCGAACAGCAGTTTCCCCGAGGAATGGGTCTTGCCGCGGTCATGGTCAAAGAACACGCCGGGCGAGCGGTGCATCTGGCTCACGATGACACGCTCGGTCCCGTTCACGATGAACGTACCGTTTGAGGTCATGAGCGGCATGTCGCCCATGAATACGTCCTGTTCCTTGATGTCCTTGACCGAACGCGCCCCGGTGGTTTCATCGACATCAAATACGATCAGGCGCAGCGTCACCTTCAGCGGGGCCGAATAGGTCATGTCGCGCTGCTGGCATTCCTCGACGTCGTATTTCGGCTTTTCCAGCTCATACTTGACGAATTCGAGGGTGGCGTTGTCGTTGAAATCCTTGATCGGGAAAACCGACTGGAAAACCCCCTGAATCCCCTCGCCATCAAGCGGCTTGTCAGCATCGCCCGAGCGCAGGAACAGGTCGTAGGAGGATTTCTGAACCTCAATGAGGTTCGGCATTTCGAGGACTTCGCGGATTTTGCCGTAGTAGCGGCGGATGCGCTTCTGACCAACGTAAGCTTGAGCCATGCTCGTCGTGACCTTTCGTCTCTTCGCGGGTGCGCGCCGTCGGGGCCCGGCACGCGCCGCATGCGAATGAAGGGGGCCGGTTCCATTCATGCCCCCCGTCCCACCGGAAGGCTCCCGAACCGGGAACACCGCCTTGGGGAAGGCTTACGCGCGAAGCCCTCGCCAAGACAGGTTCGGCTGGGCCCGGGATTGCCCCGGACCCAGCCCAATCACATGATCGGATGCAAAGGCATCCGGCCCGATTACTTCAGCTCGACCTTCGCGCCGGCTTCTTCGAGCTTTTTCTTCATTTCTTCGGCTTCGCCCTTGGCGGCGCCTTCCTTGACCTTGCCACCGGCTTCGACCAGGTCCTTGGCTTCTTTCAGGCCCAGACCGGTGATCGCGCGGACTTCCTTGATCACGTTGATCTTGTTCGCGCCAGCGTCGACCAGAACCACGTCGAATTCGGTCTTTTCTTCCGCGGCTTCAGCCGGGCCAGCAGCCGGGCCAGCCATCATGACGGCGCCACCGGCGGCCGGCTCGATGCCGTAGTCGTCTTTCAGGATTTGCTTCAGTTCTTGCGCCTGCAGCAGCGTGAGGTTCACGATTTGCTCGGCGAGTGCTTTAAGATCGGCCATTTTTCCGTTCCATTCTCATATAGGGTTTTCCAACGTCAGGTCTGTCCCGACGAAGGCAAAGATTGCGTCAGGCGGCTTCCCGCTCCTCAAGCGTCTTGAGGATGCCCGCGATGTTGGAAGCAGGCGCGCCAATGGCACCGGCGATGTTGGAGGCCGGGGCACCGATGCAGGACGCGATCTGAGCGATAAGCTCTTCGCGCGACGGCATCTGGGCCACGGCTTTGACACCGGCGGGGTCCAGAGCGTCCTTGCCCATGGCGCCGCCAAGAATCACGAACTTGTCGTTCGTCTTGGCATAGGCATCCGCGACCTTCGCTGCAGCGACAGGATCTTCGGAATAGGCAAGAACGGTCATGCCCGTGAGAAGTTTGGCCATGCTTTCGCAGGGTTTGCCTTCCAGGGCGATCTTGGCGAGCGTGTTCTTGGCAACGCGGACGGACCCACCGGTTTCGCGCATGCGCGCCCGAAGGTCCTGCATCTGTGCAACCGTCATGCCTTCGTAGTGGGCAACCACCACAACGCCAGAGCTTTCGAAGATCTGGCCGAGTTCCTCGACCACCTTCTCTTTTTGGGCTCTATCCACGGTTTCACTCCAAGTGTGGGGGTTTCCCCCCGGCTCTCATTGGCCCCGGCTTGCGCCGGGGTTCGGGTCCGATCGGTTCCCGAGAAGATCGCCCGAGGCCTACCCCGGAATTCGTCTCGTTTCCCATCTCAAGCAGGAAATTAAGCCAGAAGGCACCCGCTATCTCGGACGACGCATCCAGCCCGCGAGAATCGCAAGCCCGATACAGGCCGCGGGTATAGGCGGTGCGACCGGCCTTGCCAAGAGAAAATCTGTCAGGCGCACACGGGTACTGGCCTCATGTGGCGGCAAGGGCATCAACAAGATCGGCCCCGAACATCGCGCGCGCCGGGGCAAGCAAATCAAGTTCAGGCCGAAACAAGCCGCCGAATTGGGCAAGCTTGTCCAGGCGAAGCTCGTCAAATTCGTGGAGCAACGCGTATACCCATCGCCAGACCGCTTCCGGGTCATCTGCCTGCGCCGCAAGGTTTTGCAAATGCGCCGCCATACGTGGCGCAAAGCCCCAGCTTCCAAGCCGCCAGTCAAGCTTGCGGCGCCAGCTTTCCCAGCCCTGTTCAAAAAAATGGAGCAGCCGAAGACCGTCGGCAGGACCAAGAACAAGATCGGTCAGCTCTTTTCTGTCAGAACCTACCGGAAAGTGTTGACGGATCAGGCGCAAATCCAGACCGCTGCGCGTCAAGGATTTGCCGATAGCATGCCCTACCAAACCCCGATTGCGCCGCATCAGCGGTGTCAGATCACCATACAGCGCCCGCAGGCCGTGTTTGTCGATTGGATCACGAAACCAAGGACCATCAGGCGCGGAAATTTTCTCGGATGTCTGGATGCGGATCGACCGGATGTCTGGCCCCAGTCGTCGCAGCACCGGCTTAAGCCCTTCGGGCGCATAAAACAATTCATCGCCGTCCAGAACCCCGACCCATCCGGTCGCGGCGCGACGGTAGGCCGCCGTCATCGCCGCATTCTGGCGCGTGACAAAGCGGACCTCTGGATCAACACCCAAATCACGCCAGAAATCAGGGCAACACGGTATCGCCTCAACAAAGTCGAGCTTTGTAATATGCGCAATCGCGGGATCTGCGGGATCATCGAAATAAATGACAATCCGATCAGCCCCATGCTGTCGGTGCCACGCGACAAAGCGCAGGACGTTCAAGACAGGTTCCCGGCAGATCGTCGCAATCGTCAACGTGCCCGGATCTGTACTCATGCTGCACGCCCCATGACAAAACCGCCGGAGATGACCCGGCGGTTTTGCTTTTCATCAGTTCGCTGTCGCCGAGGTGATGTCGACCGAGACGCCCGGCCCCATCGTCGAAGAGAGCGACACCTTCTTGAGGTAGGCACCCTTGGCCCCCGAGGGCTTGGCACGCGACACGGCGTCCACAAAGGCGCGGACGTTCTGCGCCAGTGCTTCCTCGGTGAACGATACCTTACCGATACCGCCGTGAATCACGCCGGCCTTTTCCACTTTGAACTGGACTTCGCCGCCCTTCGCAGCGTCGACAGCCGCCTTCACGTCCATCGTCACGGTGCCGACCTTCGGGTTCGGCATCAGGTTGCGCGGGCCCAGGATCTTGCCCAGACGACCGACCAGCGGCATCATGTCCGGGGTGGCGATGCAGCGATCAAATTCGATCTTGCCGGACTGGATGGTTTCCATCAGGTCCTCGGCGCCGACAATATCGGCACCGGCGGCCTTGGCTTCGTCAGCCTTGGCGCCGCGGGCGAACACGGCCACGCGCACGGTCTTGCCCGTGCCGTTGGGCAGCTGCACCACGCCGCGGACCATCTGGTCGGCGTGACGCGGGTCGACGCCCAGGTTCATCGCGATTTCCAGCGTCTCGTCGAACTTCGCCGAAGCAGCGGACTTGATCAGCTTGACAGCCTCTTCAACCGAGAGATTGTCCTTGCCTTCGAAAGCGGCGCGCGCGGCGACCGAACGTTTACCGATCTTGGCCATGGCTTACCCTTTCACCTCGATACCGACCGACTTGGCGGAGCCGAGGATGATCTGCATCGCGGCTTCGATGTCGTTCGCGGACAGGTCTTTCATCTTCTGTTCCGCAATCGCGCGCACCTGCGCCACGGTCACGGTTCCAGCGACTTCGCGGCCCGGCTTGGTCGACCCCTTCGGGCGGTTACGCTTGCCCACCGGCTTCAGGCCCGCGGCCTTCTTCAGCAGGAACGAGGCCGGCGGCGTCTTCGTTTCAAACGTGAACGACTTGTCGGCATAATAGGTGATGATCACCGGAACCGGCGAGCCGGCTTCCATTTCCTGCGTCTTGGCGTTGAACGCCTTGCAGAATTCCATGATGTTGATGCCGCGCTGACCCAGCGCAGGACCGATCGGCGGAGAGGGGTTCGCCTGCCCCGCCTTGACTTGCAGCTTCAGCTGCCCGACGACTTTCTTGGCCATCTGGCCTTCTCCTTCATCACTGTCACCCCTTGGGGCGAAGTTTAGTGGTATGGTCCGGGGCCAGCCCCTCGCCTTCCACGGCTCTCACGTCAGGCGACTTTCGACACCTGGGTGAATTCCAGTTCGACCGGCGTGGGCCGGCCAAAGATCGACACGGTCACCTTCAGGCGGCCCGAGATATCATCCACTTCCTCGACCATGCCGGAAAAGCCTTCGAACGGGCCATCGGTCACGCTGACATTCTCGCCCACCTCAAAGCGGATCAGGTTGCGCGGCTGCGCCTCCTGGCCCTCGCCGGTGCGCTTGAGCATCTGATTGACCTCGGCATCGCGCATCGGCTGCGGCTTGCCCTGCGGCCCCAGGAACCCGGTCACGCGATTGATCGAGTTGATCAGGTGATAGCCCTTGTCCGACATGTCCATGCGCACCAGCACATAGCCGGGCATGAAGCGCCGTTCCGAAGTGACCTTTTTACCGCGGCGGATCTCGATCACCTCTTCGGTGGGGACCAGAACTTCCTCGATCTGATCCTCAAGGCCCTGTTCCGCAACGGCCTGCTTGATCTGCTCGGCAACCTTCTTCTCAAAGTTCGAGAGGACGCTAACCGAATACCACCGCTTCGCCATGCTTGCCCGTGCCTCTTTTCCACCGACGGATAACCGTCGAAAATTCCGCATGTTCGGCAGGTTTCCCCGCCAGCCCAGAACACAAAACAGCGCGCATGACCCGAATCGATGCGCGCCGACCTCTGGAAAGTCCCGCCCCTTTAGCGCCCAAGGTCTTTGATTTCAAGTCCAACCGGCCAGAAATCACCCCGGCGGGGCCGCCCCCCCGTCAGCCGATGATTGCGCCGACCCCGAAGCGGATGACCCAGTCCACCAGCGCGAAGAACGCCGCCGTCAGGGCCGCCATCACAAAGACCATCGCCGTGGTCAGCATCACCTCGCGCCGCGTCGGCCAGACGACCTTCGCCACTTCCGAGCGCACCTGCTGCATGAACTGAAGGGGGTTTGCCATCGTCCGTCCTCTTTCCTCGCGCCGATTGCGCCGGGGGTCAGATACGCGCATCCGGCGCCGATTTCAAGCGCCGAGCGTCGCTACACGTCTGTGTTCGGGAACGGCCTGGCAGGGGCAGAGGGACTCGAACCCCCGACCCTCGGTTTTGGAGACCGATGCTCTACCAACTGAGCTATACCCCTAGGCCGTGCGCGGGTGCTACGGCACCTTTCGGGTGAAATCAAGGGGCTTTTCGCATGGGCGTGATGTTCTGCGGCCGTGCCGTGCAAAGTGGCGCACCAGGCATCTGCGCCGAATGGCACCGCACGCCCCAAACCCGGCGCCACAAATGAAAAGGGCCGCCCAAAGGCGGCCCTTCCATCAGGATGCGAATGCCATCACTTGATGATTTTCGACACGACGCCTGCGCCGACGGTGCGGCCGCCTTCACGGATGGCGAAGCGCAGTTTTTCTTCCATCGCGATCGGGGCGATCAGCTCGACCTCGAACTTCAGGTTGTCGCCCGGCATCACCATCTCGGTGCCTTCCGGCAGCTTCACGGTGCCGGTCACGTCGGTGGTGCGGAAGTAGAACTGCGGGCGATAGTTCGCGAAGAACGGCGTGTGGCGGCCGCCTTCTTCCTTGGTCAGGATGTAGGCCTCGGCCTCGAACTGGGTGTGCGGCTTCACCGAACCCGGCTTGCACAGCACCTGACCACGTTCCACGCCGTCACGGTCCACGCCGCGCAGCAGCGCGCCGATGTTGTCGCCCGCCTCGCCGCGGTCCAGCAGCTTGCGGAACATTTCAACGCCGGTGCAGACCGACTTCTTCGTGTCGCGGATGCCCACGATCTCGACTTCGTCGCCCACGTTGATCACGCCACGTTCCACACGGCCGGTCACAACCGTGCCGCGCCCCGAGATCGAGAAAACGTCTTCGATCGGCATCAGGAACGGCTGGTCAACCGCACGCGCCGGCGTCGGGATGTAGTCGTCAACCGCCTTGATCAGTTCGCGGATCGAATTCTCGCCGATCTCCGGGTCACGGCCTTCCAGCGCCGCCAGCGCCGAGCCCTTGACGATCGGAATGTCGTCGCCGGGGTAGTCGTAGGACGACAGAAGTTCACGCACTTCCATCTCGACCAGTTCCAGCAGTTCCGGGTCGTCAACCTGGTCGACCTTGTTCATGTAGACGACCATGTAGGGGATGCCCACCTGACGGCCGAGCAGAATGTGCTCGCGCGTCTGCGGCATCGGGCCGTCGGCCGCGTTCACCACAAGGATCGCGCCGTCCATCTGCGCAGCACCCGTGATCATGTTCTTCACATAGTCCGCGTGGCCGGGGCAGTCGACGTGCGCGTAGTGGCGGCTCTCGGATTCATATTCCACATGCGCCGTCGAGATCGTGATCCCGCGCGCACGCTCTTCCGGCGCACCGTCAATCGCGTCGTAGGCCTTGAATTCGCCAAAATACTTCGTGATCGCAGCCGTCAGCGTCGTCTTGCCGTGGTCAACGTGACCAATGGTCCCGATGTTGACGTGCGGTTTCGTCCGTTCAAACTTTGCCTTTGCCATGATGCGGGCGCCTCTGATTTGGGGGGCCGTGTCAAGGCCCGAGTCAACTTCGCGGGTTCCCTATTGGGTCGGCTGCAAAAAATCAAGCCCGCTTTGCGCGCAAGACCCTTGGACCGCCCCCGCGGCGCGCTAAACTTGGGGCATGGATCACACCGCGCGCCCTGATGCCCCGCTGCCTGCCCGCGTGCCGCTGGCGACGCGCCCGCTGGGGGTGCTGGGGTCGCTGCGGGTCGCGCGGCAGAATCTGCTGCGCCTCATTCCCGAAATCGCCACCCATGCGCCGATGATCTCGGGCTGGACCGGCGCGCGCTGGCACATGGTGATGGACCCCGATGCGCTGCGGCGCATCCTGAAGGACCGGGTCGATGATTACCCCAAGTCCGAAGTGACCAAGCTGATCCTGGGCCCCGCCGTGGGCAAGGGGCTGTTCGTGGCCGAAGGCGCCGACTGGCGCTGGCAGCGCCGCGCCGCGGCCCCCGTCTTTGCCCCGCGCCATGTCGAGGCGCTGGCCCCTGTGATGACCGCCACCGCCGAGACGGCCAGCGCGCGGCTGTCGGCGGCGACCGGGCGTGCGGTCGACCTGCATGATGCGATGGTCGCTGCCACCTTCGAGGTGATTTCCGAGGTCACCTTTTCAGGCGATGAGGGGCTTGACCGCACCGCGATCCACCGCGCCATCGACGCTTATATAGCGCAATCGGCCAAGCTGTCGCTGCTGGACCTGTTCGGCCTGCCAGGTTGGGTGCCGCGGCCGTCGCGGATCGTGTCAGGGCCGGTGGTGCGCGGATTAAAGCAGCATGCCGATGCCGCGATCGCGGCGCGGATGCGGGCCGGGGCCCGCCCCCTGCCGGATCTTCTGGACCTGCTGGCCGCGGCGCAAGACCCCGAAACCGGCCGCCGGATGACCCCTGCGGAACTACGCGACAACCTGCTGACCTTTATCGTGGCAGGGCACGAAACCACGGCGCTGACGCTGGCCTGGGCCTTGTATCTTTGCGCCTTCGACCCCTCTGTCCAGGACCGCGCCCGGGCCGAGGCGCAGGCCACCCTGGGCACACGCGCCGCAACGGCGCAGGATCTGCCCGCCCTGCGCCTGAACCGCCGCATCATCGAGGAATCGCTGCGCCTCTATCCCCCGGCGGGGTTATTGTCGCGCACCGCACGTCGACCCGATACGATTCTGGGCCGCGAAATCCGTGCGGGCGACACGGTCATGCTGCCGATCTATGCACTGCACCGTCATCATGCCCTGTGGCAGGCGCCCGACCGCTTTGACCCGGACCGGTTCCTGCCCCCCGAAACCATCGACCGCTTTGCATTCCTGCCTTTCGGCGCGGGGCCGCGGATCTGCATCGGCGCGGGCTTTGCCCTGCAAGAGGCGGTGATCATCCTTGCCACGCTGCTGGCGCGCCATCGGTTCACGGCAATCCGGGGCCGCGATCCGCGGCCTGAGATGATCCTGACCCTGCGCCCGGCGGGCGGGGTGTGGCTGACCATCACCCCCGCCTGACGGATCAGGTAAAGCAGTTGTCGCGCGGGAAGCCGCGTGGGGCCATGCGGCCCGCGCTGGCGCGCTTGGCCAGCCATTCGGACAGGTCGGGTTCGCTTCGGGTGCGCCCGGCCGGATCCTTCCAGGTCAGGCCGTCAGCCAACCTGAAGGTGATCGCATCGGACAGCCCGCCATCCTTGTATTTCTGCAGCCGCACCCCTTTGCCGCGCGCCATTTCGGGCAGTTCTTCCAGCGCAAAGACCAGAAGCTTGCGGTTTTCGCCGACACAGGCAACGTGATCGCCCGAGACGATCCGGCAAACCTGCGTGCGCGCGCCTTCGCGCAGGTTCAGCACCTGCTTGCCCGCGCGGGTCTGGGCCACCAGTTCCTCGGCCGGGACGACAAAGCCGTCGCCGTCGGACGAAGCAATCAGGAATTTCTCGCCCGCCCTGGGGATCAGCAGATGCGTCACCTCGGCCTCATTCGGCAAATCGACCATCAGACGCACGGGTTCGCCCATGCCGCGCCCGCCGGGCAGGTTGGCACCCAGAAGCGTATAGGCCCGCCCGTTCGATCCCATCAGAACGATCCGGTCGGTGGTTTCGGCATGCAGCGTAAACTGCGGGCCGTCGCCATCCTTGAACTTGACCTCGGCGTCCAGCGGCTGATGGCCCTTCATCGCGCGCACCCAGCCCATTTTCGACAGGATCACGGTGATCGGCTCACGCTCGATCATGGCCTCGATCGGCACATCCTCGACCTCACCGGCCTCGGCAAAGCCGGTGCGGCGCGCGCCACCCGGCGCGGCCTTGCCAAACTGCTTCTGAATGTCCTTCAGCTGGGCCGATATCCGCTTCCACTGTTCCTTGTCCGAGGCCAGAAGCCCGGTCAGATCCTCGCGTTCGGCCAGCAGCTGGTCCCGCTCGGCGCGCAGCTCCATTTCCTCAAGCTTGCGCAGGCTGCGCAGGCGCATGTTCAGGATCGCCTCGGCCTGAACATCGGTCAGGAAGGCGCGGTCGCCATCCATCACCGCCCAGTTTTCCGCCATCAGGGCGGCCTTCGGCTCATCCTCGGTGCGGATGATCTCGATCACCCGGTCCAGGTTGAGGTAGGCGATGATGTAGCCGTTCAGCACCTCAAGCCGGTGCGCGATCTTTTCCAGCCGGTGGCCCGCGCGGCGGCACAGCACGTCCCGACGGTGGTCCAGAAAGGCGCGCAGCACCTCCTTGAGCGAACAGACCTTCGGCACCTTGCCGTCGATCAGCACGTTCATGTTCAGACTGAACCGGATTTCCAGGTCCGAGTTGCGGAACAGCATCCCCATCAGCATCTCTGGCTCGACGGTCCGCGACTTCGGCTCCAGCACGATGCGGACGTCATCGGCCGATTCGTCGCGCACATCTGCCAGCGCGGGGATTTTCTTGGTCTGGATCAGTTCGGCCAGCCGTTCGATCAGCTTGGATTTGGCGACCTGATAGGGAATCTCGGTCACAACGATCTGCCAGCCGCCCCGGCCCAGATCCTCTTTTTCCCAGCGCGCCCGCAACCGGAAGGCCCCGCGCCCGGTGCGATAGGCATCAAGGATATTCTCGCGCGGCTCGACCAGAATGCCGCCGGTGGGGAAATCGGGGCCGGGAACCAGATTAACCAGCGCCTCGTCGGAAATGTCGGGCTGGCGGATCATCGCCTGACAGGCATCCACCAGTTCGTGCAGGTTATGCGGCGGAATGTTCGTGGCCATGCCCACGGCGATACCGCTGGACCCATTGGCCAGCAGGTTCGGGAAAGCCGCGGGCAGCACCACGGGCTCTTCCAGCGTGCCGTCATAGTTCGGACGGAAATCGACCGCGTTTTCGGCCAGACCCTCCAGCAACGCGTCGGACGGAAAGGCCAGGCGGGCCTCGGTATAGCGGCTGGCGGCGGGACCGTCGCCGTCGATGTTGCCATAATTGCCCTGCCCGTCCACCAACGGATAGCGCATCGCGAAATCCTGCGCCAATCGCGCCATCGCGTCATAGATCGCGGCATCACCGTGCGGGTGATAGTTCCCCATCACATCGCCCGAGATCTTGGCCGATTTGCGGAACCCCCCCGTGGGCGACAGTTTCAGTTCGCGCATCGCGAACAGGATGCGCCGGTGCACGGGCTTCAGCCCATCACGCGCATCGGGCAGCGCGCGGTGCATGATCGTGGACAGCGCGTAGGTCAGATACCGCTCGCCGATCGCGCGGCTGAGGGGCTCGGACACGGTGTTCAGGGGCTCGGGTTCGTCATTCTCGCTCATCCTTTGGCATGTAAAGCCACGGCCCGCCCCGGTCCAGCACGAAACGCGGCCTGCCAGGGAACCGGATGCCCGCCAGCGACATTCGTCCACGCAGGGGCACAAAAATGTGCTAGGCTTTGATCACGCCCCCGCGGGAGGCTTTTTGATGTCAAAACTTGTTTTGAACACGCTGATTGTCATTTTCCTGACGATGTTGATCGCCGGACGGCCCGATACGAATGCCCCGGCGCCGCAGGACAGCGCGGCCATTGCCACCGCCCTGCCCCTGACTGAACCCGCCACGGCGCAGGCCCCGGATACCCGGATCATCCCCGCCGCTGCGCCCCTGTCCGATCAGCCCGTGCCCGCGGCCACGCCTGCCCCGCAACCCCGCATGCCCGGCCCCGCGCTGCGTCCTTCGCCCGAACATCGCGCACCGGCCCAGATGCAGGCCATCGGCACCGGCGCGCTCTTTACCGTGACCGCGAACCGGCTGAACGTGCGCGCAGGCCCCTCGACGGGGGACGGCATCCTTGGCCAGATCACCCGCGGCGAGGATGTGCTGGTCCTGTCTGACCCGGCCGCTGCCTGGGTGCGCATCCGTGTGGAAGGCGACGGCATCGAAGGCTGGGTCGCGCGCAGCCTGCTGCGGCCCGCGCGCTGAACGCGGATCCCATGCCTTGCGCTTTCGCACGGTCGCCCCTATCCCCGCCACTGGGTTTCAAGGGCAGGGCATGGCATGGCGAAAACGATCCTGATCACCGGCTGTTCATCAGGCATCGGCCATGATGCCGCCCATCGCCTTGCCGCCGCAGGCTGGCGCGTTCTGGCCACCTGCCGCAGCCCTGCCGACTGCGCGCGCCTGCAGGCCGAGGGGCTGGAAAGCTTTCCCCTGGATGTTTCCGACCCCGCCTCGATCGCGGCGGGCTTTGCCGAGGCCATGGCCCGCACCGGCGGCACGCTGGACGCGCTTTACAACAACGCCGCCTTCGCCTGCCCCGGCGCGGTCGAAGACATCCCCCCCGGCGCCCTGCGCGAAATCTTTGAAACCAACCTCTTTGGCCTGCATGACCTGACCTGCCGCGCGATCACGGTGATGCGCGCGCAGGGCCACGGGCGGATCATCCAATGCTCCTCGGTGCTTGGCCTGGTGGGCATCAAGTGGCGCGGCGCCTATGTCGCCACGAAATTCGCGCTGGAAGGGCTGACCGACGTACTGCGGCTGGAACTGGCCGACACGCCGATCAAGGTGGTGCTGATCGAACCTGGCCCCGTGACCTCGAAGATCCGGGCCAATTCGATCCCGCATTTCGAACGCTGGATCGACTGGCGCAATTCCGCCCGCCGGGCGCAATACGAAGCCAGCCTGCTGAAGCGGCTTTACGAAAAGCGCGGACCTGATCGCTGGGAACTTCCGCCGTCTGCCGTTACAGCCAAAATCCTGCGCGCACTGGAAAGTGCGACCCCCCGGCCGCGCTATTACGTCACTGCGCCCACCTATCTGATGGGCATCGCCCGGCGCATTCTGCCGGGCCGCGCGCTTGATTGGCTGGCCGCCAGGGGTTGAGCATTTTCCATTCGCTTTTCCAGACCGCCCCGCTATGTCTAGCAGGCGAACCGAGGGGGCATGATGCGCAACGATCCGCTATTTTACATCGTCGCGGCGGCAACGCTGGCGGTTCTGGTCATTCTGATGATCGGCATCGGCGGCTTTGCCAGGGGCGGCGATTTCAACCGCAAGCACGCGAACCGCATCATGCGGCTGCGCGTCATCGCACAGGCCGTCGCCATCGCGCTGATCGTTCTGTTCGTCTGGCTGCGTCAAGGGGGCTGATACATGGTCGTTCTGAACCGGATCTATACCAAAACCGGCGATGCCGGGGAAACCGCGCTTGCCAACGGGTCGCGGGTCGCCAAACATTCGATGCGCGTCACCGCCTATGGCACAGTCGATGAAACCAACGCAACGCTGGGTCTTGCGCGCCTGCATGCCACGGGCGAGATGGACGCCGCCCTTGGCCGCATCCAGAATGACCTGTTCGATCTGGGGGCGGATCTGGCCCGCCCCGACATGGAACGCGACCATGAGGCCGGCTATCCCGTTCTGCGCATCGCCGAAACCCAGGTTGCCCGCCTCGAAACCGAAATTGATGCCATGATCGCGCGGCTCGAACCCCTGCGCAGCTTCATCCTGCCCGGCGGCTCGGCGCTCGCGGCGCATCTGCACCTGTGCCGCACCGTCGCCCGGCGTGCCGAACGCGAGGCGGTTGAACTGGCCACGATGGAATCGGTCAACGATGCGGCGGTGAAATTCCTCAACCGCCTGTCCGACTGGTTCTTCGTCGCCGCACGCATTGCCAATGATGAGGGCCGCGCCGACGTGCTCTGGGTGCCCGGCGCGAACCGCTGACGCCGCAACGCGGCACCGTTATCGCAAACGGATGCCGCAACGTAACGTCGCAAGGTGTGGCGAGGGCGATTTTGGACTGTCCTTGATCCGTCCAACCCGCTAACAACCCTGCGAGAGCTGGTCATCCCGCCCCAAGGGGCGGAATCTGGAACAAAGGGAGACACTCGCCGATGAAGGTCTTGGTACCGGTCAAACGCGTGATTGACTACAACGTTAAGGTTCGTGTGAAGGCGGACGGTAGCGGGGTTGATCTTGCCAATGTGAAAATGTCGATGAACCCGTTCGACGAGATTGCGGTGGAAGAGGCGATCCGTCTGAAGGAGAAGGGCGCGGCGTCTGAAATCGTGGTGGTTTCGGTGGGCGTGAAGCAGGCGGCGGAAACGCTGCGCACGGCGCTTGCGATGGGGGCGGACCGGGCGATCCTGGTGGTTGCGGCCGATGACGTGCATCAGGACATCGAACCGCTGGCGGTGGCCAGGATCCTGGCCAAGGTCGTGGCCGAGGAACAGCCCGGCCTGGTGATTGCGGGCAAGCAGGCGATCGACAATGACATGAACGCGACGGGCCAGATGCTGGCGGCGCTGCTGGGCTGGGGCCAGGCGACCTTTGCCTCGGAACTGATGGTCGAGGGCGATGCGGCGAAGGTGACGCGTGAGGTGGATGGCGGTCTGCAGACCATTTCGGTCAAGCTGCCGGCGATCGTGACGGCGGACCTGCGGCTGAATGAGCCGCGCTATGCCAGCCTGCCCAACATCATGAAGGCAAAGAAGAAACCGCTCGAAGAAAAGACCGCGGCCGATTACGGCGTGGACGTTTCGCCGCGGCTGACCGTCGTGAAAACGGCGGAACCGGCGGGCCGGTCGGCGGGGATCAGGGTGGCCTCGGTCGATGAGCTGGTGGGCAAATTGAAAGACGCGGGGGTGATCTGATGTCGGTTCTTCTGATTGCAGAGGTGAATGGCGGCGATCTGGCGCTGGACGCGACGGCCAAGGCGCTGTCGGCGGCGAAGGCGCTGGGTCCGGTGACGGTTCTGGTCGCGGGGTCGGGCGTGGATGCGGCGGCGTCTGCGGCGGCCGGTCTGGATGGCGTGGCCAGGGTGCTTGTGGCCGACGACGCGGCCCATGCCCATGCCCTGGCCGAGCCGCTGGCCGATCTGGTCCTGTCGCTGGCCGGGGGTGTCACGCATATCGTCGCGCCCTCGACCGCGGCGGCGAAAAATGCCCTGCCGCGGATCGCGGCACTTCTCGATGTGATGATTTTGTCGGATGTAACCGGGGTCGTCGATGCCGACACGTTCGAACGCCCGATCTATGCCGGCAACGCGATCCAGACGGTGAAATCGGCCGACCCGGTCAAGGTTCTGACGGTGCGCACCGCGTCGTTCGAGGCGGCGGGCACCGGCGGCGCGGCCCCGGTTGAGACGGTGTCAACGGCCGGCGACAAGGGCCTGTCGGCCTGGGTCGAAGACAGGGTCGCGGCATCGGACCGCCCCGAACTGACCAGCGCCAAGATCGTCGTGTCGGGCGGTCGCGGCGTCGGGTCCGAGGCGGATTTTGCCCTGATCGGCGCGCTGGCCGACAAGCTGGGCGCGGCGGTGGGCGCATCCCGCGCGGCGGTGGATTCCGGCTTTGCCCCGAACGACTGGCAGGTCGGCCAGACCGGCAAGGTCGTGGCGCCGGACCTGTATATCGCGGTCGGCATTTCCGGCGCGATCCAGCACCTGGCCGGCATGAAGGACAGCAAAGTTATCGTTGCGATCAACAAGGACGAAGAGGCCCCGATCTTCCAGGTCGCCGACTATGGCCTGGTCGCCGATCTGTTCGCAGCAGTGCCGGAAATGACCGCAAAGGTGTGAGTTATCAGGCCGGGGTTTCCCCCAGCCGACGCACACAGATCGGAAAGCCCCGCCAACCGGTGGGGCTTTTTCCTAAGCTGCAGGAATCATTGCGCGCACCGCGGGTTCCAGCACTGCCGCGATTTCCTCATGGACCCACGGCCCTGGCATTTCCGCCGCGGCGGCAGCCTCCAACGGCCCGAAATACATGCCTTCGACGCCTGTGGCACGGGCGCTGTCTGAGGGCTGAACGAAGATGATGTCATCCGCATTCGGTCGGACCTGTTCAACCAAATCCCTGGTGAGGAGCAACTGCGGCACCCCCTCGGCCCCGGCCCCAACCCCGACTGACGGGCGGGTATAGTCACCAATCCATAACAGGATTTTCCGCCCCTCAACCCGGTTCAGAAGCATACCCATCCGGGCGACCCAGGCAGTGCGAAGTTCTTCCACCAGCAGGTCATAACGATCCGGCGCGCGCAGGCGCAAAGCGTTGAGCATGTGGCGAGTAAAGTTGAACTCGGTAAAGTCGATTTCCGGAAAGATACCGCGCATGAGGCTGGAGGCGTGCAAAAGCCGGTCATTGCGACGCGGATGCACCGCGTAGAACCGATTGGACATGTTATGCGCGTCCATCAGTTGAATAATCGACAGGCACGCCCTGCGCGACACCTCGGCCACCTGCGGTTCATGCGCGAAAACATCTATCCCCGCGTTCAGATAACCAAAGTTCACCACGGGCAGGCCGATCCGCGCCTCTAACAACGCAGGCCATGGATCCCGCACGAACTTGCCATAGGTTTCGGTTCCCCCCATGGCCGCACAAAAAACACCATCCAGCCTGCGACGGGGGCCCCGGAACAGAAGTTTTGATTTGCCGTAGCGGCATGGAAGATAGTCCAGGGTTCCACACCCCGCGTTTTCGAAAGCCATTCATCCCACCTCATGTTCGGTTCACCCGCAGTGAGAATGCACGCCGACCCTTTCCAAAGCACTAAAGGGAAAATTCGATCCAAATCAGTGCACCGCTTGCCGGGGCGCGGTGTGCCGCCTATGCTCCGCAACGACGAAAGCAGGAGATGAATCCATGACGATCCAGTCGGTTGGCATTGTTGGCGCGGGGCAGATGGGCAACGGGATCGCGCATGTGTTCGCGCTGGCGGGCTATGACGTGGTGCTTAACGACATCAGCCAGGACAACCTTGACAAGGCGGTCGCCCTGATCGGGCGCAATCTGGAACGTCAGGTGGCACGCGGCAAGATCCCGGCCGAGGACAAGGCGGCGGCGATGGGGCGTATTCGCACCACGACCCAGCTGCCCGATCTGGGGCCCTGCGACCTGATCATCGAAGCGGCGACCGAACGCGAAACGGTGAAACAGGCGATCTTCGAGGATCTTCTGCCCCATCTGAAACCAACGACGATCCTGACCTCCAACACCTCATCGATCTCGATCACGCGGCTGGCCAGCCGCACCGATCGGCCAGAGAAGTTCATGGGCTTCCATTTCATGAACCCGGTCCCGGTGATGCAGCTGGTGGAACTGATTCGCGGCATCGCCACGGATGAGGAAACCTATCGCACGCTTCTGGCGGTGGTGGAAAAGATCGGCAAGACAGCCGCCTCGGCCGAGGATTTCCCGGCCTTCATCGTAAACCGCATCCTGATGCCAATGATCAACGAGGCGGTCTATACGCTTTATGAAGGCGTGGGCAACGTCCGGTCCATCGATGAATCGATGAAACTGGGCGCGAACCATCCGATGGGGCCGCTGGAGCTGGCCGATTTCATCGGTCTGGATACCTGCCTTGCAATCATGAACGTTCTGCACGACGGGCTGGCCGATACGAAATACCGGCCCTGTCCGCTTTTGACGAAATATGTCGAAGCAGGCTGGCTTGGCCGCAAGACGGGCCGCGGCTTTTACGACTATCGTGTTGAACCGCCGGTGCCGACGCGCTGACAGGGACGGGTCTGATCACCTGGTCAAAGACAGGGTGTGGTTGCGCAACCAGTCCAGAAAGTCGCGCGGATTCTGCAGCTTCTGCCGGATTTCATCGGGGGTCATCGGATGCCCGATGACGGGTGCCTGCGGTTTATGCAGCGCGGCCTTGATTTCATATAGCAAAAGCCCTTGCCGCAGCGTTGCAGAAACCTGGTTGGCGATCTGATAGATCCGGGTATTGTGGCCGGTGAAGCGCACGGGAAGGATCGTGGCCCCCGATCGCGCGACCATTTTTGCGGTGAAGGGGTTCCAGTCCCCCTCAATCGCGGGGCCGAACCAGGTTTCGGAATGGGCGACCCGGCCAGCCGGAAACAGCACAATGGTACCACCATCGCGCAGATGGCGCATGCTGGTCTCACGCATCGCAAGGCCAGCCTCGCGGGCGTTCGGTTCATGCGGAAATGGCACGGGGATCAGGAAATCGGCAATTTCGGGAATACCGGTCAGCAAGGATCTGGTCAGAATCTTATAGTCCGTCCGAACCCGGCCAATCAGTTCGGCCAGCACCATGCCATCAACCAGGCCATGAGGATGGTTCGCCACAACAACCAGAGGTCCGGTAGCCGGGATGCGCGCCACCTGTTCGGGCGGTGTCAGCACCTTGATGCCCATCACCTCAAGCGCCTGGGGCCAGAACGGCTGACCAAAGGGCGCACCCCGGCGTTCGAATTTACGGATCAGCCGCAGCAGGGTGATCTTGGCGGTAGCCCATTCAATGGCCCGGATCGTGTTGGCCTTCCACGGATCAGTGAAGGTTCCGGCATAGGACAGGCGCGCCTTGTCATAGGGCCTGGCGGGCGCATGCAGACTTGCCGGATGCTGTTCAGTATCCACGGGCAGCGCCCCCCTGGTTTGGGTCAATAATCCTCACCAAAGCGGTTCGCCACCAGGGCCGCCAGCGCCTCGGCCAACTTCTCGGCCTCGGCGCCGGTTGTGGTGACGGCGATCGAGGTTCCCTTTGAGGCCGCCAGCATCAGCAACCCCATGATCGAATCACCCGAAACCCGCATGCCGTCCTTCTCGACCTGGGCCTCGGCGTCATGCGCCTCGACCACCTCGACAAAGCGGGCCGAGGCGCGCGCATGCAGACCTTTTTCATTGACAATTTTCAGAACGGACGACGCCATCATTTCCCACCCGTGCCGCAAACGGAATAGCTGTTTATGTATTTGCGCCCCGCGTCCAGCGCCGCGGCCACCGCCGCATGAACCCCAAGCGACCGCGATTTCGCAAGCTTGATCAACAACGGCAGGTTGGCGCCATAGATGATCTCGCGTTCGCGCGATTCGCAGGCCAGCAGACTGAGATTCGAGGGCGAGCCGCCGAACATGTCCGTCACCACCACCACGCCATCGCCGACATCCACCGCATCGGCCGCAGCGCGGATTTCATCCTGCTTCGCGGCACGGTCGTGATCATCCTCGATCGTGATCGCGCGGATTCCGGTCTGCGGCCCCACCACATGTTCAACCGCGGCGAGATATTCGCGCGCCAATCCCCCATGTGCCACGATCACGATCCCGATCACGCAGTGCTTCCCGTGTTTACAGCGGTCGGGGTGATCCCCCGACGCTCAAGTTCCCGATGCCGCTTAGACACCTGCCACCCAGCCTCTGCAAGCGCTTTGGCCATGTTTTCCGCCACGGCAACAGATCTGTGTTGTCCCCCGGTGCAGCCAAAACCGACGGACAGATGGCTTTTGCCCTCTTCGACATGCGCGGGCAACACGAACAGCAGCAGATCGCGAACCATGGTGAAAAAGGTGTCATGACGCGGATCGGCGGCCACATAGGCGGCCACGGCATCATCCCGGCCATCCAGCGCACGCAAGCCATCGACCCAATGCGGATTGGCCAGGAAACGACAGTCAAACATCATGTCGAGCCCGCGCGGCACCCCGCGCTTGTAGGAAAAGCTGTGCAGCGACACCGTAAGCCGCGCGACCCGGCCCGGATCGAACCACCGCGCCAGGTCCGCGCGCAGGTCATGCGGGGTCATGCCGGATGTATCGATCAGAACGTCGGCGCGGGTGCGAATCGGGATCAACAGGTCGATTTCCTGCAAAATCCCGTCCAGAGGGGCCTGCGCGGGTGCCAGCGGATGGCGGCGACGCGTTTCGCTGTAGCGGCGCACCAGCGTTTCAGCCGAGGCGTCCAGATACAGCACCGACAGGTGAAGTGCCGGATTGCGTGTAAGGGTGTCGATCAGCTCGATCAGGCGCGTCGCCGAAAAATCGCGGTTACGCACATCAATGCCCAGCGCAAGGGGCTGAACGACCGGGCCGTCCAGAACCCGCGGCACCAGGCTGAGCGGCAGGTTGTCGATCGCCTCATAGCCCAGGTCTTCCAGTGCGGCGATCGCGGTGGACCGGCCCGCGCCCGAAGGCCCCGTAACCAGCACCACGCTTTGCCCGGCCTGCGATTCAGGACTATGCCGTTCCGTCGTCATACAACCCTCCCACCCCGAAGATATTGCATGATCGCGGCAGGGAAATGATCCTGACGCAAGAACCGCACCAAGGGAACGCTCTGGCCAAGATACTGCGTCTCGCGCATGGGGGGAAGCCGCTCGGTTTCCTCGTGGTCCAGATCAACGGCCAGGGCGATCCGCGCCACAGGCAGGGCGTTGGCGGACAAAAGCCCGAAACCGCGTGCCTCGATCAGGCCGCGGATCCGTGGCGGCGCGCTAGCCCACAGCCCACCGTCGCGCAGGCGCAGATCAACGCGGTCGTCGGCCACCAGATACGCGCCACAGGCCATCAAACGCAGCGCCAGCGCCGATTTCCCGCCCCCTGAACGCCCCAGAATCAGAACGCCCCGATCCCGGGTCAGCGCCACCGCGCTGGCATGCAGATTGGTGGCATCGCCCATCCCGCTCACAGCGGCAGGCCGACCACGAAACGCGCCCCCAGCGGTTCCGACGTGATGTCGGCATGGGTCGGGCGGATGTTCTCGGCCCAGATCACCCCGCCATGCGCCTCAACGATCTGTTTCGAAATCGCAAGCCCCAGGCCGGAATGATCGCCGAATTGCCCCACGGGCCGCTCGGAATAAAAGCGTTTGAATATCTTTGTCAGCGCCTCTTCGGGGATGCCGGGCCCGGTATCCTCGACCACGACCAGAACCCGGTTTTCACGCCGGCGCGCCCAGACGCGCACCGCATCCCCCTCGTCGCAGAATGAGATCGCATTGGTGATCAGGTTGACAAAGACCTGGGCCAGCCGCGCCTCCAGCCCGGTGATGCGGATCGGGTCGGGGGGCAGGTCAGTGATGAATTCGACCCCCTTTTCGCGCGCTTGTTTGCCCAGATATTCGGTCAGGTTGGACATCATCCGCACCAGATCGAAGGGCTCTTCCTCTTCGCGCACAAGTTCCGAATCCAGCCGTGAGGCGTTGGAAATGTCGCTGACCAGCCGGTCAAGCCGGCGCACATCGTGATCGATCACCTCAAGCAGACGGGTCCGCTGATCCTCACGCCGGACCATGTGCAGCGAGGCCACGGCCGAGCGCAACGAGGCAAGCGGATTCTTGATTTCATGCGCGACATCGGCGGCGAATTGTTCGTTGGCATCGATCCGTTCATAAAGCGCCGCCACCATGCCGCGCATCGCGCCCGACAGACGCCCGATTTCGTCCGGGCGCGCGGTCAGGTCGGGGATGCGCACACGCGACGGCGCCATCTTGCGCGCGTTGCGTTCCTGCCCGATCTCGGCCGCGGCGGCCAGATCGCTGAGCGGGTTGGCGATTGTCGAGGCCAGAACAAGGCTAAGCCCGATGGATACGATCACCGCGATGACGAACATCTGAAGAACCTGTTCCCGTTCCACCCGGACAAGCTCATCAATCTCACCTGCGACCGAGGCCAGGCCCACCACCCCCACGACCAGGTCGCCCTGCCGGATCGGGGTGACGACCGCAAAGATCGCGGCCCCGCCCGGATCGCGGCGCGAGGCGATCTGCGTCTGCCCCTCCAGGGCCGCGGGTGCCAGTGCGCGCACCATGTCCTGCACGCTGGCCGATGCGTCATCGGCCCCGCGCCGCGCCACAAAGCCGGCAATCCCCTCCCAGACATTATTGAGAAAATCGGTGATCAGGGTCGATCGGTGATCAACCCCAAGCCCTGCCACAGCCTCGCGCGTCGCGCGCGCGGCCGGATCGGTCATGCCGACAAGGGCAAGCGAAGGATCGAACAGGTAAAGATCCGCGCCATCGGCAAGCTCGATCCCGGCCATCGTGCGCGCGACATCCACACCATCGCCCGCCGCAAGGTTGACCGGCACGCCAACGGGCAGTTGCGCCTCGAACACGTCGGCGACCAGCTGCGCTTCATTCACAAGCCCGCGTTCACGTTGAAGGACAAGCGAATCCCGAAATGGGTTCAGGTAAAGCACCCCCCCGACCAGCACGATCATCGCCAGCAGGTTGAAGGTGATGATCTTTCGTGCCAGCGGCGAGCGGTTGAGAGAGATCAGCCCCCGCCGCGCCCGACCGGGCAATGTCGCGTCAGGCGACACCCAGTCCTCGCCCAGAACGACATCCGGTTTTGTGTCTCCCGACCGCGTCTTGCCCAATCCGATGCGCCCCGCGACAGTCATTCTTCGTTGTAACGATAGCCGATGCCATAAAGCGTTTCGATGGCCGAGAATTCCTCATCTGCGGTGCGCATCTTCTTTCGCAGCCGTTTGATGTGGCTGTCGATGGTGCGGTCGTCGACATAGACCTGGTCATCATAGGCCACATCCATCAGCTGATCGCGGCTTTTCACAAAGCCCGGCCGTTGGGCCAGCGCCTGCAACAGCAGGAATTCGGTCACCGTCAGGGTAACCTCCTTGCCCTTCCAGATCACCGAATGGCGCAGCGGGTCCATCGTCAGCGAACCGCGGACGATGACCTTGTTTTCCTCGGACGTGGCGACCTCGCCGGTGGAAATCGCCTCCTTGCGGCGCAGCAGCGCGCGGATGCGTTCCACCAGAAGCCGTTGAGAGAAGGGCTTTTTCACATAATCGTCCGCACCCATACGCAGACCCAGAACCTCGTCGATCTCATCATCCTTCGAGGTCAGGAAGATCACCGGCATCGTCGTCTTCTGGCGCAGGCGCTGCAGCAGGTCCATCCCGTCCATCCGCGGCATCTTGATGTCCAGCACCGCCATGTCCGGCAACCGCTTGTTGAAGGCGTCCAGGGCTGCCTGACCGTCGTTATAGGTCTCGACCTCGAAACCCTCGGCCTCTAGCGTCATGGAAACGGACGTCAGAATGTTGCGATCATCATCGACAAGCGCAATTCGTGACATATGTTCTTCCCTTCAACTGCCCGGTTTGTAATTCTTTCACGCCCGATAGTCGGCTTTCCGAGTCGCGGAATCAACACCGTTATACGAATCGGCCCGCGCATCGCATTCATCACAGACGAAAAATCCAAAGGTTTGACTAATTTGCCTCACCTTTTCGGGGTGGTGGCGCTAAACCGGCATTGATTGCGCTAACTGCGGCAAAGCTGCCTGTTCCTTCGCAAATCCTACATGTTATAGGGCGGTCATCCACCGGGTTTGCCGGCCGGATCGGTATCCCAATGGCCCGGGATGCCGAGGGAACCGTTGAAGCGCCGCGCGACGGCATCGGGAGCTTGCAGATGATCAATGGACGTGTGAACCCGGCGAACCGCCTGGAAGATCAGGGCATCACTGGCCTGGGCAACGTTTATTACAACCTGATCGAACCCGCGCTGGTGGAAGCCGCGCTGAAACGCGGCGAAGGCACGCTGGGCAAGGGCGGTGCATTCTACTGCACGACCGGCAAGCACACCGGCCGTTCGCCCAAGGACAAGTTCGTGGTGCGCACCGCGTCGGTCGAAAACGCGATCTGGTGGGAAAACAACGCCCCGATGGACCCGGCCAAGTTCGACGTGCTTTATGCCGACATGCTGGCGCACATGAAGGGCAAGGACTATTTCGTCCAGGACCTGTATGCCGGCGCCGATCCCGAACTGCGCCTGGACGTGCGGGTGGTGACGGAACTGGCCTGGCACGGGCTGTTCATCCGCCACCTGCTGCGCCGTCCCGGCGCGGACGAGGTTTCCGGCTTCCAGCAGGAATTCACCATCATCAACTGCCCCAGCTTCAAGGCCGATCCCGCGCGCCATGGCTGCCGCAGCGAAACGGTGATCGCGCTCAACTTCGACAAGAAGCTGATCCTGATCGGCAACACCGCCTATGCCGGGGAAAACAAGAAATCCGTCTTCACCCTGCTGAACTACTTGCTGCCCGAAAAGGGCGTGATGCCGATGCACTGCTCGGCCAACCACGCGATCGGCGATGTGGCCGACACCGCCATCTTCTTCGGCCTGTCGGGCACCGGCAAGACCACGCTGTCGGCCGACCCCGCGCGCATCCTGATCGGCGACGACGAACACGGCTGGTCGGACCGCGGCACCTTCAACTTTGAAGGCGGCTGCTATGCCAAGACCATCAACCTCAGCGCCGAGGCCGAACCGGAAATCTACGCGACCACCTCGAAATTCGGCACCGTGGTCGAGAACATGATCTTCGACGCGAACACGCTTGATCTGGACTTCGAGGACAACTCGCTGACCGACAACATGCGTTGCGCCTATCCGCTGGACTATATCTCGAACGCCTCGGACAGCTCGCTTGGCGGCCATCCGCGCAACGTGATCATGCTGACCTGTGATGCCTATGGCGTGCTGCCACCGATCGCGCGGCTGACCCCGGCGCAGGCGATGTATCACTTTCTGTCGGGCTTCACCTCCAAGACGCCGGGCACCGAGGTTGGCGTGACAGAACCCACCCCCACCTTCTCGACCTGCTTCGGCGCGCCCTTCATGCCGCGCCGCCCCGAAGCCTATGGCAACCTGCTGCGCGCCAAGATCGCGGCGCATGGCGCGACCTGCTGGCTGGTCAACACCGGCTGGACCGGCGGCGCCTTCGGCACCGGCAAGCGGATGCCGATCAAGGCCACCCGCGCGCTGCTGACCGCCGCGCTGGACGGATCACTGAACGGCGTGACCTTCCGCAGGGATGCGAACTTCGGCTTTGAGGTCCCGGTCGCCGTACCGGGCGTGGACGGCACCCTGCTGGACCCGCGCGCGACCTGGGCCGATCAGGCCGCCTATGACGCGCAGGCCAGAAAACTGGTCGAAATGTTCGCCGCCAACTTCGCCCAGTATGTCCCCTATATCGACGACGACGTGAAAGCGGCCGCCATCGGCTGATCGCGGAACACCGATCACAGTGAAAATCAGGGCCGGGGCGGGAACGCGTCCGGCCCTTTCCTTTGTGTGCGCGGCCCCTAGGCCCGGGGACAAAGTCGCGCCATACTGCGCGCATGATGCCAGGTCCGATCCTTGTTGCGGTGATTGCGGTCGCGCTGGCGCTGGCGGCAGCAAAGCTGGTGCTGTGGATCGCCCGCACGTCCCACCCCCGGCCCACGCCACCACAGGGAAAGGACCTTTGCCTGCCGCCACAGGCAGATACCCCCCTGGCGCGCGCACTTGCCCCGGCGCTGGCCGCCCATCCGGGGGAAAATGGTATCCACGCACTGGTCGATCCGCCCGATGCCTTTCACGCCCGCGTCGGTCTTGTCGACGCCGCGCGCCATTCCATCGATGCGCAATACTATCTTTGGAAGGCGGATGCGGCGGGCCTTGCGCTGCTTCGATCCCTTCGCGAGGCGGCCCGGCGCGGTGTCCGCGTGCGGCTTTTACTGGATGACAACGGCACCGCCGGGCTGGATGACATCCTGTCCCTGTTCAACGCCGAGAACAACGTCGAGGTCCGGCTGTTCAACCCCTTCCCGATCCGGCGCGCGCGGGTGCTGGGCTATCTGTCCGACTTCGCGCGGCTGAACCGGCGAATGCACAACAAGGCGATGATCTTTGATTCGACCGTGGCCGTGCTGGGCGGGCGCAATATCGGGGATGACTATTACAGCAACCTGTCCGGCGATCTGTTCATGGATATGGATGTGGCCGTCGCGGGCCCCGTCGTGGCCGAGCTTTGCGCCCAGTTCGATGCCTACTGGAACGCCCCCGCCGCCATCCCCTTGCGCGCCCTGTGCCCGCCACCGCCGCCCGCCCGCGCAGACAGCCTGCGCGCGGCCGAAGCCAGGGTTCTGGCCCGCCCGGGCGCCGCGATCTACCAGCCCGGCGCAGCACAGGGCAGTCTGGCCGATCAGCTGCAACGTGGTGCGGCAGGCCTTGTCTGGGCAAGGGCCGAGCTGTTGTATGACCCGCCGGAAAAGGTCGAAGGCCGGGTGCGTGAACGCGACATGCTGTGGCGCTTTCTGCGCGCCGCTCTGGGTCGGCCGCAATCCGAACTGGTGCTGATCACGCCCTATCTGGTGCCGGGGCGCGCCGGGCTTCGGGCGATCCGGCGGTTCACCCAGGCGGGCGTGCGGGTACGGGTGCTGACCAATTCCTTCGCGGCCACCGATGTCGGCATTGTGCATGCCGGCTATGCCCATCGGCGCCGCCCGTTGCTGCGCGCCGGGGTCGATCTGTATGAATACGCCGCCGATGCCGAAGGCACGCCCCAGCCGGACCTGCTGGGCAAGCAGGTCAAGGGTACCTCGCCGTTTTCGCGCAACAAGCTGCACGCCAAGGTTTTTGCCGTGGACCGGGCGCGCGTCTTCATCGGATCGTTCAACTTCGACCCGCGATCATTGCGGCTGAACACCGAACTGGGCATCGTGATCCACTCGCCTGAAATCGCGCACATGATCAGCGATGCCTTCAACGGCTTCATTCCCGACAGGTCCTGGCGGCTGACGCTGGCGCGCACCCAAAGGCTACGCTGGCACCGCCCCGACCGCCCGCCGCTTCGGCGCGAACCACACACGACGCTGGCCCAGCGCGTTTTTGTCGTGCTGGCCTCATGGCTGCCGATCGAATGGATGCTGTAACGCGGCGGCCTAGCTTTTGCGGCTGCGCCGGACCTTGCGTGCCACGCCGCGTTCCTTGGCCTTCAGCGCCGCCGACTTGCGGCCCCGCGCGCCCCCCTTGCCGCCATGGCGCCGGCCTGCGGGCAGGGGGCTGCCCTCCAGTTCGAGCAGCTCCAGCATCAGGCCGCCGGTCATCGGGATCGCCTCGGCCAGACGCACGGTGACGCGCTGGCCGACCCCGATGGCCACCCCGCTGTCCGACCCCACCAGCGTCTGCGCGTCGCGGTCGTAATGGAAGAATTCCCGCCCGATTGATCGCACCGGGATCAGCCCGTCCGCGCCGGTTTCGTCCAGCTTCACAAAGGCACCAAATCGCTGCACGCCGCTGATCCGGCCCGCGAATTCGCTGCCCACCCGGTCGGCCAGGTACGCCGCCAGATAGCGGTCTGTCGTATCGCGTTCCGCCGCCATCGACCGGCGCTCGGTATCGGAAATATGCTGGGCGGTTTCTTCAAGCGTCTCGATATCCGCCGGGCTTAACCCGTCATCGCCCCAGCCATGCGCCGCGATCAGCGCACGATGGACGATCAGGTCGGAATAGCGTCGGATCGGCGAGGTGAAATGCGCATAGGACCGCAGCGCAAGCCCGAAATGGCCCAGGTTCTGAGGGTGATAATAGGCCTGCGTCATCGACCGCAGGGTCGAGATGTTCAGCAATTCATCAAACTCGGTGCCCTCGGCCTGCGCCAGAAGCCGGTTCAGATGCGCGGTTTTCAGCACCTGCCCCTTGGCCAGCGCGAACCCCGAGGCCTCGGCGACATCGCGCAGCGCCTCAAGCTTTTCGGGGCTGGGTTCTTCATGGACGCGATACAGAAGCGGGCGGCGCAGGCGCTGCAATTCCTCGGCGGCGGCGACATTGGCCAGCACCATGAATTCCTCGATCAGCCGATGCGCATCCAGCCGGTCCTTGAAGGCGACCGAGGCGACCTTGCCGTCCTCGCCGATCACGATGCGCCGTTCGGGCAGGTCAAGATCCAGCGGCTGACGCGCGGCGCGGGCCCGCATCAGGGCGTTGTAACAGCCATAAAGCGGGGTGATGATGTCATCGACCAGCGGCGCAAGCCGTTCCGAAGGATCGCCGTCGCGCGCGGCCTGCACCTCGGCATATTCCAGCGAGGCCACCGATTTCATCAACCCGCGCGTGAAACGATGCGACAGCTTGTTGCCGGCCGCGTCAATCTTTATCCGCACCGCAATGCAGGCGCGCGGAACATGTTCATGCAACGAACACAGATCGCCCGACAGCCGGTCCGGCAGCATCGGCACCACGCGATCAGGAAAATAGGTGGAATTCCCGCGCTTGCGCGCCTCGTGGTCCAGCGCCGAACCGGGGCGGACGTAATGGGCCACATCGGCAATGGCGACCCACAGGATGAACCCGCCCTCATTGGCAGGGTCGTCATCGGGCAGCGCCAGGCAGGCATCGTCGCGGTCACGCGCATCGGAAGGGTCGATGGTGACCAGCGGCAAATCGCGCAGATCTTCGCGCGCGCCAAGGCCTGCCGGTTCGGCGGTATCGGCCTCAAGGATGACGGGGTCAGGAAAATCGTCGGGGATGCCATGCTGATGGATCGCGATCAGGGACACGGCGCGCGGCGCGGTGGGATCGCCCAGCCGTTCGATGATGCGCGCGCGCGGCAGGCCCAGGCGCCCCCGGGGGCCGGCAAATTCCGCCTCGACCAGTTCGCCGTCGCGCGCCTCAAGGGTCTTGCCGGGCTCAACCGCCCATTCCTTGTCCTCGCCCTTGTCGATCGGCAGGATCCGCCCGCCCTCGGCCGTCTTGCGGAAGATGCCGACGATGCGATGCGCGGCCACGCCGATCTTGCGGATCAGGCGCGCCTCATAGGCGTGATCTTCGGCCGCGACCTCGGTCAGGCGGGCAAGAACGCGATCGCCTTCGGCCACCGGCGCATCCTGGGGACGTGCCACGAACAGGATACGCGGCACCGGACCGGTGCCCGCCCATTCCATCGGGCGCGCGAACAGATCGCCCGCCGCATCAGGGGCCAGGATCTGCACCACGGTGACGGGCGGCAGCTTTTCCACATCGTGGAAGCTGGTCCGGCGCCGGGCAAGGACGCCCTCGGACTCCATCTCCTTCAACAGGCGTTTCAATTCGATCCGCGCGGCGCCCTTGATCCCGAAGGCCTTGGCGATGTCACGTTTTGCGCCGGCGCCGGGGTGGTCGGCAAGCCAGTCGAGGATCTGCTGTTTGGTCGGGATCTGGGTCATGGGCAAGGATTAGCACGGGCCGAGGGCGGCGTCATGACGGAAAGCGCAGCACCCGCGCCAGCAAAGGCGGGGGCGCTGCCCCCGCACCCCCGAGGTATTTTCGGCAAGATGAAAGGGATCACGCGAAATAATCGCGCAGGATGCGGCCGTAGATGGATTTGAGCTGGCCGATCTGGGCGGTCTCGACGCGTTCATCGACCTGGTGCATGGTCTTGCCGACAAGACCGAATTCCAGCACCGGGCAGTGATCCTTGACGAAGCGCGCATCCGACGTGCCCCCCGAGGTGGAAAGTGCCGGCGCCAGGCCGGTTTCCGCCTCGACCGCCGCGGCGACGAGGCGCACGAAATCGCCGGGCGGGGTGAGAAAACTTTCCCCCGAAATCTCGGTGCGCAAGGCCAGGGTGACGCCGGTTTCCGCCTCAACCGTGGTCAGCAAGCCTTCCGCCCAGCGGGTCAGGCTTTCGCCGGAATGGGAATCGTTGAAGCGGATGTTGACCGTGGCGCGCGCCTTGGCGGGGATGACATTGTTGGCCGGATTGCCACAATCGATCGTGGTGATCTGAAGCGTCGAGGCATCGAAATGCGCGGTGCCCTGATCCAGCGGCGCAGCGGTCATCCGCGCCAGAAGCGTGACCAGGGCATGCAGCGGGTTCCTGGCGCGATGCGGATAGGCGGAATGGCCCTGAACACCCTGCGCTTCAAGATAGAGCGTCATCGAGCCGCGGCGGCCGATCTTCATCATCTCGCCCATGTGTTCGGGGCAGGTGGGTTCGCCCACCAGACAGACCGACATCGCCTCGTCCCGGGCGGCCATCCAGTCCAGAAGCGCGCGGGTACCATCGTGGCCTGCGCCTTCCTCATCGCCGGTGATGGTCAGGATCACCGCGCCATCGGGCGGGGTTTCGGTGACGAAATCGACCGCAGCCGCGACAAAGGCGGCAACGCCGGATTTCATGTCGGTCGCGCCACGGCCCCAAAGTTCGTCACCGTGAATTTCGCCGCCAAAGGGATCATGCGTCCAGGCAGATACGTCACCGGCCGGCACCACGTCGGTATGGCCATTGAAGCCGAAGCTGCGCGGCGCGCCCCTGGCGCCCCAGCGGGCAAAAAGATTCGGGATGCCGTTGCGATCGACGCGGTGACATTCAAAGCCCGCATCGCGCAGGATCCCTTCCAGCAGCGTCAGCGCGCCGCCTTCGAACGGGGTGACCGAGGGGCAGCGGATCAGGTCTGCGGTCAGCTTCACGGGATCGAGCGGCATCGGCACCTCCTTCAGATGCCACAGGATTAGCGGCCCGGCGCGCAAGGCACAACTGTTGCCGCCATGCAACCCTGGGGCGTTCCCGGGTGGATGCGCGCAGGAAACGCTCGCCCGGGGCGCGCATGCCGCCCTATCGTAAAAGGCAAGAATGACCCGAGGCAGGGCAGACACCGGGGGGCAAACCCCCGTCAGGGCAGTATCGCCGGATGACCCGTGGCAAGCGGGCGCGGCAGATGTGTTTGCACGGGCCTCCGGGGGCAGGAGGCAGGCATGGCAATGGAAGGCATGGCAGAGGGCGGCTGGATCGCGGCCCATGTGCCGGGGGAAGGCGCGCTGACGCTTGATGCGCGGCCGTTTCCGGCGCTGGCCGGGCGTGGAACGCTGATGCTGGAATTCACCACGGGCACGGATTTCGCCGGGCCAATGCGGCTGATCCATCTGGCAACGCGTGCGCCCGAGCCCCGGCTTTTGTCGCTTGCGATCACGCCCGAGCGGCGGATCGAGGTGGTCCAGCTGCAGGGCGCGGCCTTTCACGCGCTGTCGATCGATGCAAGCGCCGAACTTGCGGCGGGCGGGCGGATGCGGCTGTCCTGGCGCTGGGATATGGCTGGCCGCCAAAGCCTGCTGACGCTGGAGACGCTGGACACCGGAACCCTGCGCCAGAATGCCGGCGCAGATCCGCTGCCCCTGCCCCGGAATGATCTGGAGGCACTGGCCACCGGGACCGGGGCTGCGCGGATCGGGCCGCAGGTGGACTGGCTGGCGATAGGCGACCATCTGCAACCGGTGGGCCCGGCGGGATGTTTCGCCCCGGCGACGCAGATCGAGACACCGCAGGGGCCAAGACCGGCCAATCTGATCCGCGCGGGCGATCTGGTAGAGACCGTCGATGCCGGGGCGCAGCCGGTGCTTTGGTCCGGCCGGGTCAGCCTGCCGGCCCTGGGGGCGCTGCGTCCGGTCCGGCTGTGCGCACCGGCCTACGGACGCACGCGCGACCTGTGGCTGCTGCCGCAGCACCGGATCGCAGTGGCCGGGCCCGTAGTACAAAGCCTTTTCGCCAGCGAAGAGGTTCTGGTGGAATGCCGCCATCTGCTTGATGGACGCAGCGCGCAGCAACCGGATCGGCCCGCTGCGTTGACCTGGCAGGGGATTTTGCTGCAGGATCATCATCTTCTGGTCGCGGATGGTTGCCGGATCGAAAGCCTCGGGCTGGGACAGCTGGCCAGAAGCACGGCCCTGGCGATGACAACGGCGCTGGCCGGTCTTGCCACCACGGGCTGCCTGCCGGTGCATGGCACACCGGCCCGGCCTATCCTGTCGGATCACGACGCGCGCCGACTTGCCGCCGCCCGGGACCGCGGATCGCGCGCCGCCTGAGCCATAGGCAGAGCCGATAAGAAACACGACACAATCATTCCCCTTGCTGCAGCTGCACGAATTTTTATTGCGCAGCAAATCAAGACTGCCTAAGCATTATGCACCTGCAGAAAGGAACCGACTCATGCCGCATGATGGGGCTGCGATGCCGAAAACCGCCATTCTGACCGACCTTCTGGGCCTGACCGAAACCGCTCTGCCCGAGATTTCCGCGCTGACCGCCTCGGCGACCCAGGCGTTGCGTGTCCGGGTTACACGCGATGGCAAGATTTCCGGCGCGGCGCTGGAGGCCGATCAATTCGCGGCCCATGCCCTGTCGTGGTTGACCACCTACAACCACTCGCTGACCCAGCTGCGCGCCTGGGCGGGCCGCCTGGCCGAGGCTGGCCAGTTCGGCGACATGGAGGCCCTGATCCTGCAGATCGGCTTTGGCGAATACCTGTCGCAGATTTTCGGCGGCATCCCGATGAGCCAGGGCGAAACCGCCCGCCTGTCGGACCTTGACCAAAGCTGGACCCCGGGCCCCGCCGCGGCGCAGCTGATCGCCCAGGGCAACACCCCCGCCGCGCGAACCGCGCTGGTCGCCCTGATGCGCGACAATCAGGGCCGGGCGACCTTTGGCGCCTCGGGTCTGGATGACGATCTGGAAATGATCCGCGACCAGTTCCGCCGCTATGCCGACGAACGCGTCGCCCCCAATGCCCATGAATGGCACCTGAAGGACGAGCTGATCCCGATGGAGGTGATCGGCGAACTGGCGGAACTGGGCGTCTTTGGCCTGACCATCCCGGAAGAATACGGCGGGCTTGGCATGTCGAAGGCATCCATGGTCGTCGTGTCCGAGGAACTGTCGCGCGGCTATATCGGCGTCGGCAGCCTTGGCACGCGCAGCGAAATCGCGGCGGAACTTATCCTGTGCGGCGGCACCGGGGAACAAAAGGCCAAGTGGCTGCCCAAGATCGCCTCGGGCGAGATCCTGCCCACCGCGGTCTTCACCGAACCGAACACCGGGTCGGACCTTGGCAGCCTGCGCACCCGCGCGGTGAAAGAGGGCGACGACTGGGTGATCACCGGCAACAAGACCTGGATCACCCATGCCGCGCGCACCCATGTGATGACGCTGCTGGCGCGCACCGACCCGAACACCACCGACTATCGCGGCCTGTCGATGTTTCTGGCCGAAAAGATCCCCGGCACCGACGAAAACCCCTTCCCGACCCCCGGCATGACCGGCGGCGAAATCGAGGTGCTGGGCTATCGCGGCATGAAGGAATATGAACTCGGCTTCGACGGCTTCCGCGTCAAGGGCGAGAACATCCTGGGCGGCGAACCCGGCAAGGGCTTCAAGCAACTGATGGAAACCTTCGAATCCGCCCGGATCCAGACCGCCGCCCGCGCGATCGGCGTGGCGCAGGCCGCGGTCGAGGTGGGGATGCAGTATGCGATCGACCGCAAACAGTTCGGCAAGTCGCTGATCGAATTCCCCCGCGTTTCGGGCAAGCTGGCGATGATGGCGGTGGAAATCATGATCGCGCGGCAGCTGACCTATTTCTCGGCCTGGGAAAAGGATCACGGTCACCGCTGCGACCTGGAGGCCGGGATGGCGAAACTGCTGGGCGCCCGCGTGGCCTGGGCCGCGGCGGACAATGCCCTGCAGATTCACGGCGGCAACGGCTTTGCGCTGGAATATCAGATCAGCCGCATCCTGTGCGATGCGCGCATCCTGAACATCTTTGAGGGCGCTGCGGAAATTCAGGCACAGGTGATCGCGCGGCGCCTGCTGGGCTGATCCTTGTCAAATCGAGGAGAGGCGGGGCATGGTCCCCGCCTTTTTCATGCCCGCGTCAAGGCCTCGACCAGCCGTGCCCGCGCCGCAGGCAAGGGGCGGGTGCCAAGGTCCACCGCAAGCCGTTCCCCCAGAAAGAACCCGGTCAGGGCCAGGCCCTGCCGCAGTTCTTCCGTGGTGGCAGGCCCCTGCCCCAACAGGCACTGCGGCAGGGGCAGCAAGCGCGGCGCCCAGTCGCCCGCACCCTTGCGGCTGACGGCACGACCGCTTTTCGGGCTGACAAAGGCCAGATCCTCGCGCGTGCCGGTGGCGGCGCAGCGCGTCAGGTCAAGCCCGTAGCCCAGTTCCTCCAGAAGGCCCAGTTCCCAGCGCAGATAGGCCAGCAGCCAGCCCGGCGCGGCACCGGCGATAAGGTCGAACAAGGGTTCCGTGGTCGCGTGCAGCGCAGGGTGCGGTTCGCGTTCCGGCAGGGTGAAGGACAGAAGGGCACAGGTGGCATTCAACCCCAGAAGCGCAAGGCGATCCGACAGCACGCCGGCGCGGCTGGCCAGAGGCTCGACCGTGAAACTGCCGATGTGGTCCTCCAGCCGCGCGCGCCAATGGACTGCAACCCGGCTGCCCGGCTGCACCACAGCGGCCAGGCGGCGCGAGGCGCCGCCGCGTACGACCCCAAGGTGGCGGCCATGCGCGGCGGTGAAGACCTCAACGATGGCAGCGCCTTCACCATGGGCGCGCATCGCGATGATCGTGCCTTCGTCGCGCCAGTCCATCATGCCCTTCCTTGGTGAAACCGGCCAGGTCGCGCCGGGGGTTTTGCACCCCCGGACCCCCGCAGGATATTTGTGCAAAGCCGAAAGGAAAAGCCGGTCAGTCGGCCAGACCCTCTTCGTCCAGAAGGGTGCGCCCCTGGCGGCTTTCGATTTCGATGACCCAAAGATCGGGGTCGAACTTGCGCTGACGGGCTATGGCTGCGTCAACTTCGGGTTCGGGGCCTTCGGCCAGCGTGACCCAGGCGCGTTGCCCGGTCAACAGGTCAAAGCTGCGGTGCAGGGCGCGGGCGCGGGCATCCAGCGTAGCGCATTTGATCAGGATCGCGCCGGCCTCGGCATGGCCATGCGCGGTGACATAGGCCGGGATGCAGGCCAGTTCCAGCCGCTTGAGGTAGGCGCGCACCCAGACATCGGATGCCAGCCGAGCGGTCACGCTAGTCACCGTCCTTGAAATCGAGACCCATTTCCGAGTAGCGTTCCGCCTCTTCCAGCCAGTTCGGGCGAACCTTGACCTGCAGGAACAGATGGACCGGGCGGCCCAGGAATTCCGCCAGTTCGGCGCGCGCGGCCTTGGAAATGGCTTTGATCGTCTCGCCTCCCTTGCCCAGGACAATGCCCTTGTGACCATCGCGGGCGACATAGATCAGCTGGTCGATGCGGGTGGAACCGTCGGCGCGGTCTTCCCACTTTTCGGTCTCGACGGTCAGCTGATAGGGCAGTTCCTCATGCAGGCGGAGCGTCAGCTTTTCGCGCGTCACCTCGGCGGCGATGACGCGCATCGGCAGGTCGGCGATCTGATCTTCAGGGTAGAACCAGGGGCCTTCGGGCAGTTCCGAGGCGAGCCATTCGCGCAGGTCATCCACCCCATAGCCGCGTTCGGCCGAGATCATGAAGGTTCGCGCAAAGGGGTATTCGGCATTAAGCTTTTCGGCCAGCGCCAGCAGCACCTCGGCCTTGACGCGGTCGATCTTGTTGATGGCAAGGGCCACGGGACGATCGCCCGCGCGGTCCTTCAGCGCCGCGATGATCGACGCCACCCCCTCTGTCAGGCCGCGGTGCGCCTCAATCAGCAGGACGATGATATCGGCATCGGCGGCGCCCCCCCAGGCGGCCGAGACCATCGCACGGTCCAGGCGGCGGCGGGGGCGGAAGATGCCGGGGGTGTCGACAAAGACGATCTGGGCATCGCCCTGGATCGCGACGCCGCGGATGCGGGCGCGGGTGGTCTGCACCTTGTGCGTCACGATCGAGACCTTGGCCCCGACCATACGGTTCAGCAGCGTTGATTTTCCGGCGTTCGGTTCGCCGATCAGGGCCACGAAACCGGCGCGTGTCGTTTCAGTCATCTTGCCCCTCCATCCGGGTCAGAAGCGCCTTGGCCGCGGCTTGTTCGGCCTGCCGTTTCGCGCCCGCCGTGGCCTGCGCCATCTCGCCCGAGGCCAGCTGTGCCTCGATCGTGAAGACCGGGGCGTGGTCCGGGCCTTCACGCGCGATGGTCACATATTTCGGCGGCGGCAGGCCGCGTGCCTGGGCCCATTCCTGCAGGCTGGTCTTGGCGTCGCGGGCGTCTTCGGCCACATTGGCCAGCCGCCCGCCCCAAAGCCGCAGCACCAGGGCGCGCGCGATCTCTAGCCCCGCGTCCAGATAGACGGCGGCGATCACCGCCTCCATCGCATCGCCCAGAAGCGCCTCCTTGCGGCGCCCGCCGGTCATCATCTCGGACCGGCCCAGTTTCAGCACCGCGCCAAGATCGATCTGGCGGGCAACATCGGCACAGGTTTCCTTGCGCACCAATGCGTTGAAGCGCGGGGCAAGCTGGCCTTCGGATGCGCCGCGATCGGCGGCCAACAGGGCATCGGCCATCACCAGACCCAGCACCCGGTCGCCCAGAAATTCCAGCCGCTGATTGTCGGGCCGGGTCGATGAGGCGATCGAGGCATGCGTCAGCGCGCGCAGCAGCAGTTCGGGCTTGGCAAACGGATGCCCCAGACGGCCCATGAAGGCCTGGATATCAGCGGAAACCTTCACTCGATCGCCTTGAAGAAGCGGTCGGACCGCCAGGTCCAGAAGAAGAACAGCGACCGCCCCGCAGACGAGAACATCACCCGGTCCGCGCGGCCGATCAGGAATTCGGCCGGAACAAAGCCAAGCCCGCCGGCGGCGGCCGGAAAGCGGCTGTCTTCGGAATTGTCGCGGTTGTCGCCCATGAAGAAGAACTGCCCCGCAGGCACGGTAAAGACGGGTGTGTTGTCAGCCATCCAGCCATCGGCGATGTTCAGGATGGAATGGCTGGCGCCGCCGGGAAGGGTTTCGATCTGGCGGGTCTTTTCACAGGTGCCGCCCTGGCCCACCGGATCATTTTCGCAGCGCGGCATCAGGCCCTGGGGCCCCTGCAGTTCCTTGACCTCGCGGAAGACCCCGCCATCCGTCAACTGCACCGCAGCGCCGTTGATATGCAGCACGCCATCTTTCATCTGCACCGTATCGCCCGGCAGGCCCACCACGCGCTTGATGAAATCCACCCCGCGGGTAGGGTGCCGAAACACCACCACATCGCCCCGTTCCGGGTCCGCCCCAAGGATGCGCCCTTCAATCGGGCAGGCCGAGAACGGGCAGGAATGGCGCGAATAGCCATAGGCCATCTTGTTGACGAACAGGAAGTCGCCGATCAGCAACGTATCCTTCATTGATCCGGAGGGAATCCAGAACGGCTGAAAGAACAGCGTCCGGAACACCCCCGCAATAAGAAGGGCCCAGAAGACGGTCTTGATCGTCTCGATGATGCCGCTGTCAGTCTTGCTTGCCATGCCTGCCCGGTCCTTGCTGAAAATCCCGCCTTCCTTGCGACGCGCGCGCGCCCGAGTCAAGGAAGCCTGCGCGCCTCGATCACGACAAAGGCCTGCGCCCAGGGGTGATCGTCGGTCAGGGTGACGTGGATCACGGCTTCGTGGCCGGGGGGCGTCATCGCGGCCAACCTGTCGGCGGCCCAGCCGGTCAGGTGCATGACCGGCTGACCGGTGTGCAGGTTGCTGACCGCCATGTCGCGCCAGGCAATGCCCATCCGCAGGCCGGTGCCCAGGGCCTTGGAACAGGCCTCTTTCGCGGCCCAGCGCTTGGCATAGGTTCCGGGCGTGTCGGCGCGCCGTTCGGCCTTGGCCTGTTCGGCGGGCGTGAAGACGCGGTTGCGGAACCGATCGCCGAAACGGTTCAGCGTCGCAGCGATCCGGTCGATATTGGCCAGATCGGACCCGATGCCCAGGATCATCGCTGCCCGCCCCTATGCGCCGGCGCGCGCCGCATCCATCGCGGCCCGCATCTGTGCGATGGCGGGGCCAAGGCCGATGAACACCGCCTCTGCGATCAGGAAATGCCCGATGTTCAGTTCGCGCACCTCGGGGAAGGCGGCGATGGGGCCCACGGTGTCAAAGGTCAGGCCGTGGCCGGCATGAACCTCAAGGCCCAGGGAATGGGCCAGCCGGGCGCCCTCGCGCAGCGCCGCAAGTTCCGCATCGCGTTCGGCCAGCCGACCTTCGTGGTGCAGGTCACAGTAATGGCCGGTATGCAATTCCACCACCGCCGCGCCGATCCGGGCCGAGGCCTCGATCTGGGCCGGGTCATGGCCGATGAACATCGACACGCGGATGCCCGCCGCACGCAGGGGTGCGATGAAATCCGCCAGCCGGGGCTCATCGCCCGCCACATCCAGACCGCCCTCGGTCGTGCGCTCTTCACGCTTTTCGGGGACGATGCAGGCCGCATGCGGACGGTGGCGCAGCGCGATTTGCCGCATTTCCGCCGTGGCTGCCATTTCAAAATTCAGCGGGCGGCGCAATGCGGCCATCAGCGCGCCGATATCGGCGTCGCGGATATGGCGGCGATCTTCGCGCAGATGGGCGGTGATGCCATCGGCCCCCGCCTCTTCGGCCAGGCGGGCGGCGCGCACGGGGTCAGGATAGGCCGATCCGCGCGCGTTGCGCAGCGTGGCGACATGATCGATGTTGACGCCCAGACGAAGGCGGTTCGGGTCGGATTGCGGCATCGTCGGTCCCCCATGGCCAAGACGCGCGCAGGGTAATGCGGCGGAACCGGATTGGGAACACCCCTAAAGCGTATCGCCCGGATCGCGGCTGCCACGGTCTTCGCGGCGGGCTTCAAGGCGCGCGCGCAACGCTTCCAGCCGGTCCTTCAGGCGGGCGCGGCGGCGGGTCTGATAGGCTTCGACGATAGGCAGGGACAGATAGTAGCACAGCACCCCGGCAGCGACGCCCGGAAGCAGGCCGCCCACCAGATAGGGTAGCCAAACGTCATGGAAAAAGCGCGCCAGCCCGCCCCAATACATCTTGTCGGCGGTGAACAGCGCCAGGAAATTGTGGTGCAAATCCTCACCCGCGGCAAGGAATGTCTGGCCAAGATACTCGGGCTCTTCCGGGCCATGGCGCCGTCCCAGCATCCACTTGCCCAGCTTCATCGCCGAAACCGCAATGACAGGGAAGGTCAGCGGATTGCCGATGAAGGTGGCCAGCAACGCCGCCAGCACATTGCCCCGCAGCACCAGCGCCACCAGCGCGGCAGACAGGAAATGCAGACCGAACAGCGGCGTGAAGGAAACGAAAACCCCCGCGAAAATGCCCCGCGCAATCCGGTGGGGCTGATCTGGCAGGCGGTTGACGCGGTGGCGGACATAGTGGAAGGCCCGCGCCCAGCCACCGCGGGGCCACAGGAATTCCCGCATCGCCTTAAGCGCCGGTCGCCTGTCACGCCGCTTGAATACCACGTCCAGTCCTTCCCTCGCCCTGACCGGGCGCATCGCAGATCAGGGCTTGCGCGTCAGATCGCGATACCGTTCAACCTGCGCCACGTTGCTTTCCGCCTCAAGCGCGGTCAAAAGCGTGTGCAGATGTTCGACGTCGCGCAGTTCCACCTCTATCACCAGCGAATAGAAATCAGGCTTGCGATCGACGAAGTTCAGATCAGAGATATTGGCCTTCTGCTGACCGATCAAGGTGCAGATATGGCCAAGCACGCCGGCATCATTGGAAATGGTCAATTTAAGACTGGCCGAATAGACCGGCGCGTGGCGGCCCGAATGCCAGTGCAGATCGACCCAGCGCCGGGGCTGTTCCTCGAATTCGGCCAGAACCGGACAGTCGGCGGCGTGGATCACCACACCCTGGCCGCGATAGGTGATACCGATGATCCGTTCCCCGGGCAGCGGCTGGCAACACCCCGCACGGCGGAAGGTCTGGTCGGCAGGCAGGCCCAGAACGGCGCGGGCGGGTTCGACCGTTTCGGCGGGGGCCACGGCCAGCTCGGGATAAAGCGCCTCGATCACCTCGCGCGCGGTCAGCTCGGCCGAACCGATGCGTGCCAGCAGTTCCACCTCATCGGGCAGGCCAAGGGTCTTGGCCGCAGTGCGCAACGCCTTGTCGGAAACCTTGCGGCCAACATGTTCAAAGGCCACGCGCGCCAGTTCCGTGCCCAGCTTGACGAAACGGGTCCGGTCCTCTTCGCGCAGCGACTTGCGGATCGCGGCCTTGGCGCGGCCGGTCTTGACGATGTCCAGCCAGGTCGCCTGCGGGCGCTGGCCGGTGGCGGTGATGATCTCGACCGACTGGCCGTTCTTCAGCCGTGTCCACAAAGGCACGCGGATGCCATCCACCTTGGCGCCGACGCAGGAATTACCGATCCGGGTGTGGATCGCATAGGCATAGTCGATGGGCGTCGCCCCCTTGGGCAACTTGACCACATCGCCCTTGGGCGAGAAGCAGAAGACCTGGTCGGAATACATCTCAAGCTTGACGTTTTCCAGGAATTCGTCGTGGTCGCCTTCGTCGAACCGCTCGGTCAGCTGCGCTATCCACTGGGCGGGGTCCACCGCAAAGGGGTTCGCGGCCCGCACGCCATCGCGATAGGACCAGTGCGCCGCAACGCCCGCCTCGGCTACCTCGTGCATCTGGCGGGTGCGGATCTGCACCTCGACCCGCTTGCCGTCGCGGCCCGAAACAGTGGTATGGATCGACCGGTAACCGTTCGACTTGGGCTGGCTGATGTAATCCTTGAACCGTCCCGGCACCGCACGCCAGCGTTGATGGATCAGCCCCAGAACGGCATAGCAATCCGATTCGGACCGGGTAATGACGCGAAAGCCGTAGATGTCGGACAGGCGCGAGAAGGAAAGCTGCTTTTCCTCCATCTTGCGCCAGATCGAATAGGGGCGTTTGGCGCGGCCAAAGACATCGGCCTCGATCTGCGCCTTTTCAAGTTCGTGGCGGATATCGGCGGTGATCTTGGGGATCACGTCGCCGGTTTCCTTCTGCAATGTCACGAAACGCCGGATGATCGAGGTCCGCGCCTCGGGGTTCAGCACCTTGAAGGCAAGGTCTTCCAGTTCCTCGCGCATCCATTGCATGCCCATCCGGCCCGCCAGGGGCGCGAAGATCTCCATCGTCTCGCGCGCCTTCTGGGCCTGCTTGTCGGCCCGCATCGAACGGATCGTGCGCATGTTGTGCAGACGGTCGGCCAGCTTGACCAGAATTACCCGCAGGTCCTTGGACATGGCCATGAACAGCTTGCGGAAATTCTCGGCCTGTTTCGAGGCGTTGGACGACAGCTGCAGATTGGTCAGCTTGGTCACGCCATCCACCAGTTCCGCGACCTCGTCGCCGAACATCTGCGCCACTTCGGAATAGGTGGACCGGGTATCCTCGATCGTGTCGTGCAGCAGCGCGGTCACGATGGTCGCATCATCCAGCCGCTGTTCGGTCAGGATGGCGGCGACGGCGACGGGATGGGTGAAATAGGGTTCACCCGAATGGCGAAACTGCCCGTCATGCATCTGTCGGCCATAATCATAGGCGCGGCGGATCAATTCGGCATTGGTGCGCGGGTTGTAATTGCGGACGAGCGCGATCAGGTCTTCGACATCGATCATTCGCGCGCGCCCTGCCCCCCGGTGTTATTCGCGGCCCTGCGCGTCCATCAGCATGCGCAGCATGCGTTCTTCGGACATGTCGTCTTCGCGCGGGCGATCGGCTTCGCCGCCCATCAGCAGCGACATCGAATCATCCTCGGGCTCATCAACCTCGATCTGGGTCTGGTTGCTTTCGATCAGCCGCTCACGCAGGTCATCGGCGGCCTGGGCTTCGTCGGCGATCTCGCGCAGCGCGACAACGGGGTTCTTGTCGTTGTCACGATCCACCGTGATCGGAGAGCCGGCCGCAATTTCACGGGCGCGGTGCGCGGCAAGCATCACCAGTTCAAACCGGTTCGGAACCTTGTCAACGCAATCTTCAACCGTCACGCGGGCCATGAGCATCTCCAATCGGACATGGAAGGTGTGAGCGGCCTATTTAGACCCCAACCCGGGCCTTGACAAGCGCCCTTCCCCGAAGAACGGGGCATCAAGCGGCCGGATCGCGGCTTTTTCCGCCTGCGGCAGTGCGGCAAGCATCTGCATCACGCTGTCGCCGGTGGCCGGATGGCGCCAAAGCGGCGCGATCTCGGCCAGGGGAATCAGCACGAAGGCACGATCGGCCAGGCGCGGATGCGGAAGAATCAGCCCCTCGGGCCAGTCGCGCATCTGATCGGCCAGCGCCAGCCCGCGCCAATGCGCCTGGGTCCGTGCATCAGGCAGGATCGCATCGCCCGCCGCCAGCAGATCCAGGTCCACCCCGCGCGATTCCCAGCGCGCCGCGCGCTGACGCCCCAGATCCGCCTCGATGCGGTGCAACAACGCCAGGAACTGCGCCGGGTCCAACCCCGATGCAACCGCCGCCGCCACATTCACATAATCCGCCCCGGCACCTGCCGGAAAGGCGGGTGCGTGGTAAAACCGGCTGACCGCGCGCAATTCCGCCCCCCCCTGCACAAGCGCGCGCAAGGCCGCGACCAGCGTCCGCGCGGGCGCGCCGGCGGGCGATGGCAGATTTGCACCCAATGCTATAAAATAAGTGCTGTTATCCATTTAGACACATATCCAGACAAGTGCGTTTTCGTATACTGAATCGATCTTACAAGACACCCGTTATCTTTGATCCCACAGGACTTTGCACCACTCGACTTCGGATGGCGGGCATTCTGGAAAGGACGATTTGATGTTTTACAAGGACGAACGGCTTGCGCTGTTCATTGATGGGTCGAATCTTTACGCTGCGGCCAAAGCGTTGGGCTTCGATATCGACTACAAGCTGTTGCGCCAGGAATTCGAACGCCGTGGCAAATTGGTTCGCGCGTTTTACTACACCGCGCTTCTGGAGAATGAGGAATATTCCCCGATCCGCCCGCTGGTCGACTGGCTGCACTACAACGGCTATGCGATGGTGACCAAGCCTGCCAAGGAATATACCGATTCCATGGGCCGCCGTAAGGTCAAGGGCAACATGGACATCGAGCTGGCCGTGGATGCGATGGAACTGGCCCCGCGGCTGGATCATGTCGTGCTGTTCTCGGGTGATGGCGATTTCCGGCCGCTGGTCGAAAGCCTGCAGCGTCAGGGATGCCGGGTTTCGGTCGTTTCGACGATCCGCAGCCAGCCGCCGATGATCGCGGACGAATTGCGCCGTCAGGCCGACAATTTCATCGAACTGGACGCCCTGCGCGAAGTGATCGGCCGCCCGCCGCGCGAACCGCGCGAACCCGAGCCGGCCACCGAAACCTGATCGCCGCGACCGCCCCCCGGGCCGGGTTGATCGCACAAAGTTCAGCCCGGCACGCTTGCACCCCGCCGGCCCTTTTGGCAAGGCACGTCCGATGCAGGATATTGCCGCCCTGACCGGGCTTTTCTTTTCGGCCATGCTGGCCGCCTCGCCGATCCCGATGCAATCGGAGATCGTCTTTGTCGCCATGCAGACCGCCGGGGCCACGCCGGTCTGGTTGATGGTTCTGGTGGCTGGCGCCGGCAACACGCTTGGGGCGCTGATCACCTACGGAATGGGGCGTGGGGTGAACCACTGGCGCGACCGGCGCTGGTTCCCCGCCTCGGCCAGCCAGATGGCGCGCGCCGAACGCTGGTTCGACCGCTGGGGGTTCTGGGTGCTGCTGGTCAGCTGGGCGCCCGGGGGCGACCTGGCATGTCTGGTGGCCGGGGTCTTGCGGCTGCCGATGCTGATCTTCCTGCCGCTGGTGGCACTGGCCAAGACCGGGCGCTACGCCGCCGTGGCCTGGATCACCGCACAGGCGATGGGCTGGGGCGGCTAGGCTAGGCCCGGCCCAGCGCCCGGTGGCCGGATTTCGGTCTGGACCTTCGCGCCCGACGGACATACCTGTCAGAAGATTTCGGCAAAGGGGCGCCGCATGGGAAAACCTGCTCTCACACTCTATCTTGCCGCGCCGCGCGGGTTTTGCGCGGGCGTGGACCGGGCGATCAAGATCGTGGAACTGGCGTTGCAGAAATGGGGCGCGCCGGTCTTTGTGCGACACGAAATCGTTCACAACAAGTTCGTGGTGGACGGGCTGCGTGAAAAGGGCGCGGTTTTCGTCGAGGAACTGGACGAATGCCCCGATGACCGGCCGGTGATCTTTTCCGCCCATGGCGTGCCGAAATCCGTCCCGCTTGAGGCCGCCCGCCGCCACATGGTCTATGTCGATGCCACCTGCCCGCTGGTCAGCAAGGTCCATATCGAGGCCGAGCGTCACCATGCCGAAGGCCTGCAGATGGTGATGATCGGCCATGCCGGCCACCCCGAGGTCCTGGGCACGATGGGCCAGCTGCCCGAGAATGAGGTACTGCTGGTCGAAACGGTCGAGGATGTGGCGCATCTGTCCCCGCGCGATCCCGCGCGCCTGGCCTATATCACCCAGACCACCCTTTCGGTCGATGACACCGCCGCGATCGTGGCCGCGCTGGAAACACGCTTTCCCGCCATTGTCGGCCCCGCCAAGGAAGACATCTGCTATGCCACCACCAACCGGCAAGCCGCGGTCAAGGCCATCGCGCCCCGGATCGACGCGCTTCTGGTGATCGGCGCACCGAATTCGTCAAACTCGCGCCGTCTGGTCGAGGTCGGGCGCGCCGCGGGCTGCGCCTATGCCCAGCTGGTGCAGCGCGCCGAAGATATCGACTGGCGCGCGCTGGATGGGGTGCGGGCGGTGGGCGTCACCGCTGGCGCCAGCGCCCCCGAGGTTCTGGTGACCGAGGTGATCGACGCCTTCCGCGACCGTTTCGACCTGACCGTCGAGCCGGTGGAAACCGCACGCGAAGATATTGAATTCAAGGTGCCGCGCGTGCTGCGCGAGGCCGTGGCATGATCGGTCGTGGCCTGATCGGGCTGGGGCGCATTCCCGTTGCCGCGCTGGCGCCGGGGCTGGCCGGGCTGATCCCCTTTCTCTGGGCGGTGGCGGTGCTGCGCTTTGGCGTTTTTTCCCTGCCGGGGCTTAGCGCGCGCGAAGTGGCGCTCAGCTATGGGCTGATGATCTATTGCTTCATGGCCGGCAGCCTCTGGGGCTTTGCCGCCAAGGGCAACTGGGCCCTTGGCTACGCGCTGTCCGCGCTGCCCGTGCTGGGGTTTCTGGCCGCGATGGCGGTGCAGGCCCTGTCGGTGAACGAAGCACTGATCCTGGGCTTTGCCGCGCTTTTGCCGCTGGACTGGGTCTTTGCCGCACGCGGGCTTGCACCGCGCTGGTGGATGCGGCTGCGCCTGATGCTCAGCGCGGTGGTGATCGGGGCACTGATCGCGATCCTGACGACGGGCTGACGCCCCCTTTTGACAGATGAACAGGTGACCCTTGGCTGAATTCTTCGCATGGACAGACGGCGCCTGTTCGGGCAATCCGGGCCCCGGCGGCTGGGGCGTACTGATCCGCGCCCTGGACGGGACCGTCATCGTCAAGGAACGCGAACTTTCCGGCGGCGAGCCCGAAACGACGAACAACCGGATGGAGCTTTTGGCCGCGATCAATGCGCTTGAGGTTCTAAGCCGCGATGTGGCGATCACCGTCACCACCGACTCGGCCTATGTGAAGAACGGCGTGACGGCCTGGATCCACGGCTGGAAGAAGAACGGCTGGAAAACCGCCGACCGCAAGCCGGTGAAAAACGTCGACCTGTGGCAGCGCCTGGATGAGGCGCAGCGCCGCCACAGGGTCACCTGGAAATGGATCAAGGGCCACGCCGGCCACCCGGAAAACGAACGCGCCGACGAACTGGCCCGCACCGGCATGGCCCCCTACAAGGGCAGCGGGAAATGATCGGGGCGCTTGCGAACCTGCCGGTCGTCACCGCGCTGGACTATGCCTCGGTTCTGGTTTTCGCACTGACCGGGGCGCTGGTCGCCTCACGCAAACAGCTGGATCTGGTGGGCTTCGTCTTCGTGGCCGCGCTGACGGCGGTGGGCGGCGGCACCTTGCGCGATCTGATGCTGGGGCGCGATCCGGTATTCTGGGTCGGCGCGCCGGGCTTTGTCGTGCTGGCCGCCGGGGCGGCGGTTGTGGTGTTCTTTACCGCGCATTTTCTGGAAAGCCGCTACCGCGCGTTGCTGTGGCTGGACGCCTGCGCGCTGGCGGTGGCCGTGCCCGCAGGCGTCGGCGTGACGCTGGCACTGGGGCACGGGCCGGTCATCGTGGTGATCATGGGCATTGCCACCGGGTCCTTCGGCGGGCTGATGCGCGATGTCGTCTGCAATGAGGTGCCACTTGTGCTGAAACAGGGGGAACTTTACCTGACCTGTGCCTTCTGCGGGGCGGCGGCGGCGCTGGTCATGGTGGCGCTGGGCTGGGCCGGGGCGCCCGCGCTGCTGGCCTGCGGCGGCGTGACTTTTGCGCTGCGCGCAGGCAGCCTGATCTTCGGCTGGCGCCTGCCGGTCTACAAGGCGCGCCCGCCCCGCACCTAAACGAACAGCCGCAGCACAACGGGCGCGATCAGGGCGGTCAGAACCGCGTTCAGCCCCATGCCTATGCCAGCAAAGGCCCCCGCAGTCTCATTGACCTGAAAGGCCCGCGCGGTGCCGATGCCATGGGCCGCCACGCCAACCGCAAAGCCGCGCGCCCGCCAGTCGCGCACCCCAAGCACGTTCAGCAGCGGCGTCACCACCACCGCCCCGATGATCCCCGTCAGCAACACCAGCACCGCCGTCAACGTCGGCGCCCCGCCCAGGCCTTCGGATATGCCGATGGCCACCGGGGCCGTCGCCGATTTCGGCGCAAGCGATGCCAGCACCCCCGCATCCGCCCCCAGCGCCCAGGCTATGCCAAGCGCGCTCAGCACCGCGGTGACAGACCCCGCCACAAGCGCCGCCAGGATCGGCAAGGCCGCCCGCCGCACCCGGGACAGGTTGGCATGCAACGGCACCGCCAGCGCCACTGTCGCCGGGCCCAGCATGAAATGCACGAACTGCGCCCCCTCGAAATAGGCGGAATAGTCCGTACCGGTCAGCCACAGCACCGCCGCCAGCACGATCACCGCCACCAGCACCGGATTGACATGGGGTTTCCGCCCCGAGACGCGGAACGCCGCATCCCCCGCCCAATAGGCCAGCAGGGTCGCCGTCAGCCACAACAACGGCTCGCGCGACAGATAGGACCAGATCAGCGCCGCATCAGCCATCGTCCCGGCTCCCGATGATCCGTGCCACGCCGGCAAAGACCAGCGCGCCCACCGCAATCGCCAGAACAGTCGATCCGACCAGCGCCACCGCGATCGCCGGGCCCTGTTCGGAAAGCACCCCGAAATGTGCCACCACGCCGACGCCTGCCGGCACGAACAACAACGACAGATGCGCCAGAAGCCCCTGCGCCGTGGGCCGCACCACCTCGGCCAGCCTGGGCGCCAGCAGGAAGGCCGCGACCAGACCGATCATCCCAAGCACCGGCCCCGGCAAGGGCAAATCCAGGGCGCGCGCGATCACCTCACCCGCAAGCTGAAACATCAGGATCGTGGCCAGCGCCGGGATCATCGCATCCTCCCCCATGAACAGGTTCAGCCTAGCCCGCGCAAATCCCCCGCGCCAGCACCGATCCCTGATCTTCGGCTTTGTCCAAATATCCTCGGGGGGGGGGGCGCGGCCCGCCAGGGCCGGGCCGGGGGGCAGACAGCCCCCCGATCGCCTCAACCCACGCATATCTTGTGGATAAGGCGCAAGATGCCGCCACATCATGGGGAACCTGATTGACTCGGGCCCCGATGCGGCGACACTTGTCCCCCGCCCACGGGAATCAGAAAGGCTTCGTCTTGCGCTTCACCCGGCTTCGCCTCAACGGTTTCAAAAGCTTCGTGGACCCCACCGATCTGGTGATCCACGACGGGCTGACCGGCGTGGTCGGCCCCAATGGCTGTGGCAAGTCCAACCTGCTTGAGGCGTTGCGCTGGGTCATGGGCGAAAACCGCCCCACCGCGATGCGCGGCGAGGGGATGGAAGATGTGATCTTCGCCGGCGCCGCCACCCGCACCGCGCGCAACTTTGCCGAAGTCTCGCTGTCGATCGACAATACCGAACGGCTGGCGCCCTCGGGCTTCAACGATTCCGACGTGCTGGAAATCGTGCGCCGGATCACGCGCGATGCGGGGTCGGCCTACAAGGTCAACACCAGGGATGTGCGCGCCCGCGACGTGCAGATGCTGTTCGCCGATGCCTCGACCGGGGCGCATTCGCCCGCGCTGGTCCGCCAGGGCCAGATCGCCGAACTGATCAACGCCAAGCCCAAGGCCCGCCGCCGCATCCTTGAGGAAGCCGCCGGGATCTCGGGGCTGTATCAGCGCCGGCATGAGGCGGAACTGAAGCTGAACGGCGCCGAACAGAACCTGTTGCGCGTCGATGATGTGGTCGAACAGCTGGCCGCGCAGCTGGCCACGCTGGCGCGCCAGGCCCGGCAGGCCGCCCGCTACCGCGAGATCGGCGCCGATCTGCGCCGGGCCGAAGGCAGCCTGCTGTATCGCCGCTGGCGCGAGGCCGATCTGGCCCGGGCCGAGGCGGAATCTGGCCTGGCCGACCGGATGCGTGCGGCGGGTCAGGCCGAACAGGCCGCCCGCGCCGCCGCCAGGGACCGCGCCGCGCGCGAAGACGCCCTGCCCCCCCTGCGCGAGGAAGAGGCAATCGCGGGTGCCATCCTGCAGCGCCTGACCGTGCAGCGCGATGCCCTGACCGATCAGGAAAACCGCGCCCGCGCCATGATCGAAACCCTGACCGCGCGCATCGCCCAGCTGGACCGCGACATGGATCGCGAGGCGGGGCTGAACCGCGATGCGGGCGAAACAATCACGCAGCTGGAATGGGAACAGGCCCAGATCGCCAAGGCCAGCGACGGGCACGAGACCCGCCTGACCGCCGCCGCCGATGCCTCATCCGAGGCGGCGGGCGTGCTGCAGGACCGCGAAGCACAGCTGTCCGAGATGACCGAAGATGTCGCCCGGCTGGCGGCGCGCCACCAGTCGGCGCAACGCCTGGTGGCCGACAACCGCGCCACGGCCGAGAAATCAGAAACCGACGCCGCCCGCGCCGCCCAGGCCGCCACCGCCGCGCAGGCGGCGCTTGAACGCGCGGATGCCGATCACGCCACCGCCGAAGCCGCACAGGCCGAGGCACAGGACAGCGCCGAGGCCGCCGAAGAGGCACTGGCCGCCGCCGAAGAGGCCCGCGCCGAAATTCAGGGCCGCGAATCCGTCGCCCGGGCCGCCCGGTCCGAAGCCGAGGGCGAGGCCGGCGCCCTGCGCGCCGAGGTCGCGGCGCTGGCGCGTCTGGTCGAACGCGAGGCCGCGACGGGCAAGCAATTGCTGGACCGGGTCCGGGTCGACAAGGGCTTTGAGGCGGCGCTGGGGGCGGCGCTGGCCGATGATCTGCGCGCGCCCGAGGTGGATCGGACCGCGACATCCGGCTGGGGTGTTCTGCCCGATTATGATGCGCCCCAGTCCCTGCCCGAAGGCGTGGCGCCGCTGTCGGCGCATGTCACCGTGCCCGCGGTGCTGGCCCGCCGCATCGGGCAGATCGGGCTGGTGGCCGACCGCGCGGAAGGCATGCGTTTGCAGGCGGCGCTGCGCCCCGGCCAGCGGCTGGTGTCGCCTGCGGGCGATCTGTGGCGCTGGGACGGGTTCCGGTCGGGTGCGGAAGATGCGCCCTCGGCCGCGGCGCTGCGGCTGCAGCAGCTGAACCGTCTGGTCGAGTTGAAACGCGATCTGGAAGAGGTCGCCGCCCGGGCCGAGGGCGCGCGGCAGGCGCATGAGATGCTGACCCGTCAGCTGGCCGGGGCCGGCGCCGCCGACGCCCGCGCCCGCGACGCCCGGCGCGAGGCGGACCGGCGGCTGGCCGAAGCGGGCCGCGCGCTATCGCGTGCCGAGGCGGATCGCTCGATCGCGGGCAGCAAGCTGGAAAGCGCACGTCTGGCCGTGGCGCGCCATGAGGAAGAGGCCTCGACCGCGCGTATGGCGCTGCGCGAGGCGGAAAGCGCGCTGACCGCCCTGCCCGATCTTGCAGCGGCGCGCGCCGATGTCGACGCGGTCAAGATGGCGGTCGAAGCGGCGCGGATGACGATGATGACCCGCCGGTCCGCCCATGACGAAATCCGCCGCGAGGGCGAGGCGCGGCTGAAGCGCCGGCAGGAAATCACCAAGGAAATCTCGGGGTGGCGGCACCGTCTGGAAACCGCCGAGAAACGGTCCGCCGAACTGGCGCAGCGCCGGAGCGAGACTGAGGCCGAACTGCACGAGGCGGCCGAGGCCCCGGCCGAACTGGCCGCCAAGCGCGAGGAACTGACCGAAGCGATCGAGGCCGCCGAAGACCGGCGCGCGCGCGCCGCCGATGCGCTGGCCGCAGCCGAAGCGGCACTGCGCGAGGCACAGATGGCCGAACGCGATGCCGAGCGCCTGGCCGGTGAGGCCCGCGAGGCCCGCGCCCGGGCCGAAGCCCGGGTTGAGGCGGCGCGCGAAACCGTGGCCTATGCCGCCGAACGCATCCGCGAAGAGACCGGGCTTGACCCGACCGCGCTTCTGGCGACGCTGGAGGCCGACCCCGACGCCATGCCCGCATCCGAAGAGCTGGAGATCGAGGTCGCCCGCCTGAAACGCCAGCGCGAAGCCCTTGGCGCCGTCAACCTGCGCGCCGAGGAGGACGCGAAAGAGGTTCAGGCCGAACATGACACGCTGGTCAAGGAAAAGGCCGATCTGGAAGAGGCGATCCGTAAGCTGCGCGCGGGCATCGCGGGCCTGAACCGCGAGGGCCGCGAACGCCTGCTGACCGCCTTTGAACAGGTGAACGAAAGCTTCCGCATGCTGTTCACGCATCTGTTCGGCGGGGGCGATGCGAACCTGGTGCTGGTGGAAAGCGACGATCCGCTGGAGGCGGGGCTGGAAATCATGTGCCAGCCGCCAGGCAAGAAGCTGTCGACGCTGAGCCTTTTGTCGGGCGGCGAACAGACGCTGACGGCGATGGCGCTGATCTTTGCCGTCTTCCTGGCCAACCCCGCACCGATCTGCGTGCTGGATGAGGTTGACGCGCCGCTGGATGATGCCAATGTCACCCGCTTTTGCGACCTGCTGGACGAAATGACCCGCCGCACCGATACGCGGTTCCTGATCATCACCCACCATGCCGTGACCATGAGCCGGATGGACCGCCTGTTCGGCGTCACGATGCAGGAGCAGGGGGTCAGCCAGCTGGTTTCGGTCGACCTCAAGCGGGCGGAACAGCTGGTGGCCTAGCAAAGGGGGCGCTGCCCCCTTGCGGCCGATGGCCGCTTACCCCCGGGATATTTCGACAAAGCCGAAGAGGGCTTGAGGGCGCGCGGACGGCACCCTAGCCTGCGCCCGCAACCAACGGAGGGAATCATGGCGAAGATCGAGGCACGTCTGGCGGAACTGGGGATTGAACTTCCGGCGGCGCCGATGCCGGCGGCCAATTATGTGCCCTTTGTGCGTACGGGCGATCAGTTGTTCGTATCGGGCCAGATCTCGGCCGGGGCCGAGGGGCTGATCACAGGCAAGCTGGGCGCGGATCTGGACCGGGAGGCGGGCGCGCTGGCCGCACGGTCCTGCGGGCTGGCACTGATTGCGCAGGCCAAGGCGGCGCTTGGCGATCTGGACCGGATCAAGCGGGTTGTGAAGCTGGTGGGCTTTGTCAATTCGACGCCCGGCTTCACCGATCAGCCCGAGGTGGTGAACGGCTGTTCCGACCTGATGGTCGAGGTCTTCGGCGAGGCGGGACGGCATGCGCGATCCGCCGTGTCCGCCGCCAGTCTGCCGCGCGGGGTTGCGGTTGAGGTCGAGGCGATTTTCGAGGTCGAATGATGACCCTGCACCCGGGTTTCCTGCGCCTGCCGATCGCGCATCGCGCGTTGCATGACCGCGCCGCCGGTCGGCCGGAAAACAGCCGCGCCGCCGTGCGCGCCGCCGTGGCGGCGGGCTATGCGATCGAGATCGACATCCAGCCGTCGGAAGACGGGGTGCCAATGGTGTTTCACGACTATGACCTGCGGCGCCTGACCGGGGTCCCCGGACGCATTCGGGGGCTGAGCGCGCGCAAGCTGGCGACGCTGCGGTTGCTTGGGGGGGGAGACGGTATCCCGACACTGGCCGAGGTGCTGGCGATCGTGGCGGGCCGGGTGCCCCTGCTGATCGAGATCAAGGATCAGGATGGCGGCCTTGGCCCCGGGGTTGGCCCGCTGGAACAGGCGGTGGCAGAGACACTGGCCGGCTATGGCGGGCCGGTTGCGGTGATGTCGTTCAACCCGCATGCGGTGGCGGCCCTCCATCAGGCGGCGCCGGGGGTGGCGGTGGGGCTGACCACCTCGGCCTATCGCGCCGAGGATTGGGGGCTGATCGCGGCGGGCACGCGCGACCGGCTGCGCGAGATCCCGGATTATGACCGGGTCGGGGCCTGTTTCATCTCGCATGAGGTATCGGATCTGGGCCACCCCCGGGTGGCGGCGTTGAAGGCGCGGGGTGCGGCGGTGCTGTGCTGGACGGTCAGATCCCCCGAGGCCGAGGCCGAAGCACGCCGGATCGCGGATAACGTGACCTTTGAGGGGTATCTTTCCCCCTTGCCCGCTTGACCGCGCCCAGCGGCGCGCCATGTTTGCGGGCGAACGGGGGCCAGCATGAGCGAGAGCATCGAAATCACGGTCCATTCCGGCGTGGCGGCGATCGCGCCACAGGATTGGGACGCCTGCGCCTGCCCCGAGGCGGCGACAGGCCGAGCCATCGACCCGTTCACGACGCATCGGTTCCTGAGCGCGCTGGAAAGCTCGGGCTCGGTCGGGGCGGGGACCGGCTGGCAGGCGCGCCCGATCGTGGCGCGCCTGCAGGGCCAGGTGATCGCCGTGGCGCCGGTCTATGTGAAATCCCACAGCCAGGGGGAATATATCTTCGATCATGGCTGGGCCGATGCCTATGAACGTGCGGGGGGACGTTATTACCCCAAGCTGCAATGTGCCGTACCCTTCACCCCGGTCACCGGGCGGCGCCTGCTGACCCGTCCGGGGCATGAGGCGCAGGGCCGCGCGGCGCTGTTGCATGGGATGGAACGGATTGCGCAAGACGCGGGGCTGTCTTCGGTGCATGTCACCTTCTGCACGGCCGATGAGGTGACGGATGCCGAAACCGCGGGCTATCTGGCGCGCCGCACGCAACAGTTCCACTGGGTCAACCGCGGCTATGCCAGCTATGATGATTTTCTGGCGGAGCTGTCATCGCGCAAGCGCAAGGCGCTGCGCAAGGAACGTGAACGCGCGCAAGGCTTTGGCGGCACGATCCGCGCCCTGACCGGGGATGACATCCAGCCCCGCCACTGGGATGCTTTCTGGGCCTTTTATCAGGACACCGGCAGCCGCAAATGGGGCCGCCCCTATCTGACGCGCGGTTTTTTCGACGCCCTGCATGCCATGCGCGACGATGTGGTTCTGGTGCTGGCGGAACGGGGCGGCAGGCCGGTGGCGGGCGCACTGAACCTGATCGGGCGGGACGCGCTGTTCGGCCGCTATTGGGGCTGCATCGAGGATCACCCCTTCCTGCATTTCGAACTGTGCTATCATCAGGCGATCGACTGGGCCATCGCGCAGGGACTGTCGCGGGTCGAGGCGGGGGCACAGGGTGAACACAAGCTGGCGCGCGGCTATCTGCCAGGCCCGATTCATTCCGCCCACTGGATTGCACACCCGGGCCTGCGCGCCGCTATTGCCGATTACCTGCGCGCCGAACGCGCCGCCGTGACCGAGGATATCGAGATCCTTACCGCCTATGGCCCGTTCCGGTCCGGCACCGCCGACTGACCGCCCCGCCCTTTCCGCGGGCCGCCCGCGCGCTATCGTCACACGCAAGCCAAGGAGCGACTGCCATGACCCAACGCCTGAGCAAAGCCGACCGCCTGCGCCTGCTGCCCGATCTGGGCAACACCGGATGGGGCGCCGTGCCCGACCGCGATGCGATCCGCAAGATCCTGAAGTTCGGGAATTTCTCGGAAGCCTGGGGCTTCATGTCGCGCGCCGCGCTGGTGGCCGAGAAAATGGGCCACCACCCGGAATGGACCAATGTCTACAACGTGGTCGACATCATCCTGACGACACATCACTGCGACGGGCTAAGCCAGCTGGATATCGACCTGGCCCGCGCCATCGACAGGCTGGCCCCGGGCGCAACCGTCCAGCGCGACCAGACAGAACCCGTCGAATGCCTGTGCAAGCTGCACGCAGGGGGATGACCGGCTGAAACGGCGCGCCCGCAGAGGCGCGCCCGGTGCCGCGCGATCAGATCGCCGCCAGCATCGCCTCACCGCCCGAAACCTCGCAGACGCCGGGGGCTTCCTCGACATGCAGCACCTTGATGGTGCCATCCTCGACATACATCGCGAACCGCTTGAAGCGGTTGATCAGGCCCACCGGCGGCGCGCTGAACGACAAACCGATGGTATTGGCAAAGGCGCCTTCGGCATCCGCCAGCATCGTGATGCCCGCCGCCGTCGCCCCGGTGGCCTGCCCCCAGGCGCCCATCACGAAAGGATCGTTGACCGAAACACAGATGATTTCGTCCACGCCCTTTGCCTCAAGCTGGCCTTTCGTGCGCATGAAGCTGGGCAGATGCGCCGAAGAACAGGTGCGGGTATAGGCCCCCGGAAGGCCGAAAATCACAACCTTGCGGCCCTTGAGCTTGGCCGCCAGATCCACCGTCTGCGGCCCTTCGGCCCCCAGTTCCAGCAGTGTCGCCCCCGGCAGCGTGTCTCCCGCGGAAATCGTCATGTCAGTCTCCCTGTTGCGTTGCGCTAAGATGCCGGCAGGATATAGGGTCTGTCGCGGAAACGGCCAGAGGGAATGCAGTCATGGCAGGAATTGTCGTCGTGGGCGGGGGGCAGGCGGCGGCCTCTCTGGCGGTAAAGCTGCGCGCCTTGGGATATGTGGGCACGCTGACGATCCTGTGCGATGAACCTGTGCCCCCCTATCAGCGCCCGCCCCTGTCCAAGGCCTATCTGCTGGGCGACATGGCGCTGGACCGTTTGTTGCTGCGCGCAGATGATTACTGGGCCGCGCAGGACATCACCATCCGCACCGCCTGCCGGGCCGAGGCGATCGACCGCGCCGCCAGGACCCTGCGCCTGACCGGCGGCGAAACCCTGGCCTATGACCAGCTGGCCCTGACCACCGGCGCCACCCCGCGCCTGTTGCCCGCGGCAATCGGCGGCGGGCTTGGCGGGGTGCATGTGGTCCGCACGCTGGCCGATGTCGATGCGATGGCCCCGGCGCTGAAACCGGGCGCGCGGCTGGTGGTCATCGGCGGCGGCTACATCGGGCTGGAAGGCGCCGCGGTCGCGCGCAAACTGGGCCTGGACGTCACCCTGATCGAGGCCACCCCGCGTATCCTGGGCCGCGTCGCCTGCGCCGAAACCGCGGACGCAATCCGCGCCCTGCACCAGGCCCATGGCGTTCAGATCATCGAGGGCACCGGCCTTGCGCGCCTGACCGGCACCGATCACGTCACCGGCGCCGATCTGGCCGACGGCCGCCACATCCCGGCCGATCTGGTCCTTGTCGGTATCGGCGTCGCGCCACAGACCGCGCTGGCCGAAACCGCGGGCCTGGCCATCGACAACGGCATCAAGGTCGATGCACAGGGCCGCAGCGCCGACCCCGCGATCTGGGCCGCGGGCGATTGCGCCTCTTTCCCCGGGCCGGATGGCCGGATGCGGCTGGAAAGCGTGGGCAACGCCATCGACATGGCCGAGACGGTCGCCGCGAACATGCTGGGCGCCACCACCCCCTATCACCCCAAACCCTGGTTCTGGTCGGATCAGTTCGATGCCAAACTTCAGATCGCCGGGCTGAACACCGGCTACACCCGGGTCATCACGCGCCGGGGCGACGGCCAATCCTTCTGGTACTATCGCAACGACCGCCTGATCGCCGTCGATGCGCTGAACGACGCGCGCGCCTACATGATCGGCAAGCGCCTGATTGAATCGGGCAAATCCCCCGCACCCGGCGTGCTGACCGATCCCGCCACCGATCTCAGGGCGCTTCTGGCATGAGGATCATCGGCGGCGACAAACGCGGCCTGAAACTGGCCGATGTAGGCGAGGGCGACGCCCGCGCCCACCTGCGCCCCACCTCCGACCGGGTGCGCGAAGCGATCTTCAACCTTCTGGTCAACGGCACCCATGGCAACCCGATCCCCGGCGCCCGGGTGCTGGACCTGTTCGCCGGCACCGGCGCACTGGGACTTGAGGCGCTGTCGCGCGGCGCCGCCCGCGTGGCCTTCGTCGATGACGGCACCACCGCCCGCGCGCTGTTGCGCCAGAATATCGAAAAGATGCGCGCCATGGGCGTCACCGATGTCTGGCGGCGCGATGCCACCCGCATGGGCCCCAACCGCGGCCCCGCCTACGACCTGATTCTCCTTGACCCGCCCTACGGAAAATCGCTGGGCGAGGCCGCGCTCGCCTCGTGTCTCGAAGGCGGCTGGATCGCGCCGGGCGCAATGATCGTATGGGAAGAAAACACCCCCCCCGCACCCCCCGCGCCGCTGGAACAGATCGACCAGCGTTCCTATGGCGATACGCTGGTCACGCTTTTGCGGATGCCGGACTGAGCCTTGCCGCTTCTTCTTGGCCAAATACTCCGGGGGTCCGGGGGCGGCGCCCCCGGCCTGACCGTTCAGCCCCAGGTCGGATGAAACCGCCCGGCCGGGCTCAGGGTGAAAATCTCGCAACCGTCGGCGGCCACGCCCACCGAATGCTCGAACTGCGCCGACAGCGACTTGTCGCGCGTCACGGCGGTCCAGTCATCGGCCAGCACCTTGGTTTCGGGCCGCCCCAGGTTCACCATCGGCTCGATGGTGAAGAACATGCCTTCTTCCAGCACCGGGCCCGCCCCCGCGCGGCCATAGTGCAACACGTTCGGCGGCGCGTGAAACACGGTGCCCAGCCCGTGGCCGCAGAAATCGCGCACCACGCTCATCCTATGTGCCTCGACATAGGTCTGGATCGCATGGCCGATATCGCCAAAGGTGTTGCCGGGCCTCACCGCCTCGATCCCCAGCATCAGCGCGTCATGGGTCACCTGAATCAGCCGTTCGGCCTTGCGCGACAGGGTGCCCGCCACATACATCCGGCTGGTATCGCCATACCAGCCATTCAGGATCACCGTCACGTCAATGTTCAGGATGTCGCCATCCTTCAGCAGCTTTCCCCCTGGAATCCCGTGGCAGACCACATGGTTGACCGAAATACATGAGGCATGCTGATAGCCGCGATAGCCGATGGTGGCCGATTTCGCGCCCAGCGCCTCGACCCGGCCACGGATGAAATCGTCCAGCACGCCGGTGCTGACACCCGGTTCCACCAGGGGGGCCACCTCATCCAGGATGCGCGCGGCCAGATGGCCCGCGGCCTGCATGCCTTCGAAATCGGCGGGCTCATGAATGCGGATGCCGTCCTTCGTCAGACGGCCACGGCTATCGTCCACGGGCTTTCTCCTGCGTTTGCGGCTCCTAGATAGTCACAAATCGCGGCCTTGGCCAGTGCCGGGCTTTTCGCGCCCCCGCCCGCGCCCTATAGCTGTTGCATCGAAGGAGAGACCCATGCCCAACCCCACCGCCGCCATCCTTGTGATCGGGGATGAAATCCTGACCGGCCGCACCCGTGAGGGCAACGCCCATTACCTGGCGGGCGAACTTGCCCGCGCCGGGATTGACCTGCGGGAAATCCGCGTCGTGGGCGATGATCACCCGACCATCGCCGCGGCGGTCAAGACGCTGTCGTCGACGCATGACCATCTGTTCACCTCGGGCGGGATCGGGCCAACGCATGACGACATCACCGCCGATGCCGTGGCCGATGCCTTTGGCGTGCCCATCGGCGTGCGCGAAGATGCCCGCGCCATTCTTGCCGCGCATTACGCCGCCCGCCAGCTGGACTTCAACGAGGCCCGCCTGCGCATGGCGCGCATCCCCGAAGGCGCCACCCTGATCGAGAACCCGGTCTCGGCCGCGCCGGGCTTCAGCGTTGGCAATTGCCATGTCATGGCGGGTGTGCCCAACATATTTCAGGCGATGGTCGCCTCGGTCCTGCCGCAGCTGACGGGCGGCGCGCCGCTTGTCACCCACAGCCTGCGCGTCATGCGCCCCGAGGCGGCGCTGGCCGAAGGGCTGGGCGATCTGGCGCGCGCCATGCCCGATCTGTCCTTCGGGTCCTATCCCTTCGTGATCGATGGCGCCTATGGCAGCAATCTTGTGGTGCGCGGCACCGACCCTGCCCGCGTCGGCGAAGGGTTCACCCGGCTGCAGGCCGCTTTCCCCGATGGCCGCTGACATGGCGCACCCCAATCCGATCTTTGCCGCGATCGACACCACCTGGCCCGCGGCCGGTATCGTCCACGCCGGCGGATTTGCCGTGCGCGAAGGCCGTGGCGGTGGCGGGCGGGTCAGCGCGGCAAGCCTTGACGGGCCGTTCGATCAGGCCGACATCGCCGCCGCCGAAGCGGCGCATCGCGCCTTGGGCCAGGTACCGCGATTCATGATCCGGCCCGGTGAAGACCCGCTTGATGCCGCGCTGGCGGCGCGGGGCTACGGCGTCGTCGACCCGGTGGTGGCCTATGCCATCCCGGTGGCGAATCTGGCGGGCCCGGGACACCCGGTCACCGCCTTTACGATCTGGCCCCCGCTGCAGATCACACGCGACCTGTGGTCCGAGTGCGGCATCGGGGCGGAACGCCAGGCGGTCATGGCGCGCGTGTCCACCCCCAAAACCGCGATCCTGGGCCGGACCGACGACCGCTGCGCGGGGGCGGCCTTCGTGGCATTGCACCAGAAAACCGCGATGGTTCACGCGTTGGCGATCCTGCCGGATCTGCGCCGCCGGGGCCTTGCGCGCCACATGATGACCGAGGCCGCAAACTGGGCGCAAGACGCCGGGGCCGATACGCTGGCGTTGGTGGTCACGCGCGCCAATGTGGCCGCGAACGCGCTTTACCGCAGCCTGGGGATGACCCGGACCGCCGCCTATCATTACCGCATCGCACCCGCAGAGGCGGCGGCATGATCCGCGGCCTGGCGCTGGGATCGGTCTTGGCCGCCTTTCCGGGGATTGTCCTGGCCTTCGCCCCCGACCTGCCGGCGGGCGCGGTGGAAACCGCCGCCAGCACCAGCGAAGCGGCAAGCTATGATCTGGCCCTTGGCCCCTGGACCGAAACCGGCTTTGACCGGCGCCGGCTGGAAGGCCCGCGCCGCGACCGCGCCTGGCGCATCGCATCAAGCAGCCTGACAACGCTGCAGATCCTGGCACCCTTGCGCGAACAGATCCTTGCCGCAGGCTACAGCCTGTTGTTCGAATGCGAGACGGACGGCTGCGGCGGCTTTGACTTCCGCTATGAAACCGACACGCTGCCCGAACCCGCGATGCATGTCGATCTGGGTGATTTCCGGTTTCTGTCGGCCCGGCGCGACGCCGATCACCTGGCGCTTCTGGTCAGCCGGTCTGGCGAATCGGGTTTCATTCAGATCACCGAGATCACTGACGGGCCCATCCGCGCGCCGCAGCCCGCCACCGCCCAGAACACCGTGCCCGCCCCTGCGGCGCCCGAAAGCGACTTTGCGGCCGCGCTGGAAACGCAAGGCCGTGCCGTGCTGGAAGATCTGCGGTTTGACAGCGGGTCAACGACACTTGGGCCGGATCGGCTTGCCTCGCTTGCGGCACTGGCCGGCTATCTTGCGGCACAGCCGGACGCGCAGGTCGCTTTGGTCGGTCATACCGATACCGAGGGCGGTCTGGCCGCAAACATCGCCCTGTCAAAGCGCCGGGCCGAAGCGGTGCGCGCTGCGTTGATCGCGGATTACGGGGTGGCGCAGGCGCAGGTTTCGGCCGAGGGCGCGGGCTGGCTTGCCCCGCGCGCGTCGAACCAGACGCCCGAAGGCCGCCTGCGCAACCGGCGCGTCGAGGCGGTTCTGACCACCGCCCCGCAATCCGCCGCCGGAACCGACTGACACGCTACCAGTTGTCCGGCCCCTTGTCCGCAAAGGTCTGCGCCAGGAAATCGATGAAAGCGCGCACCTTCGGCTGGGTGAACCGGCCCGGCGGATAGACGGCAAAGATCCCCAGGGTTTCCATCGGCAGGCCCGGGATCGCCTCTTCCACAAGCCCCTTGCGCATCGCATCGGCATAAAGGAACGAAGGCAGACAGGCGATGCCCAGCCCCGAAATCGCGGCATGCAGCAGCGACTGACCGTCATTCACCGTCAACCAGCCGTTGGACCGCACCTGACGGCGTTCGCCCGAAGGTGCCGTAATCTTCCAGACATTGCCATTGGACTGGCTGGAATAGTGCAGCAGCCTGTGATCGTTCAGGTCGTCGATCCTGAGCGGGCGGCCATAGCGCTGGAAATAGGACGGCGCGCCGATCATCCGGCGCGAGGTTTCGGTCAGCTTGCGGGCGCGCAGCGTGCTGTCTTCCAGATCGCCGACGCGGATCGCCATGTCGAACCCTTCCGAAATCAGTTCGACATAGCGGTTGTTCAGCACCATGTTCACGGTGATTTCAGGATATTCCTGCAGGAAATCCCCAAGGATCGGCGACAGCAGATTGACCCCGAAATCGGTGGCCACCGAAATCCGCAGCAGGCCCGAGGGCGCGGTCTGCATCGCGGTGACCAGCGCATCGGCCTCGCCCGCGTCATTAAGCACCCGGCGCGCACGGTCGTAATAGGCCAGCCCGATTTCCGTGGGAGAGACCCGGCGCGTGGTGCGGTTGAGAAGGCGTGCACCCAGACGCGCCTCAAGCGCAGAGACGTGCTTGGACACGGCCGACTTTGAAATGCCCATCTTTCGGGCGGCATCGGTGAACCCACCCTGATCCACCACGGTGGCGAAGGCTTCCATTTCTGTCAGGCGATCCATTGTGCGACCTTCGACAACATTGAGCAGCTTGATCCGGTATCAGGTCGAATTCGGGCGCAAATGGGGCCACGGACGGACAAGAAGTTGGAAAAAGCCCAAAGGTTCGCCCGACGGATCGGCCGTGCAAGGGGGGCTCTGCCCCCCGCCTTGCGGCCCCCCCCGAGGTATTTCGGGCAAGATGAAAACATGACGCCGCGTTTGGCGTGACTTGGGGCGGCGCGCGGCGCAGATTGACGCACGGAACAGCCCAAGGAGGAGGGTCGCATGAGCCGATATCCGCAGATGCTTTCACCGCTCGATCTTGGGCATGTCGTGCTGCCGAACCGGGTTCTTATGGGGTCGATGCACACGGGCCTTGAAGAGACCGGCGATTGGAACCGGGTGGCCGAATTCTACGCCGCGCGCGCACGCGGCGGCGTCGCGCTGATGGTGACGGGGGGGATGGCGCCCAACCGCGAGGGGGGCGTTTTTCCCGGCGCCGCGGGGCTGTTCACGCCCGAAGACATCGCCAACCACCGCCGGGTGACGGACCGGGTGCACGATGCGGGCGGGCGGATCGCGATGCAGATCCTGCATGCGGGGCGCTATGCCTATGGGCCGGACTGCGTGTCCGCCTCGGCGGTGAAGTCGCCGATTTCGCCCTTCATGCCGCAGGAACTGGATGAGGCGGGAATCGAAAAGCAGGTTTCCGACATCGTGACCGCCGCCGCCCGCGCGCGTGAGGCGGGTTATGACGGGGTCGAGGTGATGGGATCCGAGGGATATTTCCTGAATCAGTTTCTGGTGCGTCACGTCAACCGCCGCACCGACCGCTGGGGGGGCGCCTATGAAAACCGGATGCGCCTGCCCGTCGAGGTGGTGCGCCGGATCCGGGCCGCAGTTGGGCCTGATTTCATCGTGATCTATCGCATTTCGCTGATCGATCTTGTTCCCGATGGGTCGACCTGGGATGAGGTGGTGCAACTGGCCCAAGCGATCCAGGCGGCGGGGGCCAGCATGCTGAACACCGGGATCGGCTGGCATGAGGCGCGGGTTCCCACAATTGCCACCTCGGTGCCGCGCGCGGCCTTCACCTGGCTGACCGGGCGGCTGCGGCCCGAGGTGTCGATACCGGTGATTGCCTCGAACCGGATCAACACGCCCGAGGTGGCCGAGGCGGTTCTGGCCCAGGGACAGGCGGACATGGTATCGATGGCGCGGCCCTTCCTGGCCGATGCCGATTTCGTGGCCAAGGCCGCCGCGGGGCGCGCGGCAGAGATTGCCCCCTGCATCGCCTGCAATCAGGCCTGCCTGGACCACACCTTTTCGGGCAGGATTTCAACCTGTCTGGTGAACCCCCGTGCGGCCCATGAGACCGAGTTGCGGATTGCGCCGGCGGCTGTGCCCAAATCGATCGGCATCGTCGGGGCCGGGCCCGCCGGGCTTGCCGCCGCGATCACCGCCGCACAGCGCGGACATCGGGTCACCCTGTTCGACCGCGCGGCCCAGATCGGCGGGCAGTTGACCTTGGCACGCGAAATCCCGGGGAAAGAGGAGTTCCGGGAACTGACCGACTGGTTCGCCACCATGATCGGGGAAAGCGGGGTCAGCCTGCGGCTGAACACCGAAGCGACGGTCGCGGCGCTTGCCGGGTTCGATGAGGTCATCATCGCCACCGGTGTCACCCCGCGCGACCCCGCGATCCCCGTTGAGGGCGGTCAGGCGGTGTCATACGTCGACATCCTGAACGGCACCGTCACGGCCGGTCCGCGTGTGGCCATTGTCGGTGCGGGGGGCATCGGCTTTGACGTGGCCGAATTCCTGACGCAAGGCGGCACAAGCCCCACGCTGCACCCTGCGGACTGGATGCGCGAATGGGGCGTGGGCGATCCGGCCAGCAGCCCCGGGGGGCTGGCCCCCGCACGGCCCGAGCCGCCCGCACGGGCCGTGGCGCTGTTGCAGCGCAAGGCGGAAAAGCCCGGGCGCAGGCTGGGCAAGACCACCGGCTGGATCCACCGCGCGACGCTGGCGGCGAAGGGGGTCAGGATGATCGGTGGTGTGAATTACGAACGCATCACCGCCGAGGGGCTGCACATCACCTTTGGCGCGGCGCGGGAAAATCCGACCGTGATTGCCGCGGATACGGTCGTTCTGTGCGCAGGCCAGCAATCCGACCGCAGGCTGGCCGACCGGCTGATTGCCGCGGGCCGCCAGCCGCATGTGATCGGCGGGGCCGATGTGGCCGCCGAGCTGGATGCGAAGCGCGCCATCGACCAGGGCACGCGTCTGGCCGCGGCGCTGTAACCGGGCGCGATCAGGCGCCCGTTTCGGCGCAATGGCGGCGGAACGCGCGCTTGAGCATGTCAAGTTCCGCGCGCAGCAAATCCAGTTCCGCGCGGATGTCATCCTCCAGCGCGGTGCCGGCGATGATGGTGAAATGGCCGATCCGGGCGCCCGACCCGGCATCGCGGACCACGAAGGTCTGCACGCCGTCGTGCAACAGATCTGCCGGGATCGGCAGGGTCAGGCGCCAACGACCATCTTCTTGCGCATCGACCGTCAGGCCTGGCAGAACGCGGTCAAGATGCACCACCTCGGGCACGGGGGGGGCACCGGCGGCGATGATCCCTTCCCAATGGCCCGCGCGGATGCGCGACAGTTCCAGCTTCATGCCTGCCCCCTATATGCCAGCGCGCGGCCGACGCGAAACGGTCAGATCGTGGATCACGATCCGGTTCATCTGCGGCCCGTCAAAGACAAGGTCGATCCAGGCCCGCTCGACGCGTTTTTCATTCAGTTTCGTATAGGCCAGGTCGAATTCCACCGCGGTTTCCCCCTGCCGGTGTGGCAGGGTGCGCACAAGATGTTCCGTATTCGGCCCGTGTTTCACATTCAGCCGGCAATAGATTTCCAGCGGCCGTTCCATTTCAACCGGCAGGTCAAGCCGGATCAGATGGTCACGCCGAAGCCCCCGGACCGCCGCATCGGGCAGATCAATCGCCAGCGACAGAAACGACCCGTCAAAGCGAAACACATCCAGCCCCAGGCAGAAGGCCGCAACATGATCGGGATGGGCCCTGCGGATCTGGCGCAAGACCAGTTCCGCGGCCGGGCAATCATGAAACAGCGTCACCTGACCGCCCAGCGTTGCGCGGTTGACGGCCGGGGCCAGACCCGCGGGGTGCACCGGGCCGGACCACAGGTCCCCACGCCAGGCCCAATCGGTGCCCAGCGGACGCACGATCCCGTCATGGCCCGGCAATGGCTGCGCCAGCCGCCCCTCTGCCACATGCAGCAGGCGGTTCAGTTCGCGCCGCAGGGCGCGGGCCTCGGCGCGCAGCATCCGCAGGTCGGAAAAATCCAACGCCTCTGCGATGCGCGCAGCGCGCGACCAGCGCGCCAAGGCATGGCGCTGTGCCAGACGGTCAAGGAGCGAGGCCGGTTTCCTGGTCATCTTTACGCAAAACACCCGCATTCTTTGCCAGAGTGAACCACTTATCCGTAATCATTTCGTTTCGCACGGGCCAATCCGCGCATTTTTTACATTCAGCCGGCGTTATTCGCCCGGATCGTCGCGGCGAACTGTTCCAGCAGGGCGCGTTGTGCCGCATCGCTGATCGGCCGGTCCTTCAGCGGCAGCACCGAAAGCGACAGGATGCGCCCGCCAATGCCGGTGATGGCGCGCCAATAGGTTTCACTGACCGGCGCCCCGCCCATCGGGGCGCTATCCGACAGGCGGATCAGCAAAAGGCTGCCCTGGGTGCGGATATCCAGGACCTCGACGGTCTCGGCCCGGCCCGCCCGGCTCAGCGCGGCGCGCCCGGCAGGCGAACGAAAGAACTGCCGCATCTGGTCAAACCGGCTTTCCAGACCGGCCCCGCCCGCGTCCGTGCTGACCGCCGCACTTAACACCGCGGGATAGTCGGGGCGCGCATCGGCCGGGTCACCCGACAGCGCCGCGCAATTGCCAAACAACACGAACGAGGCCGCGCCCTGATTGCGCAGCGAACGGTTGTCGACGCAAAAGCCGCGCGGGGCGGCCAGCAGCAGCGCACCATCGGCCACAGCCACGCTGCGCGGCGCGGGCCCTGCCGTGGGGGCCATGCACCCCGCCAGCACCGCAAGGGCCAGGGCCGGGGCAAGACGCCCGGCCCCGTGCCGCAGGTTACTGATCCATATAGACATGGGTTTCGGCCTTGGCGCCCGGATGGGTCACCGCCCCGAAGCGCGTCGGCCCGACAAGACGGGCATATTTCCACAGCGCGCCCGAGCCGTAATCGGTGGCGCGCGATCCCTTCCAGTCGGCCTTGCGCGCCGCCAGTTCCGCATCGCTCAGCGCAACCGAGATTTCACCCTTGATCGCGTCGATGGTGATCATGTCGCCATCCTTCAACAACGCGATCGGCCCGCCATGCGCCGATTCCGGGCCGACGTGGCCCACGCAGAAGCCGCGCGTCGCGCCCGAGAAACGCCCGTCGGTGATCAGCGCAACCTTCTTGCCCATGCCCTGACCCGACAGCGCCGCAGTGGTGGACAGCATTTCCCGCATGCCGGGACCGCCAGCGGGGCCTTCGTTGCGGATCACGATCACGTCGCCTTCCTTGTAGGTGCGCGCCTGCACGGCGGCAAAGGCCTCTTCCTCGCATTCAAAGACGCGGGCGGGGCCGGTGAAGACCTGCTGTTCGGGGGCCATGCCCGCGACCTTCACGATCGCGCCATCGGGGGCCAGGTTGCCTTTCAGGCCCACGACACCGCCGGTGGCCGAGATCGGGGTTTCCACCGGATAGATCACGCGGCCATCGGCCTCGCGGGTGATCAGGTCCAGTTCCTCGCCCATGGTCTTGCCGCTGGCGGTGATGCAATCCTCGTGGATCAGACCCGCCTTGCGCAGTTCCTTCATCACGACCGGCACGCCGCCCGCCTCGAACAGGTCCTTGGCGACGTAATCGCCGCCCGGACGCAGGTTCACGAAATAGGGCGTGTCGCGGAAGATGTCGCAGACGTCGAACAGGTCAAAGTCGATCCCGGCCTCATTCGCGATCGCGGGCAGGTGCAGGCCCGCGTTGGTCGACCCGCCGGTGCAGGCCACGACGCGGGCCGCGTTTTCCAGCGCCTTGCGGGTAACGATGTCGCGCGCGCGGATGTTCTTTTCGATCAGGTTCATCACCGCCACGCCCGAGGCATCGCCATACTGGTCACGGCTTTCATAAGGCGCGGGCGCACCCGAGGAATTCATCAGCGCCAGCCCGATCGCCTCGGACACGCAGGCCATGGTGTTGGCGGTGTACTGCCCGCCACAGGCCCCGGCCGAGGGGCAGGCAACGCGTTCCAGAATCGCCAGTTCCGAATCGGACATGTTGCCTGCGGCATGCTGGCCCACGGCCTCGAACACGTCCTGCACCACGACATCCTTGCCGTTCAGCTTGCCCGGCAGGATCGACCCGCCATAAATGAAGACCGAGGGCACGTTCAACCGCACCATCGCCATCATCATCCCCGGCAGCGACTTGTCGCAGCCCGCAAGGCCGACCAGCGCATCATAGCAATGGCCGCGCATCGTCAGTTCAACCGTATCGGCAATGGCATCGCGCGACGCCAGCGACGAACGCATCCCCTCATGCCCCATGGCGATGCCGTCAGTCACGGTGATGGTGGTGAATTCGCGCGGGGTGCCGCCGCCCTTCTTGACGCCCATCTTGACCGCCTGCGCCTGACGGTTCAGCGCGATGTTGCAGGGTGCTGCCTCATTCCAGCAGGTGGCGACGCCGACCCAGGGCTGGTGGATTTCTTCCTCGGTGATGCCCATCGCGTAGAAATAGGACCGGTGCGGGGCGCGTTCGGGCCCTTCGGTCACATGGCGGCTGGGAAGTTTCGACTTGTTGAAACGGCTGTTGTGCATGGGGCATCCTCCCGGAATTGGCTGGCTATGGCATAAAGCGCGCAGGCTGGCGGGGCAAGGCGGTTTGGCGCGTCAGAGCGTCACGATGGGCCCGGCGGCGGCGCGCGCATCCTCGGGGTCATGGGTGACAAGGATCGCAGGGATCGCCTCGGCACGGATGTGATCCAGCACGAAAGCGCGGATTTCGGCGCGCAAACCCGCATCAAGACGCGAAAACGGCTCATCCAGCAGGATCGCCCGGGGCCGCGCCAGAAGCGTCCGCATCAAGGCCGCCCGCGCCCGCTGCCCACCCGACAGCGTGGCCGGATCGCGCCGCGCCATGCCGGCAAGGCCCGCGCGATCCAGCGCCTGATCCACCGCGGCGCGGCGGGCGGCACGTCCACGCACCTGCGCCGACAGACCAAAGGCCAGGTTGTCGCCCACCGACAGATGCGGGAACAGATGGGCATCCTGAAACAACACGCCGACGCGCCGCGCCTCGGCCGGCAGGGGCAACAGGTCACCCCCCTCCAGCGTGACCCGGCCTGTCCAGCGAAAGCCCCGCGCCAGATGCCCGCCGATCAGGTCCAGCAACGAGGATTTGCCCACCCCCGACGGCCCCATCACCGTCGCCACAACGCCGGGCGGAACCGTCAGGGTCAGCGGCGCGAACAACGGCGCGGCGGCACCGGGCGCGGTCAGCGCGATATCGTGCAGGATCAGCGTCATCGGGTCAGCGCCCCGGTCAGCCCCGCGCGGTTGCGCTGCACCAGCGCGGGCAAGATGATCGCCGCGCCAAAGGCCAGCAACGGCAGCGCCCCCTGCAACACCGCATAGACCGCCGCCACCCGCCGGTCCGAGGCCGACGACAGCGCCACCGCCTCGGTCGTCAGCGTCACCACGCGCCCCCCGCCCAGAAACAGCGTCGGCAGATATTGCGCGACCGACACGGCAAAGCCGATCGCCGCCGCGGTCAGGATCGGGCGCAGCAGGATCGGCAGCTTGACCACCGCCAGCCGCCGCACAGGCCCCGCGCCAAGGCTGGCAGCGGACCGGATCAGGCCCGCATCCAGCGCGCGCCACGGCCCCGCCAGCGCGATCAGCACATAGGGAAAGGCAAACAGCAGATGCGCCCAAAGCACCGCCCCCCATCCCGGCGGCAGACCCGCGCGCAGGAAGGCCACGTTCACCCCCTGCAGGAACGCGATCTGCGGCATCAGCAGCGGCAGCGCAATCAGCGCCGCCAGCGGCGTGCGGTGGCCCAGCCGGTCCTCGGCCTCAAGCCAGGCGATGGCCAGCACCAGCGCCAACCCCGCCACCGCCAGCCCAAGCCCCAGCGTCGTCCACGCATCGCCGCCCCAGCCCTGCCCCGGCGCGGCCCAGATCCGCAGCGACCAGCTTTCGGGCAGGGGCTGTGGAAAGCGCCAGCGCCAGGCCAGTGACCAGATCGCCAACACCAAAAGCGAACCGACCGCCAGCACCAGGCCCCCCCCGCCGCCGACCGCCGCCAACGCCCATACCGGGGCCGCCCCCCCGCGCCCGCCCCGGCGCAGCCAAAGCCTGCCCGCTGCGGCCAATGCCAACTCGGCCAACCGCCACAGGCCGATGCCCGCCGCGACGATGCCAGCCTGCAGCATCGCCATGGCCGAGGCCGGCAGCGCCACCGCCGGATCGGGTGCCGAAAAGCCGCGCAGGATTGCCACGGCCAAGGTTGGCGGGTGCGATGGGCCAAGGATCAGCGCCATATCCACGACCGACAGCGAAAAGGCCAGCACCACATAGACCGGCAACCGGATCAGCGGGTAAAGCTGCGGCACGACCAGCTTCAGCCAGACCGCCCACGGGCGATAGCCCAGCGCCCGCCCCGCCGCCATCTGCGCCGCCACCGGCACCCGCGAAAGCGCGGCCAGGATCACCAGCAGCAGGAAAGGCACCTCTTTCAGCATCAGCCCCAGGATCAGCGCCAGCCCCAAAGGATCGCCCACGGTCGCCAGATCGGGCGGCTGCGTCCAGCCCAAAGGGCCACTCAGAACGCGCGCGATCCAGCCCGAGGGCGCGATCAGAAAGGCCAGCCCGATCGCCAGCGCCGCATGCGGCACCGCCAGGATCGGGGCCAGCCAGCGCAAGGCGCCGGGTCGCATCGCCAGCCGGAACGCCACCCCCAAAGCCAGCGCCAGCGACAGGACCGAGGCGCCAAGCCCCGTCACCAGCGTCAGCCGCAGGCTCGTGCCAAAGCCCGGCTGCGCCAGCGCCTGCGCCCAGGGCGCCAGGGTCAGATCCGCATGCCCAATCGCCGGCAGCCATCCGAACGAGGCCGCAAGCGTCACCGCCAGCCCCGCCAGGATCGGCCCGCCGATCCCCAGCACAACCAGCCCGCGAAGGACGCGCGCCCAGATCATTTCGTGTAGCGCGCGGCCCAGTCCGCGGTCAGGCGGGTCATCCAGGCAGGGTGCGGCTCGGCCAGGGTCGGGCCAAGATCTTCCAGCGTCGGCAAGGCGGGTGCGGTGGGCAGCGCGTCAAAGGCCGCCCGGGCCGCCCCGTCCAGCCGGGCCGGGTCAAGCACCGGGAATGAGCCCAGCACGGTAATATCCTGCATCCGCGCCTGGGTCGCGGGTTCCAGCAGGAAATTGGCCACGACCTGCGCGCCTTCCTTGTGGGCGGCGTTGTAGGGGATCGCCACGAAGGACACGTTGCCAAGGCTGCCGCCCTTCGGGACAAAGACGCGCACGGTTTCCGGCAGCAGCCCCTGTTCGATCATCGCGGCGGCGGCGGCCGGATCAAAGAACATGGCGATGTCCACCTCGCCATCGTTCAGCATCCGGGCCTGAACGGATTCGTTTTCCGGGTAACTTTCGCCCGCGCGCCAAAGATGCGGGCGCAGCGCGTCATACCAGGCCCACAACGGCGCGGTCGCGGCAGCATAGCTTTTCCCGGTCGGGGCGGACTGCAGCACCGCCCGATCGGGCGCAAGCTCGGTCAGCGCCTGTTTCAGGAAGGTCGCGCCCATGAAATTCGCGGGGTTCGGATGCGTCATCCGCCCCGGATGGGCCGCCGCCCAATCCACGAAAGCCGCCATGGTTTCAGGCGGATCAACCCGTGCGCTGTCATGGACAAAGACAAATTTCGCCAGCCGCCACGGCGCTTCCATCCCCTCGACCGGCACCGTGAAATCGACCGAGGCCGGGGCACCCGCCGACAGGTCCACAAACGCCGCATTCGGCAGATCGCCGACAAAGGGGCCATGCAGCAACCCCGCCTCTTTCATCGCCAGGAAATTCGGCCCGTTGATCCAGATCAGATCGACCGAGCCGCCCGTGTCCTTGCCCGCCGCCTTTTCCGCGATCACCCGCGACACGGCCTCGGCGGTGTCGGCCAGTTTGACCTGTTCGACCTTCACGCCATGACGTACCTCGGTCTGCGCCCCCACCCAGGCGATGAAGTCATTGGTGCGCTGATCCCCGCCCCAGGCGTTGAAATAGACGGTCTGGCCGCGCGCGGCATCCAGCGTGGCCTGCCAGTCGGCAAGGGCGGGGGTGGCGGCGGTCAGGGCAAGGGCGCTGAACAACAGTCGCATCGGTCATCCTTTGTCGGAAAAGGCCCGCCAGCCCCAATGCCAGCGGGTCAGGGTGGTCACCGCGCAGGCGGCGGAAAAGCCATAGGCCAGGGACGCGAAAACCCCGGGCCACAGACAGGCGGCGGTGAAAAAGGCGATGGTCTCGGCCCCTTCGGTCAGACCACCCAGGTAATAGATGCCCTTGGCGGGATAGGCCTCGGTCCGCAGGTCGCGCCTGGCGGCAACGCTGGCAAAGGCCAGAAAGCTGGACCCGGTGCCGACAAAGGCCGCGATCAACACGGCGGCGGGCAGGGCGTTGGCCACCGGATCGGCCAGCGCAAAGCCCAGGGGAACCAGCGCGTAGAACACGAAATCCAGCGCGATATCCAGGAACGCCCCCCGGTCGGTCGGCCCGGTGATCCGCGCCACCGCACCGTCCAGCCCGTCGGCCAGCCGGTTCAATGCGATGAACCCCAGCGCCGCGCCAAAGGCACCGGCCGTCAGGGCGATCACCGCGCCAAGGCCCAGCACAAACCCCGCGATGGTGACCTGGTCGGCCTGCACGCCCAAACCCGCCAGCGCGCGGGCCGGGGGATGCAGCAGACGGCGCTGCAGGGGCAAAAGCGCGGCGTCGATCATCCGCGTCTCCAGGCGTGGAACCGCCCCAAAACCGCCAGCGCGCGGGGCGACACATGCGCCCGGCGCCAGTTGCCGGCCGCGAATTTGTTTGCCTCGGTCAGCGTCGGATAGATGTGGATCGTGGACAGGATACGCCCCAGCCCCAGCCCCTGTTTCATCGCCAGAACAAATTCCGCCAACAGATCCCCGGCGCGTTCACCCACGATGGTCACGCCCAGAATCCGGTCCTTGCCGGGCGGGGTCAACACCTTGACAAAGCCACGCGCGGTGCCGTCGGCAATCGCACGGTCCAGATCGTCGATACCGTAGCGGGTGACCTCATGGGGGATGCCGCGCGCCTGCGCCTCGGTCTCGGTCAGGCCGACGCGGGCGATTTCAGGGTCGGTGAAAACCGCCGAGGGGATCACGCGGTAATCGGTCCTGATCCGCCAGAAGGGGGCGAACAACCCGTTCACCGCGGCAAACCAGGCCTGATGCGCCGCGGCATGGGTCAACTGGAACGGCCCCGCCGCATCCCCGGCGGCGTAGATGTTGGGAAAGACGGTTTCCAGATACTCGTTCGTCCCGATCACGCGGGCGGTAGGAATGCCCAGATCCTCCAGCCCGTATCCCGTCAGACGCGCGGCGCGGCCCACGGCAACGATCACCTCATCAAATTCGACCCGCTGACCGCCGTCCAGATCCACCCATTTTCCGCCCTGCGCGCCAAAGGCCAGCGCCCGGTGGCCGGTCAGCACCCGCACGCCGTCTGCCTCCAGCGACGCGCGGACCAGATCGGCGGCCTCGGCCTCTTCACGCGCCAGCAGGCGGGGGGCCTGTTCGACCAGCGTCACCTGTGAGCCCAGCCGCTGGAAGGCCTGCGCCAGTTCGCACCCGATCGGCCCGCCGCCCAGCACCAGAAGCCGCGCGGGCGGGGTGTCGCGCGGCGCCATCCGGTCCCACAACGTGTCCGAGGTCAGCGGCCCTGCATCGGCCAGCCCCGGCAGATCGGGGATCACAGGCGCGGCCCCGGTCGCCAGCACGATCGCCCGCGCCGTCAGCCGCTGCAGCCCGGATTCGCCGGTCACCTCGACCGTCCAGGGGTCAACCAGACGGGCATGGCCCTGCAGAACCTCGACCCCCAGGCCCTCATACCGTTCTGCGCTGTCATGCGGTGCGATGTCGGAAATCACCTGCCTCACCCGCGCCATCACCGCGCGGAACGATACGCCCGGATCGGCGGGCGTCAGGCCAAAGCGGTCGGCATGGCGCATCTGATGCGCCGCCTTGGCCGAGCGGATCAGCGCCTTGGACGGCACGCAGCCGTAATTCAGGCAATCCCCGCCCATGCGATGCGATTCAATCAGCGTGACGCGGGCCTTGGCGGCGGCGGCCACATAGGCCGTGACCAGCCCCGCCGCGCCTGCGCCAATCACAATCAGGTTGCGATCGAACCGCGCCGGGCGGGTATGGCCACGATAGGCCCGCCTGCGCCGCAGCAGACCCAGACCCAGCCGCGCGATCCAGGGAAACACCGCCAGTGCCGCAAAGGCCCCCAAAACAGGGGCCGAGATCACCCCCGACAGGCTGTCCAGCCGCCCCAGCTGCGTGCCCGCGTTGGTATAGACCGCCGTGCCCGGCAGCATCCCCAGCTGGCTGACCCAGTAGAACCGGCGCGCGGGCATCGCGGTCAGACCCATCAGCAGGTTCAACGCAAAAAACGGCACCACCGGGATCAGCCGAAGCGAGAACAGGTGGAACGCACCGTCCCGCGCCAGCCCCTGTTCCACCGCCCTGGCCCGCGCCCCCAGCCGCGCCATCACCCAGTCGCGCAACAAAAACCGCGCCGCCAGGAACGCCAGCGTCGCGCCGATGGTCGAGGCGAAGGACACCAGCACCAGCCCACCCCAGAACCCGAACACCGCCCCCGCCGCCAGCGTCATCCAGACGGCAAAGGGCAGCGACAACGCCGTAACCGCGATATAGGCGGCAAAAAACAGCACCGCGAAGGCGGCGTGGTTCGCCGCGCGCCACCCTTCCGCACGGGCCAGCGCAGCGCGCAGGCCGTCCAGATCGGCAGGCGCACCGCCACTGGCCCAGATCAGGCCCAGCACCACCAGCCCCAGCGCCGCAAAGATCACCGGTTTGCGCATCGTTTTCCCTTGCCGCCCATCGCTTCGGGCGGCGATACGCGCCCGCCCCCTTCAATTGGCGCAAGCGGACGGAATGTCACCCAAAAAATCCGCCCGCCCCGGCATAAGACGGAAAAAGCACCGCTGGCGCCAGCCACCCTTTCGCCGGGCGCAAGGTTTTGGCAATCTGCGTGGCGCGGGGCTGCAAGGGGGCGGGCATGTTTCTACTGGGGCTGGATGGTGGCGGCACCGGATGCCGCGCGGCGCTGGCCGATGCGACGGGCCGCGCGATCGCCCGCGCCACCGCGGGGCCGGCGAATATCGTCACCGATCCGCAGGGCGCGCGGGGCGCGATCCTTGCCGCCGCCGACGCGGTGATGGACGGTCATTGCCACCCCGATCAGGTCTGCGCCGTTCTTGGCCTTGCCGGGGCGAATTTCCCCGAGGCCGCCGCGCGCATCGCACAAGGCCTGCCCTTTGCCCGTGTGCAGGTGGTGCAGGATGTGCAGATCGCAGTGGCCGGCGCACTTGGGGATGACGATGGCATCCTGGCCGCGATGGGCACCGGGTCGGTCTTTGCCGCGCGGCGCGGCGGCGCGCTGCGGGTGATCGGCGGCTGGGGGCTGGTGCTGGGCGACGAGGGATCGGGCGCCTGGATCGGGCGGGCGCTGATGGCGCGGGCGCTGCGGGGGCTGGACGGCTTTGTGTCCCTGACGCCGCTGTTGCAGCGGCTGCTGGACGACAACGGCGGCGGCGCGGGGCTTGCCGCCTTTGCCCAATCCGCCCGTCCGGCGGATTTCGCCGCCGTCGCGCCGCTTGTCACCGACAGCGACGACCCCGCCGCGATCGCGGTGCTGGGCGCCGCCACGGCCGAGGTCGCCGCCGCGATTTCCCTGCTGCAACAGGGCGGCCCCCCCCTGCCCGTCACCTTCACCGGCGGTCTTGGCCCGGCCTGCGCGACGCACCTGCACGACCGCTGGCAGATCCGCCCTGCCTTGGGCGACAATGTGGCGGGCGCCCTGCACATGGCGCGCCATCTGGCCGAGGCATCATGACCCGGATTCTGACCGGCGCCGATCTGTTCGACGGCACGACGCGCCGCCCCGGCATGGCGCTGGTGATCGAGGACAACCGCATTACCGCTATCCTGCCCGAGGCCGAGGCGCCCGATTACCCCGTCCTGCATCTGAATGGCGGCGTTCTGGCGCCGGGGCTGATTGACCTGCAGGTGAATGGCGGCGACGGCATCCTGCTGGATGGCAGCGCGACGGCGGCAACCCTTGCCCGGATCTGCGCCGCCCACGCGCGGCTGGGCGCAACGGGCATCCTGCCCACGCTGATCACCGACACGCCGCAGGCCACCGCCGCCGTGATCAAAGCCGGAATCGCAGCGGCCAAGGCGCGCGTGCCGGGGTTTCTGGGCCTGCATCTGGAAGGCCCGCACCTGGACCCGCGCCGCCACGGCGCGCATGACCCGGCCCTGATCCGCCCGATGACCGATGGCGACCTTGCCGCGCTGATCGCCGCCGCCCGCGCCTTGCCCACGCTGATGGTGACGCTGGCCCCGGCCTCGGCCCGGCCCGGCCAGATCGCGGCCCTGCACGCCGCGGGCGCGGTGGTCAGCCTGGGCCATGCCGACTGCACCCTGGCCGAAGCGGCCGCCGCGCAGGCCGCGGGCGCCACCAGCGTCACCCATCTGTTCAACGCCATGAGCCCGCTTGGCAGCCGCGAACCCGGCCTTGTCGGCGCGGCCCTTTCGCTGCCGCTGGCCTGTGGCCTGATCGCCGATGGTGTGCATGTGCATCCCGAAACGATCCGTCTGGCGCTGGCCGCCAAAAGCGCAGGCGAGGTGTTTCTGGTATCCGACGCCATGGCCGTGGCGGGTACCGGCTTGACCGAATTCCAGCTGGGGGACCGCCGCATCCTGCGCCGGGGCGGGCGGCTGACGCTGGCGGATGGCACCCTGGCCGGGGCCGACCTGAGCCTGCCGCAGGCCGTGCGCTTCATGATCAAACAGGTGGGCCTTTCGCCCGAACGCGCGCTGGCCATGGCCAGCCGCATCCCGGCGCAGGTGATCGGGTCGGACCGGGGCCGCATTGCCCCCGGCCTGCCCGCCGATCTGGTGCATTTCAATGCCGACTGGCAACTGACCCGCGTCTGGCAGGCGGGTGCGCCGGTTCAGGCGAACTGATCGGCGCGATAGCCCTGAATATACAACAGCGCCGTCAGGTCGCCGTGGTTGATGCGGATGTCGCATTGCGCGGCGACCGCGGGCTTGGCGTGCAGCGCCACCCCGGCGCCCGCCATGCCCAGCATGCCAAGGTCATTCGCGCCATCGCCCACCGCCATCACCTGATCGTGGCCGATGCCAAGGCGCGCGGACACCTCGGTCAGGGCCTGCATCTTGGCCTCGCGCCCCAGGATCGGGCGGGCGACCTCGCCGGTCAGGTGGCCATCGGCAACCAACAGCGTATTGGCCCGCGCCTCGTCAAAGCCCAGCGTGCCCGCGACATGGCCGGTGAAGGCCGTGAACCCGCCCGAAACCAGAACCGTATAGGCGCCCTTGGCCTTCATCGTCGCCAGCAGCACGCGCCCGCCGGGCATGAAGGTGATGCGTTCCGAAATCACCTGCCCGATCACCGATTGCGGCAAACCTTTCAAAAGGCCCACCCGTTCGATCAGCGCGCCTTCGAAATCCAGTTCGCCGTTCATCGCGCGGGCGGTGATTTCCTTGACCCGGTCTCCCACACCCGCGACATCGGCAAGCTCATCAATACATTCCTGCTGGATCATCGTGCTGTCCATATCGGCCAGCAACATCCGCTTTTGCCGCCCCTCGGCCGGCTGAATCACCAGATCGACGCCCATCCCCTGCAGGCCTTCCCAAACCTCCCAGCGGTTCGCGGGCACCTCGGGCAAGGCGAATTCCGCCGCAACCCCGGGGTTAAGCCATTCCGCCGCCCCGCCCGCCCAGGCATCGCGCAGCGATTCGACGGTCACCCGGTCGAGATTGGCTTTTTCGGGGGCGGCAAGAAGGGTGGCGATGAACATGGTGGCCTTCCGGTCTGGGGCGATGTCGTCTTTGGCGTCAGATGCGGCGCATTATCGCAATTTTCCATCTTGTGCCAGAGCATGCGCAGGCGTATTTCCAGCGGCGGGACACCTCTCCCCAACGAGGGGCGTTTATCTGGAAGGATACCATGACCGATCACACGATCCCGGCCGCGCGGCCGGCCAATCCGCGTTTCTCTTCGGGCCCCTGCGCGAAGATCCCCGGCTTCTCTCTTGACATGCTTGCTGGTGCCCCGCTGGGCCGGTCGCACCGTGCCGCTGTCGGCAAGAACAAGCTGAAAGAGGCCATCGACCTCACCCGTGAAATTCTGGGCGTGCCCGCGGATTACCGCATCGGCATCGTCCCCGGTTCGGACACCGGCGCCGTGGAAATGGCGATGTGGTCGCTGCTGGGTGCACGCGGCGTGGAAATGCTGGCGTGGGAATCCTTCGGCGAAGGCTGGGTCACCGATGTGGTCAAGCAGCTCAAGCTGGACGCGACCGTGAAAAAGGCCCCCTATGGCGAGATCGTGGATTTCGCCACTGTCGATTTTGACAAGGACGTGGTCTTTACCTGGAACGGCACCACCTCGGGCGTGCGCCTGCCGAACGGGGACGCGATCCCCGCGAACCGCGCCGGCCTGACGATCTGCGACGCGACCTCGGCCGCGTTTGCGATGGACCTGCCGTGGGACAAGCTGGATGTGGTCACCTTCTCATGGCAGAAGGTGCTGGGCGGCGAAGGCGCGCATGGCATCCTGATCCTGTCGCCCCGTGCGGTGGAACGCCTGGAAAGCCATACCCCCGCCTGGCCGATGCCAAAAATCTTCCGCATGACCAAGGGCGGCAAGCTGATCGAAGGCATCTTTGTCGGCGAAACCATCAACACCCCCTCGATGATGGCGGTTGAGGACTATCTGGTCGCACTGAAATGGGCGCAGACGGTTGGCGGGCTGAAGGGGCTGATCGCCCGGGCCGAGGCAAACGCCAGGGTCGTGTGGGATTTCTGCGCCGCCAGGCCCTGGATCGCGAACCTCGCGGTCGATCCGGCCACGGCCTCGACCACCTCGGTCTGCCTCAAGTTCACGGACGACCGGATCAAGGACGCCGCCGCCTTTGCCAAGGCCGTCGCCAAGCGCCTGGAAAAAGAGGGTGTCGCGCTGGACATCGGCGCCTATCGCGATGCGCCCGCGGGTCTGCGGATCTGGTGCGGATCGACCGTCGAAACGGCGGATGTCGCGGCGCTGATGCCCTGGCTGGAATGGGCCTTTGAGGCCGAGATCGCCGCACAGGCCTGATCTGGCCCCGGTCGGGCGGCCCCGCCGCCCGCCTTCCCCAAACCCCATTTGACAGGAGCCCGTGATGGCGCCCAAGGTTCTCGTATCCGACAAACTTTCTGAAACCGCCGTACAGATCTTCCGCGACCGCGGGGTCGAGGTGGATTACATGCCCGATCTGGGCAAGGACAAGGACAAGCTGCTGGAAGTGATCGGCCAGTATGACGGTCTGGCAATCCGGTCCGCCACCAAGGTCACCGAAAAGGTGCTGGAAGCGGCGAAAAACCTGAAGGTGATCGGCCGCGCCGGGATCGGCGTGGACAATGTGGACATTCCGGCCGCCTCAAAAAAGGGCGTGATCGTGATGAACACCCCCTTCGGCAACAGCGTCACCACCGCCGAACACGCCATCGCGCTGATGTTCGCCGTGGCGCGCGAACTGCCCGAGGCTTCCGTCTCGACCAAATCCGGCAAGTGGGAAAAGAACCGCTTCATGGGCGTCGAGGTGTTCAACAAGACGCTGGGCCTGATCGGCGCGGGCAATATCGGCTCTATCGTGGCCGACCGCGCGCTGGGTCTGCGGATGAAGGTCATGGCCTATGACCCCTTCCTGTCGGAAGAACGCGCCAAGGCGATGGGCGTCACCAAGGTCGAACTGGATGAACTGCTGGCCAAGGCCGATTTCATCACGCTGCATGTGCCGCTGACCGAAAAGACCAAAAACATCCTGTCGCGTGAAAACCTGGCCAAAACCAAGAAGGGTGTCCGCATCGTCAACGCCGCCCGCGGCGGCCTGATCGACGAAGAGGCGCTGGCCGAGCTGTTGAAATCGGGCCATGTCGCGGGCGCCGCGCTGGACGTGTTCGCGGTGGAACCGGCAACCGACAGCCCGCTGTTCGGCCTGCCGAATGTGGTGGCAACGCCGCATCTGGGCGCCTCGACCACCGAAGCGCAGGAAAACGTGGCGCTGCAAGTGGCCGAACAGATGTCGGACTACCTGCTGACCGGCGCGGTGCAAAACGCGCTGAACATGCCGTCCGTCACCGCCGAGGAAGCCGCCGTCATGGGGCCCTGGGTGAAGCTCGCCGGCCATCTGGGCGATTTCGTCGGCCAGATGACGGATGAGCCGATCCAGGCGATCAACATCCTTTACGATGGCGTCGTGACGGAAATGAAGCTGCAGGCGCTGAACTGCGCCGCGATCGCGGGCATCATGAAGGCCGCGAACCCGGATGTGAACATGGTCTCTGCCCCGGTCATCGCCAAAGAGCGTGGCGTGAACATCGCCACCACCACCCAGGCGAAATCGGGCGTGTTCGACGGCTACATCAAGCTGACCGTCGTGACCGAAACCCGCGAACGGTCGGTCGCGGGCACCGTGTTCAGCGATGGCAAGCCGCGCTTCATCCAGATCAAGGGCATCAACATCGATGCCGAGGTGGGGGCGCACATGCTCTACACCACCAACAAGGACGTGCCCGGCATCATCGGCACGCTGGGTGGTTCGCTGGGCAAGCACAACGTGAACATCGCCAACTTCACCCTGGGCCGCGCCGCGGCGGGCGGCGACGCCATCGCAATCCTGTACCTGGATGAGCCGCTTCCCGCCGCCGTGGTCGATGAGCTGAAGGCCTCGGGGCTGTTCCAGCAGGTCAAACCGCTGGAATTTGAAGTCGCCTGACCTCGAATCCCGTCTGGCTTTGATGTAATGGGCATTGGCCCCCGCGGTGGCGGGGGCCTTTGTCATTGGGGGGGTGCGATGCGCAGCTATGCGATCGGGGATATTCACGGCCAGCTGGATCTGTTGCGCCAGGCCCATGCGCTGATCGCGGCCGATCGCGCGGCCTGCGGTGACACGGATGCCCCGGTGATCCATGTCGGCGATCTGGTGGATCGCGGTCCCGACAGCGCGGGCGTGGTCCGCCATCTGATCGCCGGGCAGGCACGGGGCGAAAACTGGATCGTGCTGAAAGGCAACCACGACCGCATGTTCCTGGGTTTTCTGGCCGATCCCTGGGCGCGTGACCCCATGCTGCGGACCGAATTCAGCTGGCTGCATCCCCGTTTGGGCGGACCGCAGACCCTTGAATCCTATGGCCTGCGCGAACCCGCCAACCGCCCCGTCGAACAGATCCACGCCGAGGCACTGGCCGCCGTGCCACGCGATCACGTCAACTGGCTGGCACGCTTGCCCGTTCATGTTCAGCGGGGACCGGCGCTGTTCGTGCACGCCGGCATCCGCCCCGGCATCGCGCTGCAGTATCAGACCGAGGATGACCAGTTGTGGATTCGCGGCGATTTCCTGAATGACCCGCGCGATCATGGTTTCCTTGTCGTGCATGGCCATACCGCAATCGATCGCGCCACCCATTACGGCAACCGCCTGAACCTGGATTCCAGTGCAGGCTATGGCGGCCCGGTATCCGCCGTGGTGATCGAGGGGCGCGATGCCTGGCTGCTGACCGCCACCGGGCGCGATCCACTGCTGGCCCACGGCTGACAACGGCAGGTAATGACGCTACGTCACGGTCCCGGTTGCGGCTGGCGCCGCGCATTGGCGGGCGTTAGCCTTCGCGCACCAACACAAGGGGATAAGCCATGACCGGGATCGTCATCCTGTCCGGCGCGCGGACGGCCATCGGAACCTTTGGCGGAAGCCTGTCCGGTCTGGCGCCAATCGACATTGCCACCGTCGCCGCCAGGGCGGCACTGCACCGCGCAGCCATCGCGCCCGAAATGATCGGCCAGGTGGTCTTTGGCAATGTCATCGTCACCGAACCGCGCGACATGTATCTGTCGCGGGTCGCGGCGATCAACGCGGGCATCCCGGTCGGCACCCCTGCAATGAACGTCAACCGGCTGTGCGGATCAGGCGTGCAGGCCATCGTGTCGGCGGCGCAGGCACTGATGCTGGGGGATGCCGATTTCGCCCTGGCCGGCGGCGCCGAATGCATGAGCCGCGCCCCCTACAGCCTGCCGCAGGCGCGCTTCGGCCAGAAGATGGGCGATGTCAGGGCCGTCGACATGCTGACCCAGACGCTCAGCTGCCCCTTTGGCACCGGACATATGGGCATCACCGCCGAAAACGTCGCGGCCGAACATGCCATCACCCGCGAAATGCAGGATGCCTTCGCCCTTGAAAGCCAGCGCCGGGCCGCCGCCGCGATCGCGGCCGGGCATTTCAAGGCCGAAATCGTCCCGGTTGAGGTTCCCGGTCGCAAGGGGCATGTGATTTTCGACACCGACGAACACCCCAAGGACACCCGCGCCGACGCGCTGGCCGCGCTGCGCCCGGCGTTTCGCAAGGACGGCACCGTCACAGCGGGCAATGCCTCGGGGATCAATGACGGTGCGGCCGCGCTGGTGCTGGCACGGGCCGAGGCGGCCGAGGCGGCGGGCCTGCGCCCGCGCGCGCGCATCCTGGGCCATGCCGTGGCAGGCGTGCGCCCCGAGGTGATGGGCATCGGCCCGATCCCGGCGGTCGAGGCGCTTTGCGCGCGCATCGGCCTGGAGCCCGGCGATTTCGACATCATTGAATCGAATGAGGCATTCGCCGCCCAGGCGCTTGCCGTCAACGCGGCGCTGGGCCTTGATCCGGCCAGGGTCAACCCCGATGGCGGCGCCATCGCGCTTGGCCATCCGGTCGGGGCGACCGGCGCGATCATCACCGTCAAGGCGCTGCACGCGCTGGAACGCACCGGCGGACGGCGCGCGCTGATCACCATGTGCATCGGCGGCGGGCAAGGCATCGCCCTGGCGATCGAACGGATCTGACCCGGCGTCTAGCGCAGCCGTACCGAGGCCGCGGCAGACCGCCCGCCCCCGTCGATCACCGTCAGCGTCACGAAACCGGGGCCAGACAGCGGCAACAGAACCTCACGCCCGCGTTCGGCCAGGGCGATCGGCGCGCCATTGGCCAGCCAGGTGAAGGGCGGGGTGCCGCCGCGCAGCTTGGCGACCAGACCGCCCTGTGCCTCGACCTCGGCGCCATCGGGGGGGAAGGCCAGTTCCGGCGCATCGCCCGGCACATCGGGCAAAAGCACACCGCGCGGACGGAACCGCTGCAGCGGCTGCGGCAGGCGCGCATTGGGCACCAGCAGCGTGGCGGGCGGCGGCGGGGGCAGCGGGTCGCGGGCCTGCTTGGCGCGGTCGAACAGTTCGAACAGGATCGGCGCGGCCAGATCGCCGCCAAAGGCCCCCGGCACCGGCGTGCCATCGGGCCGGCCCAACCAGATGCCCGCAACATGACGCCCATCAAACCCCAGCGCCAGCGCGTCGCGGTGGCCATAGCTGGTGCCGGTCTTGAAGGCGATCCGCCCCGGCGCGGCCCCGGCAGGCGGCGGCACCTGCGCCAGGATATCGGCGACCTGCCATGCGGCAACGGGGCCGAACAGCCGCCCGTCGGGTGCACCGGATTGCCCCGGCAGGGCCGACAGATGCACCGGGCGCCCCAGCCGCGCCAGCGCCGCATAGCCCTGCACCAGATCCTCAAGGCTGACACCCAGCCCACCCAGCGCCACCGCCAGCCCCGGGGCACCCGAAGGCAGATCAACCCGCATCCCCGCCGCCCGCAGCGTAGCCAGAAGCCGCGCCGGGCCCAGCGCCTCGGTCAGGCTGACCACGGGGATGTTCAAAGACTCTGTCAACGCGGCACGGATGCTGACGGTGCCGCGAAAACGGCGGTCGAAATTCTGTGGCGCCCAGGTGCCGAAGGCCAGCGGACGATCCTCGATCAGTGTTTCGGGATGGGCCAGGCCATCATCGAAGGCCAGCGCATAGACAAAGGGCTTCAGCGTTGATCCGGGCGATCGCGGCGCCTGCGCCATGTCGACAAAACCCGCGTTTGCCTCGGCCCCCCAGCTGGCGCCACCGACATGGGCCAGAACCGCGCCCGTGGCATGGTCGGCAAAGACGATCGCCGCGGAAACCTGCCCGCCCTGCCCGGCCACCGCGCGCGCGGCCAGGCGTTCCGCCGCGCGTTGCAGGCCGGGGTCGATGGTGGTGGCGATCTGTGCGCCCGGGGGTGCGGCACGGGCCAGCCGCGCCGCCAGATGCGGGGCCCGCGCGGGAAAGTCGCGCCGTTGCTGCGGCACGGGTTCGGCAAGGGCGGCCTTTGCCCGGTCGGGGGCCAGCACCCCCGCCGCGGCCAGCCGGTCCAGAACGCGGGCACGGGCGGCTGCGGCCGCCTTGGGAAAGCGATCGGGGCGGCGCGCCTCGGGCGCTTGGGGCAGGGCAATCAGCAGCGCGGCCTCGGCCGCGGTCAGGCGGCGGGGTTCCTTGCCGAACCAGGCCAGCGTCGCGGCCCGCACCCCTTCCAGATTACCGCCATAGGGTGCAAGGCGCAGGTAAAGGCCCAGGATTTCCGCCTTGGACAACCGCCGTTCCAGCGCCAGCGCCACGCGGGCCTGACGGATCTTGCCCGACAGGGTGCCGGTCGGCCCCTCTTCCAGAAGGCGGGCCACCTGCATCGTCAGCGTAGAGGCCCCCGACACCACCCGCCCCGCCAATATCGCCTGCCACGCCGCCCGCGCCACCGCCAGGGGGTCGATGCCGCCGTGGTCGTAAAAGCGGCGATCCTCATAGGCGATCAGCGCGGCCAGGAACCCTTGGTCCACCGGGCCGGGTGCCAGCCGCCAGCGCCCGTCCGCCACCGCGAAGGCCCGCAGGATCAAGCCGTCGCTGGCCAGCACCTCGGTTCCGACCGCCACCGACAGGGGCGGCAGGTCGGTTCGCGCGATCCAGCCATCCAGCCCGTCGCGGGCCGCCGCAAACGCCAATAGCCCCGCGACCAGCCAGATCAGCCCCGTCCGGCGCATCCTAGTTTACCGTCACCCGGCCCGTCGCGGTCTGGGCGCGATAGTCGGGGCGATACATATCCTCGACGCTGGCAGCGGGGTGGTGAAACGCGCCCGGTGTGACGGCCCGCACCATATAGGCCAGCCGCACGGGCATATCCTGATCCCAGTCCAGCGCGGCCAGGAAACGATCCTGGCGGAACTCGGTCATCCGCGTTTCGTCAGCCAGGGACAGCCAGTCAAGCCCCGCCAGATCGCCCCCCCGGATCAGGTTGGGGTTGTCGATTTCGAACCCCGCCGGCAGGGGATCCGCCACGATCAGCCGCGCCGCGCCACCGCCGTGGGGTGTGATTTCCAGCACGGTGACCAGCCGGGTCCCTTGCGCCACGGTGCCCGGGTCCACCGGCGCGCCTTCAGGCGTATAATAGCTGCGCGTCAGGCTATAGCCCTTGCCGCCTGCGGGTTCGGGCGTCTCGGGCACGCCGGTCGTGGTCAGCGTCAGCACCTGCGCCCGGTCCGAGCCATTGGTGATTTCCAACGGCGCATCCGTATCGTCCAGCACGCGCAACAAGGGGCCGGTAACGGGCGCGCCGTTGACGGTAAATCCCTCGGCCCCGGGCCGGTCGATCAGCGCCTGGGTGGACATCAGCACCCAGGCGGCTTCCTGCGTGGACAGGCGCTGCTGGCGCAGGCTGTCGGCGACCGAGGCACCGACGTCGTCCAGCGGCACCGCGTTGGTCCCGGCCTCGGCCGCCAGCGCCAGAACCGCCGCGCGGTCGCGCAAGGCGCTGCCGTAATCGGCGCGCCACAGCTGCCCCTCGGGCGGGGCCGCCTGCAGCATCCGTGCGGCACGGGCAAACATGGTATCTGCCCGCGTCGGATCGCCATATTGCGCCAGTGCCGCCCCCAGTTGCGCCGCAGCCAGGGGGGTGGCGAAATCGCCGCCCTTCACATCGGCGTAATAACGCAGGTCGCCCACCGCCGCGGCCCCTTCGCGCGCCAGCACCATCAGCGCATAGGCCAGCCCGGTGCCGCCATCATTGCTGTCGGCATCGAAATCGGGGGCGTAGTTCACCCGGCTGCGCAGATTGTCCAGCGCCGTGCGGAACGCCGCATCGGGCACCGTATGGCCCCGCGCCCGCGCCCGGCTCAGGAAATCGGTGGCATAGGCATCCAGCCACAGATCGCCCGACCCCGCAGACCACAGGCCGAACGATCCGCTGGCGTCCTGATTGGTCAGCACGTTGGCAATCGCCGTGTCGATCCGGGCGCGCAGGTCGTCAGGCGTCGCAAGACCCATCGCCTGGGCGGCCTCGGACAGATACAAAAGCGGCAAGGCCCTGGATGTCACCTGTTCGGTGCAGCCATAGGGATAGGCGTCCAGCGCCGCCAGCAGCGCGGCGGTGTCGAACCGTGCCAGGGGGCCGACGGCCAGCGTGGCCCGCGCGCTGCCCGGCACGAAGCCGGCAAAGGCATTGGCATCCAGCGTAAAGGTATCGCCCGCCGCCAGATCAAAGCGCGATTGCCGCGCCACGGCCGGATCGTTGCGCTGGATCGGGATGGTCAGGGTCTTTTCCAGCACCCGCCCCGCAGGCGTGGTCAGGGCCACGCGGATCTGTTCCAGCCCCTCGGCCTGCCCGGCGGTCAGCGGGATCGACAGGTCCGCCTTGCCCAGCGGTTCCAGATCAAACCCTGCGGGCACCTCGTCCAGGTCCAGCCCGCCAGAGGTTATATCCAGCCCCATCCTTCCTGCCGGGCCGGTGGCGTGAACGACCTCCAGCAGCAGGCGCGCGCGGTCGCCCGGCGCCAGGAAACGCGGCAGTGACGCCGTCACCACCACCGGATCGCGCACCAGCACATCGGCCTGGGCCTGGCCCACGCCGCCATCCGACCAGGCCACCGCCATCAGCCGCACCGTGCCGTTGAAGGCGGGCAGCGGGACCGCGGCCCGGGCATAGCCATCGGGCCCCACCGTCAGCGGGCCCGAGAAATGCGCCACCAGTTCCTCGGTGGGCGGGGGGGCCTGCATCTGCAGCCCGCGCCCCGCATCGCCGCCGGACCGGATGATCCCCTCGGCCCCGGTGCGCCCGTCGATCAGCCGGCCATAGATATCGCGCAGCCCCACGCCCAGCCGCCGCTGGCCAAAGTAATGCCCCGACGGATCGGGGGCCTTGAAGGCGGTCAGGTTCAGGATGCCCAGATCGACCGCCGCAATGGTGACATGGGCGGTATCCCCCGGGGCGACACCATCAACCTTGATCGCCACGGGCAGGGTCGTGCGCGGATCGGCCGCCTCGGGCACCTCGAACCGCGCCCGCAGTTGGCGTGACCCCGGATCCACCGCGGCATGGGCCAGACCCAGCGCGCGGACCGGCACACGGTCCTGCGGATCGCCCGCCAGCGGGCGCAGGACCGATGCCGTGACATAAGCCCCCGCGCCCCACTCCTCGGTCACGGGCAGGTCGACCGTGGTGTCGCCCGCCGTCACCGGCACGGCCTTGAGCGCGACCACCCGGTTCGACAGCACCGAGACCAGCGCCACGCCATCCGCCGGGGCCACGATGCGCAGCCGCGCCGTATCGCCCGCCCGGTAGCGCGGCTGGTCCAGCGACAGATCCAGCCGGTCGGGGCTGGCGATGGCGTCCGCCGCGGCATACCAGCCCGCGTCGAACCCGACCGAGGCCACCGCGTAGGGCCCGCCCAGCCGTTCCACAACCAGTTCATACCGGCCCCAGTCCACAGGCGCCGCGATCTGCGCGGGGGCAGAGCCATCCAATGTCACCCTACCTTCGGAAATGCGGGTGCGCGCGGTGACGGCCTCCCAGTTCCAGGACCCGTAAAGCGCATACCATTGATAGCGTGTTTCAACCCGGTTCAGCACCCAGCGCAGCTGCATCGGAACGGGCCGGGCGTCAGACCCGAGCGCCACAAGCTGAAACCCCGCCTCGGTGCCCTGGGGCACCGCATCGCCTTGAAACAGCGGCCGGATGCCGATCACCGGATCGGCGGGCAGCAGCGCGCGCGCAATGGTCCGCTCCACCGGCCGGCCCGAGCCTTCACGGACCCGAACCGTGACGGCGGCTTCCAGCGGGGGGACAGCATCGGCGCCAAGGTCAGGCTGCGGCAGGCCAAGGGCTGCCTGCCCGGTGGCATCGGTCTGGCCCAGATCCAGCGGCTCGAACCGCGGGGGAAAGGGGTCGTCATGACGGCCAAAGCGGAAACCTTCCCAGCCCGGCAGGGCGGCGGCGGCGGTCAGGCGCATCTCGCCCTCAACCTGCAGATCCGCGCCGGGCGCGCCAAACAGATAGCGCGCGGCCAACCCCAGTTCGGGCAGCGCATCCGCAGCCAGGGGGCCATCGGGCAGAGTCAGGTCGAAATCGATCCGTTCAGGCAGGAAATCCTCAACCAGCAGCCGGGCAGAGGCCAGCGGCGGCGCCTTTACATCGGCAAAGACATCAAGCCGCCAGGTGCCGCGCGGGGCGGCGGCACCGATGGGGAAAGAGCTGACATGGCCACCGGCCCCCACCGCATCGGTCAGGGCGCGGGCATATTCCACGCCATCGGGACGCATCAGCACCGCCGTCAGCGGCAGCGCCGGCAGCCCCCGGGCCGCGCCGTCACGCGCCAGGATCGTGGCGTGCACCGTTTCGCCCGCGCGATAGGCGCCGCGGTCGGTGGTCAGGAACAGGTCGATCGGCGGCGCGGGCGGGCGCCCCTCGACCCCGCGGTCGGACAGGTCGAATTCCGCATCGGTCAGTGACAGGAAGGCCATGTCCTCGCCCTGCGCCACCCGCACCAGCGCCGGGGCCGAAGACCCCCGCCCCGCGGTCAGCGCCGGGGCAAAGCGGGCGACGCCCTCGGCATCGGTCTGCGCGGTGGCGATCACCGCATTGGCCTTGGACACCAGTTCCACAGCGACACCCGCGCGTGCGCCCGCATCGGACAGGCCGCGCACCACCACCGTCAGCCCATCGACCCCGGACCAGGTCGCAAGCCCCAGATCCGAGATCACGAACCACTGCGTTGCAGGCGGGTTTTCGTAAACATCCGCCCCGGGGACCAAAGCTTGAAGCGCATAGATGCCGGGCCCCAGCGGGCCGGTCACCTCTTGCACGGGCAGGCGGGTGGTGATGTCGCGGTTGACCTGCATCCCCACCTCGGCACTGCCGGTCCAGACCTCTTCGGCCAGGGTTTCGGCGAAATGATCGGTCGACCAGACATCCAGCGACCGGGCGAAGTAATCGTCGCGCAGCGCCGCAACCAGGTTGCGGTCGGACACCCGCATCAGCCGCAGGTCCAGCCGGTCGGTGTTCACGGTTTCCACCGGCAGCCCGGCATCGGCCGCGCGCGGCAGCACATAGGCGCGACCCGGAAAGCGCACTGCGGGTGCGCGGTCACGGACATAGGCGGTGATGGTCACATCCCGCGCCAGGCTTTCGCCCGAGGCGGCGGGCAGCCCTTCGCGGAAGGTCAGTTCCAGCCGCGTGCCGTGCCGGAACCCCGCCACGCACAGCTGATTGGCCTCGGCCTCGACCGACAGGGCCGGTTCGGGCAGTTGCACGAAGCTGGCGTGATCGGCCCCGCGGGCCAGGTCCTCGGAAAAGACCGCGCAAAGGCGGGGGTTGGCAAGGTTGGACTCTACCTGATGTTCGACGATGCGAAAGCCGTATTTGCCGATCGCATCGTCCAGCGCGGCGGCAATGTCCTGTCGCGGCGACAGCCGGGTTGCCAGGCGCAGCGCGGGGATGATCGCGCGCGTCACGTCCGCGCGCGCCTCGGCCTGGGCCAGCACCATCAGCGCCTCGGCCTGCACCGGGGCGGATGGCGCGCGCAGATAGCCATTCACGGCCGCCAGCGCGGCGCGGCGGGCGGCCTCGGTCCGGTCAGGCACGGGGGACCCCAGCGTCAGGCGGGCATAGTCGATCCATTGGTCGGCAGCATCGGTCAGGTTCAGGACCGCGCCCAAAAGCCGCAGCGCCTGCGCGCCATCGCCCGCCGCCCGCGCGGTGTCCAGCGCATCCAGCAGATCGGCCTCGGACCAGTCGCCGGTCACATGGGTGCGGCCCAGGGCGCGGGCCTGATCATGGGCTGCGCGCAACATCCCGACGGGCAGGAACCCAAGATCCGCCGCCCGCGTCGCGGCCCTGGCCTGCGCGCCCGCCGCAGCGATGCGGACATGGCCCGAATAGGCGCCCTGATAGGGTAATGACCCGGTAACGGCGGTTTTCGGAAAGCAGGCGCGCGAGCGGGCATTGTAGGTTATCGCCTCGCAGCGCGGATCGGTCAGGCAGGCGGCCTCGCAGGCATCCAGCGTGGTGTCGAAGATCTGCGCCAGATCGCGGCCCACCAGATCAACCCCTTCGGACAGGACCATGCGACGTTCGGGCACCAGCGCGGCATCCTGGGCATATGCAGGGATGGCAACAGCGGCAAAAACCGCAAACAGAATGGCACGCATGAAAATTCCTCCGCTTCTATGCGGGGATGGTGTCACGGTGTGGCTTTTCTGACAATGCCCGCAGGGGTTAAACCTTATTTCACGGCCATTTGCCAATCTGCCCGGATCGAAACTTTGGGACGGGTTCGGCGGAATGCAAAGCAGTATCGTGGACAAGCTGGCGCAGGAACGCCGCGCGCGCCTTGCGGCGGAACGGCTGCTGGAACAGAAGAAACGCGAACTTTTCGCCGCAAACCAGAAGCTTGCGCAACATGCGCGCGCGCTGTCGGACCAGATCGTGCAGCAACGCCACGGCCTGCAGCGTGCCCTGACCGAGGCCGAATCGCTGAAGGGGGAAAACACCAAGGTGCGTGACGATCTGCAGCGCGCCCATTCGGTGGCGCAGATCGCGCAGCGGCGGCTTTGGGATGCGCTGGAAACCATCCGCGACGGCTTTGCCGTCTTTGACCCCGACCTGCATCTGGTGGTGGCCAACCGCGCCTATCTGTCGTTCTTTCGTGGCCAAATCGTACTGACCCCGGGGATGACGTATGATTCGGTGCTGCAACAGGTGGCGCGGCACGGCATGGTCGAAATGGACGGCCGCGACCCGCTGGACTGGCATCACGACATGGTCGCCCGCATCCGCGGCAGCCATATCGCCCCCTTCATCCTGCGCACCCCGGACGGCCGCCACATCAAGCTGATCGACCGCTGGGCCGAGGATGGCGATCTGGTCTGCCTGGCCCGGGACATCACCAGCACGATCCAGCGCGAAGCCGAAATGGAACAGGCCCGCCGCCGGGCCGAAGCCGCCAGCCGCGCCAAATCCGCCTTCCTCGCCAACATGAGCCATGAGATCCGAACCCCCATGAACGGGGTCGTGGGCATGGCCGAATTGCTGGCCGAAACCGACCTGACCGAGGATCAACGGCTTTATGCCGAAACGATCAAATCATCGGGCGAGGCGTTGTTGACCATCATCAACGATGTGCTCGACTATTCCAAGATCGAAGCCGAACGCCTGCGGCTTTACCCCGAAGTCTTTGATCTGGAACGCTGCATACATGAGGTGATGGTGCTGCTGCAGCCCACGGCCAAGGACAAGGGGGTGAAGCTGCTGGTCGATTACGACCTGTTCCTGCCGACACGGTTCATGGCGGACCCGGGCCGCATGCGTCAGATCATGACCAATCTTTTGGGCAATGCGGTCAAGTTCACCACCGCCGGCCATGTGCTGGCACGCGTGGTCGGTTTCGAACGGACCAACAGCGAATACGAACTGCATGTCACCGTTGAAGATACCGGCATCGGCATCGCGCCCGAATACCTTGATCATGTGTTCGGTGAATTCAATCAGGTCGAAAGCGATTCCAACCGCAAGTTCGAAGGCACCGGCCTTGGCCTGGCCATCACCCGCCAGCTGGTCGAACTGATGGGCGGCGCGGTCTGGGTAGACAGCGAACCCGGAAAGGGATCCTGCTTCGGGTTCAAGGTCGTGGTGCCCGTGGCCGAGCCGGCCGAACCGACGGAAAGGACCGGGCCGCCGATCACGCTTCAGGCGGCCTTGGTGATCGACGATCTGCTGATCAACCGTATCATCCTGGAACGGCAGCTGGAAACCTATGGTCTGGACGTGACGCTGTGCCGATCCAGCGCCGAGGCGCTTCGGGTGCTGGAAGATGGCGCGCGTTTCGATGTGGTGCTGACCGACCATCAGATGCCCGAAATGGATGGCATGGCGCTGGTCGAAAAGCTGCGCGAACGCGGGGTGGCGGCGCCGATCCTGCTGCTGACCTCGGACCCCGAGGCAATGGGCGAAGACCGGATACGCGCGGAACTGGCGGGGTGCCTTGAAAAACCCGTGCTGCGATCAGACCTGTTCCGCACGCTTCAGGCGCTGTCACACCCCGATGCCGCCGCCGCCCCGGACCCACATCCACCCGACCCGCCCCCGGCGGCACTGCGCCAGATGCGCATTCTTGCGGCCGAGGACAATCGCACCAACCAGCTGGTGTTTCGCAAGATGGTGCAGGATTTCGACATCGAGCTGCGCTTTGCCAACAACGGGCGCGAGGCGGTCGAACTGTGGACCGCGTTCCGCCCCGATCTTGTGTTCATGGATATTTCCATGCCCGAAATGGACGGCCGCGAAGCGACACGCGCGATCCGGGCCGCCGAAGGGGGAACGGGGGGGCACACCCCGATCTGTGCCCTGACCGCCCATGCGATGGACGGCGACAGCGACTCGATCTTTGCCGCGGGGGGCGATCACTATCTGACCAAGCCGCTGAAAAAGTCGGCGATCGCCGACATGATCCGCGCCCATCAGCCAGCCGGCGCACGCCCCCCGATCGGCGGTGACGGCAAAGCGGGGTCAAACACCTAGCGCCGGTCAGCGGTCGAATGCGGCGATCGCCTGCAGGAACGCATCGCCAAAGCGGTCCAGCTTCTGTTCCGCCAGCCCCGCACGCAGCAGATCGGCCCGGGTGCGGGGGCGGGTTTCGGCGATCCGGCGCAATGTCGCCGGCGGACAGCTGAGATAGCGATCGTGGCCATCGGCGCCGCGGACCAGACCCAGCTGAACCTCGGCCAGACGGTCGAACAGGCTACCAGCCTCGCGCCCGGCCAGACGGCGGCGGGCGGGGTGCATCGGCGCTGCCGCGCCGGCAATCACCTCAAGGAAGGCGGCGCCATAGCTTTCCAGCTTCCTGGCACCGACCCCGTTGATCCGCGCCATCGCATCCAGCGTCATGGGCCGCGCCTCGGCCATTTCGATCAGGGTCCGGTCGGGAAAGACGACATAAGCCGGCACGCCCGCCGCCTCGGCCAGGGCGCGACGCCTCGCCTTGAGCGCGGACAAAAGCGGCGCATCCTCTTCGGACACAAGCGTGCGCACCACCGGGCGGGCGGTGGCCTTGCGGATCAGGTCGCGCCGCAGCGTGATCTGTGCCTCACCGCGCAGAACGGGGCGGGCGGCTTCGGTCATCACCAGCGCGCCGTGACGTTCGGCGTCGGGGCGGATCAGGTCATGGCCCATCATCTGCCGGAACACAGCCTGCCACTGCGCGCGCGACAGGTCGCGCCCCACGCCAAAGGTCGGCAGCTGGTCATGCCCGCGCGCGGTGATCCTGTCGGTGGCATTACCAAGCAGGATCTCGATCAGGTGCCCGGCGCCAAAGCTTTCGTCCGTGCGCAGCGCCGCCGACAGCGCCTTGCGCACCGCCTCGGTCGCATCGAACAGATCGGGCGGCGTATCGCACAGATCGCAGGTGCCGCAGGGCCCGGACTCTTCCCCGAAATAGGCCAAAAGACGCTGGCGGCGGCAGCCGGTCGCCTCAGCCAGGCCCAGCAGCGCATTCAGCCGGGCGTGATCGGCGGCCTTGCGGTCGGGGGGCGCCAGCCCCTCATCAATCTGGGCGCGGCGCAGACGAATATCGTCGGAGCCATACAGGGTCAGCGTTTCGGCAGGCGCGCCATCACGGCCCGCGCGGCCGATTTCCTGATAATAGCCCTCAATCGACTTTGGCAGATCGGCATGGGCCACCCAACGGATGTCGGGTTTGTCGATCCCCATGCCAAAGGCGATGGTGGCCACGACGATCAGCCCGTCTTCCCGCTGAAACCGCGCCTCGACCTCACGCCGGTCATCGGCATCCATCCCGCCGTGATAGTGGCAGGCGGTGTGACCCGCCTCGCGCAGTGCGGCCGCAATGGTTTCGGTTTTCGCACGCGTCGCGCAATAGACGATGCCAGACTGTCCACGCCGGGCGGCAGCAAAATCCAGGATCTGGCGGCGGGGCTGGTCCTTGGGTTCAAATGCCAGGTGAATATTGGGCCGGTCAAAGCCACGCAAAAAAGTTTCGGGCGCCGTGCCCCCGAACAGCCGGGTGATGATTTCGGCGCGGGTTTCTTCATCCGCAGTGGCGGTGAAGGCGGCCAGCGGCACGCCCAGCGTGCGGCGCAATTCCCCGATCCGCAGATAATCGGGGCGGAAATCATGGCCCCACTGGCTGACGCAATGTGCCTCGTCCACGGCAATCAGCGACACGCCCGCGCGGCGCAACAAGGCCACCGCCCCGCCCGAGGCCAGCCGTTCCGGCGCCATGTACAACAGCTTCAGCCGCCCCTCGTCGATCGCGGCAAAGACCTCTTCGGTTTCCGCGTCGGTATTGCCCGATGTCAGTGCCCCCGCCTCAACCCCCGCGGCACGCAGGGCGCGGACCTGATCGCGCATCAATGCGATCAGCGGCGAAATCACCACCGTGACCCCATCGCGGCACAGCGCGGGCAGCTGATAGCACAGCGACTTGCCCCCGCCGGTCGGCATGATCGCAAGCGTATTGCGCCCGGCGATCACGGCACGGACAATTTCTTCCTGCCCCGGGCGAAAGGACTGGAATCCGAAAATCTGCGCCAGAAGCGCCTCGGGCGAAGGCGCGTTCATGGCTCAGTAACCGTAAAAGAAGCCTGCATTGTTTATCAGCGCCCGTTGGGCGATGATCAGGATGATGAAGGCCACCAGCGGCGCCAGATCAAGGCCAGCGGTATTGGGCAGGACCCGGCGGATCGGCGCATAGACGGGTTCCAGCAGGTTGTTGAGGCCATACCAGATCTGCGCCACCAGCGGCTGGCGGATGTTCAGCACCTGGAAATTGATCAGCCAGCTCAGGATGATATGGGCGATCATGATGAACCAGACGACATTCAGGATCAGGTTCAGCGCCTGAAACAGCGTGATCATACGAAACCTCCGGGCTGCGGTTGGCAAGGAAGTATGTCAGACCGGGCCCGCTTGCAACCGCAAGCCGCACCGGATCTGCCGTAACGTTTGCGGTTGACCTTGCCGCCCCCGCGCGGCAGGCGGATCGTGACAGGAGGTGCCGATGTATCCGTTTATCCGTCTGGCCAAGGAACGGCTAAAGTTTCGCAACGCGCCGGCGTTGCCGGTCCTGGGCACGCATGTGTCGCATCACATCTGCTGGCCCTGGGATCTGGACCCCTGGATGGAGCTGAACAACGGTCGCACGCTGACGCTGTTCGATCTGGGCCGCATCCCGCTGTTGTCGCGCACCGGCCTGCGGCAGGTGTTGAAGGACACCGGCTGGGGCATCGCGGTAGCGGGCAATTCCACCCGCTATCGCCGCCGCGTCAGGGTCTTTCATCGCATCACGATGCATTCGCGCTGCATCGGCTGGGATGCGCGGTTCTTTTACATGGATCAAAGCATGTGGCGGCAGGGGGAATGTTGCAGCCAGATCCTGATCCGGGCCGCCTTCACCTCGGATGCGGGGATCGTGCCGCCCGCGCAGGTGATGGACCGTCTGGGCCGGCCGACCGAAAGCCCGGCGTTGCCCGATTGGGTGCAGGCCTGGATCGCGGCGGATGGCCAGCGCCCCTGGCCGCCCCAGGTTTGACGCGGCGTTCAACCCGCGCTTGCACGCCCCCGCGAATTCGGGCTTGATCCGCCAAAGGGCCGAAAGCGGCCGCAAGGGGGCAGCATGGTCGACGCGCGCAAACGGATCTGGGGCTGGTATTTCTTTGACTGGGCCAGCCAGCCCTACAACACGCTGCTGCTGACCTTCATCTTCGCCCCCTACATGAAAGAGCTGCTGGGGTCGGGCACCGCGGCGCAGACGGTCTGGGGCTATGGCATCGGGCTGACGGGGCTGGTGATCGCGGTTCTGGCGCCCTTTCTGGGCGCCATCGCCGACAAGGCGGGCGGGCGCATCGGGTTCATCTGGGTCTTTTCGGTGATGTATGTGCTGGGCGCCGGGGGGCTGTGGCATGCCGCGCCGGGCGATTTCAGCCTGATCTTCGTGATGCTGTGCTTTGCCATCGGCCTGATCGGCATGGAATTCGCCACCATCTTCACCAATGCCATGCTGCCCGACCTTGCGGGACGCGACCGGATGGGCCGGGTATCGGGATCCGGCTGGGCCTTTGGCTATCTGGGTGGCATGGTGGCGCTGATCGTGATGCTGACGCTGCTGGCGGAAAACGCCAGCGGGGTCACGCTGATCGGCATCGCCCCGATCCTGGGCCTTGACCCCGGGATGCGCGAGGGCACGCGATCGGTGGGCCCGCTGGTGGCGATCTGGTATGCGGTGTTCATGGTGCCGTTCTTCCTGTGGGTGCGCGAAATCCGCCGTCCCGATGCCCTGCCCGTGCGGGCCGCGGTGCGCGGCGCCTGGCCGGAACTGCGCGCAACGCTGGCGCAGTTGCCCCGGAACCGCAGCCTTCTGGCCTATCTGATGTCGTCGATGTGCTACCGCGATGCGCTGAACGGGATCTATGTCTTTGGCGGGCTGTATGCCGCCGGGGTGCTGGGCTGGTCCATTGTTCAGGTGGGCATTTTCGGCATTCTGGGCACGATCACCGGGGCCACCTTTGCCTGGGTCGGGGGCAAGGCCGATGACCGCTTTGGCCCCAAGCGGGTGATCATCTTCAACGTCATCCTTCTGGCGCTGGTGGTGATCGCGGTGGTCTTCGTGTCGCGCGACGCTGTCTTTGGCCTTGCCGTCGGCCCCGAAAGCCGCCTGCCCGACATCGCCTTTTTCGTGATCGGCGGGCTGATCGGCGCGGGCGGGGGCGCGCTGCAATCCGCCAGCCGCACGATGATGGTGCGCCAGTCCGACCCCGACAAGATCACCGAAAGCTTTGGTCTTTATGCGCTGACCGGCAAGGCCACCTCCTTCGTGGCACCGCTGACCATCGGCTGGGCAACGCAGATGAGCGGCAACCAGGCCATCGGCATAACGCCGCTTATCGTGCTTTTCCTTCTGGGGCTGGCGTTGCTACACTGGGTCGATCCGAACGGCCGCGCGCAGAAGGACCAGCCCAACGATGTTTTCGCCTAAAGCCGCCGCCATGGCCCTTGCCACGCTGATCGCCCTGCCCGCGCAGGCCGAACCGTTGGCGCGGCACCTGTTTGGCGGCCATGCCGTGCCTTCGCGCCAGCAGTCGGCGGCGATCGGCACCTATGCGCGGGGCTGTGCGGCGGGCCTTGTCGCGCTGCCCGAATCCGGGCCCACCTGGCAGGCGATGCGACTGTCGCGCAACCGCAACTGGGGCCATCCGATGATGATCGGCTTCCTGCGCGATCTGTCGGTGCAGGCCACGCGCGTCGGCTGGAAGGGGCTGTATATCGGTGACATCAGCCAGCCGCGCGGCGGGCCGATGACCGGGGGCCATGCCAGCCACCAGATCGGGCTGGATGCCGATATCTGGATGCTGCCGCCCAGGCGCCTGAACCTGAGCCGTGCCGAACGCGAAAAGATCTCATCCATCTCGGTCAGGACCGAGGATCAGACCCGCGTCAACGGCAACTGGTCCGAAAGCCACAAGGCGCTCTTGCGCGCGGCGGCGCTTGACCCGCGTGTGGACCGGATCTTTGTCGCGGCAGCGGTCAAGATCAACATGTGCAATTCCACCCCCCGGGGCGACCGTGCCTGGTTGCAGAAGATCCGCCCGATCCAGGGGCACAACACGCATTTCCATGTGCGGCTGAAATGCCCGGCAGGCGACGGATTTTGCGAAACCCAGCGCCCGACGGTGGCCGAACTGTCCAAAGGTAGCGACGGCTGTGATGAAACGCTGAACTGGTGGGTGACGACCTATCTGGAAGAACTGCGCAACCCGCCCCGGCGCGAAAAGCCCAAAGGCCCGCCGCCAAAGACCGCCAAGACCTACACACTGGCCGACTTGCCCGACCAATGCCGCAACGTTCTCGCCTCGCGCTGATCGTGGCGGTGCTGGGGCTGGCGGCGCTGCATCTGGGCGCCGAACCGGCACGGCGGGCCGATTACCTGGGCAGCTATCGCTGGGATCTGGATGACCCGGCGTTCGGCGGGTTTTCGGGGCTGGCGGTGGATGCGGACGGACAGGGTTTCGTGACCGTATCCGACCGCGCAACGGTCTGGGCCGGGCGGATCCGGCGCGATGACGCGGGGCGGATCGCCGGGGCCGATGTCAGCGCCGGGCCGATCCCGTTGCTTGACAGCCGCGGCAAGGGGCTGCGCGGCGAAACCGCCGACCCCGAGGGGCTGGCCCGGGCGGCGGATGGGGCGCTGTATATTTCCTTTGAGGGGCTGCACCGGGTGGCGCGCTACACCGACCCGGCCGGCCCGGCCGAGCGGCTGCCCCGCCCCGAAGCGTTCAAGACGCTGCAGCACAATTCCTCGCTTGAGGCGCTGGCCATCGCATCCGATGGCACGCTGTACACAATGCCCGAACGATCCGGCGGGGTCAGCCGCCCGTTCCCGGTGTTTCGCTATCGTGATGGCGTCTGGGATCAGCCGTTCGCAATTCCGCGTGATGCCAGCTGGCTGCCGGTCGGCGCGGATTTCGGCCCCGATGGCCGGTTCTACCTGCTTGAACGCGATTTCTGGGGCCTTCTGGGCTTTCTGACACGGGTCCGGGTCTTTGACCTGACGCCCCAGGGCTTTATAGGCGGCGAGGTTCTGGTTCAGACGCGCGCGGGCCGGCATGATAATCTGGAAAGCCTGTCCGTCTGGCGCGATGGCAACGGGGCGCTGCGGCTGACGATGATCTCGGACGATAATTTCCGCCTGTTCCAGCGCACCGAATTCGTCGAATACCGGCTGAAAGATTGACTTTCGCGGGCCGTCGTCCTATCTGCGGCACGTCCGCGACGGTCGCGGACCAAGTCTCCGCCACCTTGTAAAAACGGATCATCCATGTCCCGCTTTCTTCCCGGCATCCTTGCCATGGCCGCTGTCGTCGTGGCCTCGAACATTCTGGTGCAATTCCTGTTCGGCCAATGGCTGACCTGGGGTGCCTTCACCTATCCGCTGGCCTTTCTTGTCACCGATGTGATGAACCGCGTCTATGGCCCCGCCGCTGCCCGGCGCGTGGTGCTGGCGGGGTTTGTCACCGGCGTCGTCTGTTCGCTGATCGGCACGCAGATCACGGGCGAATTCGGCCCGCTGGTAACGCTGCGCATCGCGATCGGGTCGGGGCTGGCCTTCCTTCTGGCGCAGCTGACCGATGTGGCGATCTTTGACCGCCTGCGCACGGGCCGCTGGTGGCGCGCGCCGCTGGTGTCAACGCTGGTCGGGTCTTCGCTGGATACGATCGTGTTCTTTTCAGTGGCCTTCGCCGCGGGTCTGACCTGGCTTGAACCTGCCAATGACGTCGCTTGGGCGAATGAGATCCTGCCCGTTCTGGGCCTTGGCCCTGCCGCACCGCTGTGGATGTCGCTGGCGCTGGCCGACTGGATGGTAAAGCTTGGGCTTTCGATCCTGGCGCTGCTGCCTTTTCGGGCGATTGTCACGAAACTATCGCCAAAGGTTGCGTGAAAAGTTTTGACAAACACAAAATATGTGGCAGCCTGTCGATAACGGCAACGCAATGAAAGGAGGTGGTCCAGTGTCTAGAGTGATATTGGAGAGAGGTGTCGGGACAGTCAGGGGGGCCGTGGCCTGAGGGCAACCCCCGGGGTTCAGAACCCTGGCTGGGCCGGTGGATCGACCAGACCCTAACCGGACCATCTCCGTAGATCTCGGGGGCCGCTCGCAAGGGCGGCCTTTCCCATTTTTCGCATAGCCCCGACGGCGCGTTGATCACCGTCAATGACAGGCCCCGGGACCCTGCAAGACTGGCCCTTCCAACACGGAAGGGAGAGTTCCATGTTCCGCGCGGCACGCATTGCGATCAGCTTCACCATTGGCCTGTCGGCAACGGCCAGCCTGGCCCAGGGCCCCGACATCGGCGCGGGGCTTTACGCCCAGTATTGCGCAAGCTGCCATGGCGAAGCCGGGCTGGGGGATGGCCCGATGGCCGAATTGCTGGCCGTGAAGCCCCCCGATCTGACGGGCCTTGCCGCGGCCAATGACGGCGCCTTCCCGATACTGAAGGTGATCCATATCATCGACGGACGCACCGGCCTGCGCGCCCATGGCGGCGAAATGCCGGTTTTCGGCCAGAGCTTCATGAACCAGCACCCCGAGGCCGATCGAACCTATGGTGATGTAATCGAAACCCGCGGGCGCGTTCTGTCGCTTGCGATGTATCTGGAAACATTTCAGAAATAGCGCACTGCGCGGCACCCGGCCGGGCCGGGCACGACCTGGTGGCCCAAGCGGGCAATCGGGGATATGGTCTTGCGGCCGGGGGCGGGGTATCACCGCGCCAGGGTTCACCCAGATGGAGCGGGGCGCATGACCGACATAGCAGCGATGACCTTCGAAGAAGCGATGAATGAGCTTGAGGCCGTGGTTGGCCAGCTGGAACGCGGCGAAGTGCCGCTGGATCGTTCGATCGCGCTTTATGAACGCGGTGCGGCGCTGAAGGCGCATTGTGCCAGCCTGCTGCGCGATGCCGAGGAACGGGTGGAAAAGATCACGCTGGGCGAAAATGGCCAGCCCACGGGCAGCACCCCGGTCGAAGGGCTGTAGATGTTCGCCGACCGTCTGACGCAGGTGCAACGCGATGTGCAGGCCGCGCTGGATGGCGCGCTGGCGCAACGCCCCGACATCCCGCTGACGCAGGCGATGCGCTATGCCGTGCAGGGCGGCAAGCGGCTGCGGGCGTTTCTGGTGCTGGAAAGCGCGGCCTTGCACGGGCTGTCCGACGCACAGGCGATGCCGGCGGCGGCGGCGGTCGAGGCGCTGCATGCCTATAGCCTTGTCCACGACGACCTGCCCTGCATGGATGATGACGATCTGCGCCGTGGCCAGCCCACGGTACATGTGAAGTGGGATCAGGCGACGGCGGTTCTGGCCGGCGATGCGCTGCAGACCCTGGCGTTCGAACTGTGCTGCGACCCGGTTCTGGGCCCGGCGGACCGGCGCGTGGCGTTGGTGGCGGCGCTGGCACGGGCCTCGGGCGCCGAGGGGATGGTTTATGGCCAGGCGCTGGATATTGCCGCCGAAACCGCCACCCGGCCGCTGACGCTGGACCAGATCACCGCCTTGCAGGCGGGCAAGACCGGCGCGCTGATCGGCTTTGCGGCGCAGGCCGGGGCAATACTGGCGGGCGCCGACCCCCGACCGCTGGCCGCCTATGCCGCCGCCCTTGGACTTGCCTTCCAGATTGCCGACGACATCCTGGATGTCGAAGGGTCCGAAGCAACGGCGGGCAAGCGGCTGGGCAAGGACGCAGGCGCGGGCAAGGCCACCTTCGTCTCGCTTCTGGGGCTGGAAGGCGCGCGCACCCGCGCCCGCGCCCTTGTGGCCGAGGCCGAGGCCGCGCTGGCCCCCTATGGTGCGACGGCGCGGAACTTGCGGGATGCGGCGCAGTTCGTTATTGCCCGGCAGATGTAAACGCCCTTGGAGGGCTGATGAGCGACAAGCCAAACACCCCCGTTCTGGACCGCGTGACGCTGCCGTCCGACCTGAAGGCGCTCAGCGACCGTGATCTGAAGCGGCTGGCCGATGAGCTGCGGGCCGAGACGATCTCGGCCGTGTCGGTCACGGGCGGCCATCTGGGCGCGGGGCTGGGCGTGGTGGAACTGACCGTGGCGCTGCATGCGGTGTTCGACACCCCGCGCGACAAGATCATCTGGGATGTCGGCCACCAGTGTTATCCGCATAAAATCCTGACCGGGCGGCGCGACCGCATCCGCACCCTGCGGATGAAGGACGGGCTGTCAGGCTTTACCAAGCGCAGCGAGAGCCCCTATGATCCGTTCGGCGCGGGGCACAGCTCGACCTCGATTTCCGCCGCGCTGGGGTTCGCGATGGCGCGGGAACTGGGTGGCGATCCGGGCGATGCGATCGCAGTGATCGGCGATGGCGCCATGAGCGCGGGCATGGCCTTTGAGGCACTGAACAACGCGGGCCATCTGGGCAAACGGCTGTTCGTGGTGCTGAACGACAATGAAATGTCGATCGCCCCGCCGGTGGGCGCACTGTCCAGCTACCTTACCCGGCTCTATTCCGGCAACCCGTTCCAGGACCTTCGCGCCGCCGCCAAGGGCGCGGTCAGCCTGTTGCCGGAACCGTTGCAGGAAGGCGCGCGCCGCGCCAAGGAAATGCTGAAAGGCATGGCGATCGGCGGCACCTTGTTCGAGGAACTGGGGTTCACCTATGTCGGCCCGGTGGACGGGCACGACCTGGACCAGCTTTTGCCGCTGTTGCGCACCTTGAAAGCGCGGGCGACCGGGCCGATGCTAATTCATGCGGTAACGAAAAAGGGCAAGGGCTATGCCCCCGCCGAAATGCGCCCCGACCGCGGCCACGCCACCGCGAAGTTCGACGTGGTGACCGGGGCGCAGGTCAAGACACCGTCAAACGCGCCCTCCTACACCAGGGTCTTTGCCGAAAGCCTGGTGCGCGAGGCGGAAGGTGACGACAAGATCGTCGCCGTCACCGCCGCGATGCCCGATGGCACCGGACTGAACCTGTTTGCCGAACGCTTCCCCCGCCGATGTTTCGATGTGGGCATCGCCGAACAGCATGCGGTGACGTTTTCGGCGGGGCTGGCGGCGGGCGGGCTGAAGCCGTTCTGCGCGCTGTATTCCACCTTCCTGCAGCGCGGCTACGATCAGGTCGTGCATGACGTGGCGATCCAGCGCCTGCCGGTGCGCTTTGCGATCGACCGGGCCGGGCTGGTGGGCGCCGATGGCGCGACCCATGCCGGGGCCTATGACATCGCCTTCCTGACCAACCTGCCCGGCATCGTCGTGATGGCCGCCGCGGATGAGGCCGAGTTGATCCACATGGTCGCCACCGCCGCCGCGCTGGATGATCGCCCCTCGGCCTTCCGCTATCCGCGCGGCGATGGCATGGGCGTGGAAATGCCCGAACGCGGCACACCGCTGGAAATTGGCCGGGGCCGCATCGTGGCCGAGGGCGGGCGCGTCGCGATCCTGTCCTTTGGCACCCGCCTGGCCGAGGTTCTGAAGGCGCGCGAGGCACTGGCCGCGCGTGGCCTTGCGCCCACCGTGGCCGATGCGCGCTTTGCCAAGCCGCTGGACCGCGACCTGATCCTGCAACTGGTGCGTCACCATGAGGCACTGATCTGCGTTGAGGAAGGCGCGGTCGGCGGGTTCGGCAGCCATGTCGCGCAGCTTCTGGCAGACGAAGGCGTCTTTGACCGGGGCTTCAAGTTCCGGTCGATGGTACTGCCCGACACTTTCATCGACCACGCCACGGCCGAGGACATGTATGCCGCAGCCGGCATGAACGCGCCGCAGATCGAGGCCAGGGTGCTGGAGGTTCTGGGCGTCGCGGTGGCCCGGCGCGCCTGATCCGGGCAAGCTTCACTTGATTTTTACATCCCCCTGCGCATGCTTGGCCAAGGCATGCCCACAGCCGCAGGGAGGCGATGATGGAAATCCTGCCACGAGAGGTTCTGACCGCACTGAACGATGCCCGTCAGGCAGAGGCGCAGCGCCGGTCGCGGCTGCGTGTGCAGGCGGGTGATCAGGTTCTGCCGGTTCTGCGGCGCTGGCGCGGCGGTTTCGCGCTGGATGCGGCGCGGGTGTCGCAGCTGCGTGGACTGGTGGACCTGTATGATGGCGCGCGCCACCTGTCGACCTGCCTGATCATCGCCTCGGCGGTTGAAGGGGATGAACTGATCTGCACGACCAAGCGCGAAACCGCAGTCCGCGACGGGGCGGCGCTGGATTTCGCGCGTGATGATCACGCCCCCCGGGCCCTGCTGCCCCGGCTTTAGCCCCCGGCCCGCGCGAAGCCGCTATTGCAGATCGGCAAAGGCCGCCTGCAACCGGGCCACAGCCTCGGCCACGCGGGCGCGGGGCGTGGCAAGGTTGAACCGCAGAAAGCTTTCACCCCCCAGACCAAAGGTGGCGCCGTGGTTCGCCGCAATCCGCGCGCCTTTTTCGACCCGCGCGGTAAATTCCCCCGGCGCCATTCCGGTGCCCGCAAAATCGACCCAGGCAAGATAGGTCGCCTCCAGCTTCATGGACCGCAGGCCGGGAATTGCGTCGATCCCCGCATCGAACAGGCGCCGGTTCCCGTCAAGATAGCCTATCAGCGCATCCAGCCACGCGGCCCCTTCGGACGAATAGGCCGCCGTCGCCATCGCCAAGCCGAAACTGTTGGGCGAAATGCCCATGGCCGCCATGCGCCCGGCAAAGCGCGCGCGCAAGGCCGGATCGGGAATGATGACATTGCCGGCATGCGCGCCCGCAATGTTGAAGGTCTTGGTGGTCGCGGTCATCATCACCAGCCGGTCCGCCACATCCGGGCAGGCGCGCGCCATCACCTGATGGGCGTGACCCGGCATCACCAGATCATGATGGATTTCATCCGACACCAGGATCAGCCCGTGCCGCTTGCAGAAATCGGCCGTGGCGCGCAGCTCGGCCGCGGACCAGACCCGGCCGCCGGGGTTATGCGGGGAACACAGGATCAGCATCCGCTCGGCCCCGGTCATCTGCGCATCCCAGGCGGCAAAGTCCATTTCATACCGGCCATCGGCCAGCTTCAGCGGGCATTCCACCACCCGTCGACCCGCGGCATTGATGACACGCGCAAAGGCGTGATACACCGGCGTCATCAACACCACACCATCGCCCGGCCGGGTAAAGGCATCGACGCACAGCGCGGTGCCGTTCACCAGCCCATGCGTGGTAAAAATCCAGTCCCGCTCAACCGCCCAGCCGTGCCGGGCCTGCATCCACCAGCGGATCGCATCCAGATAGGGCACGTCATCGCCCCAATAGCCATAGACCCCATGCCCGGCCAGCGCCTCAACCGCGCGCTGCACACAGGCGGGGGGGCGAAAATCCATATCCGCCACCCACATGGCGATGCCATCCTGCGGGCTGACGCCATAGGCCTGGGCCATGCCGTCCCATTTCACCGAATGGGTCCCGCGGCGGTCGATCGCTTCATCAAAGTCGGGGGTCTGGGGCATGGCGCGGCATCCTGAGATTTCTGGGCATCAATTTCGTTCTGAAGTTATGGATTAATTCAGCATATTATTCCTGTAAATATCAATAAAGTAGAATTTTGTCCCGATTATTAATTGTAAGCCGGAACAATTATCCGCCAATCCTCACACCATTGCGTCAACGCCCCCCATCGCCTAAATCATCGCCATGACCATTCGCCCGATCCTGATCCATCCCGACCCCCGGCTCAAGAAACTTTGCGAGCCCGTTGCCACCGTCGATGCCGACATCCGGCGGCTGGCCGATGACATGCTGGCCACCATGTATGATGCGCCCGGCGTGGGCCTGGCGGCGCCGCAGGTGGGTGTGCTGCGGCGGATGTTCGTGATGGATTGCGTCAAGGAAAAGGACGCCGCCCCCGCCCCGATGGTGCTGATCAACCCCGAGGTCACCTGGACCTCGGAAGATCTGAACACCTATGAAGAGGGCTGCCTGTCGATCCCCGAACAATATGCCGAGGTCACCCGCCCGGCCGAGGTGCGGATGCGCTGGATGGGCCTTGACGGGCAGATGCATGAGGAACAGTTTGACGGTCTCTGGGCCACCTGCGCCCAGCACGAGCTGGACCACCTGAACGGCAGGCTTTTCATCGATTACCTGGGCCCGCTGAAGCGCCAGATGATCACCCGCAAGATGGAAAAGCTCAAACGCGAACGCGCCCGCACCGCGCAGGCCTGATCCGCAAAGGAACGCCCATGGCCGTGCGCCCCTTTCTGCCCTACGAAGACCGCCGTCTGCACACCCCCGCGGCCCCCGTCGCGGCGGTGACCGAAACCGTCCGCATGGTCTGGGACGACATGATCGACACGATGGAGGCAATGCCCGGCGTGGGCCTGGCCGCCCCCCAGATCGGCATCATGCTGCGCCTTGCGGTGGTCGATGCCTCGGACAAGCGCGGCCAGGCGATCCGGATGGCCAACCCCGAGGTGCTCCACGCCTCGATCCAGTTGCGCAAGCATGAAGAGGCAAGCCCGAACCTGCCGGGCGTCTCGGCGCTGATCGAACGCCCCCGCGCCGTCACCGTGCGCTTCCTCAATGACACCGGAGAGATTGAGGAACGCGATTTCGTCGGCCTCTGGGCGACATCGGTCCAGCATCAGATCGATCACCTGAACGGCAAGACCTATCTGGATCACCTCTCGCCCCTGCGACGCAAGATGCTGGTGCAGAAATCGAAAAAGGGCACACGATGAGGGTGGTTTTCATGGGCACGCCGGACTTCTCGGTCCCGGTGCTGGACGCGCTGGCCCGCGACCATCAGGTGATCGCCGCCTATTGCCAGCCCCCTCGCCCCGCGGGCCGCGGCAAGAAGGCACGCCCATCCCCCGTCCAGGCCCGGGCCGAGGCGCTTGGCATCCCGGTGCGCCACCCGCGCAGCCTGAAAGGCGCCGCCGAACAACAAGACTTCGCCACCCTTGGCGCCGATATCGCCGTGGTGGTGGCCTATGGCCTGATCCTGCCGCAGGCGGTTCTGGACGCCCCCCGGCACGGCTGCCTGAACATCCACGCCTCGCTTCTGCCGCGCTGGCGCGGGGCCGCGCCGATCCACCGTGCGATCATGGCGGGGGATGCGGAAACCGGCATCTGCATCATGCAGATGGACGCAGGCCTGGACACCGGCCCGGTGCTGCTGCGCGAAACCACCCCGATCGGGCCGACCGAAACGACCGGCGCGCTGCACGACCGCCTCAGCACTATGGGCGCGCGGATGATCCTGGACGCGCTGGCCCGCCTGCCCGACCTGCACGCCGAACCGCAGGCCGAAACCGGCGTGACCTACGCCACCAAGATCGACAAGGCCGAAGCACGCATCGACTGGTCACGCCCCGCCAACCAGATCCTGCGCCAGATCAACGGTCTGTCGCCCTTCCCCGGCGCCTTCACCGAAATCGCGGGCGAACGGATCAAGCTGCTGCGCGCCAGTCCCGCCACTGGCAGCGGGCAACCCGGCCAGGTTCTGGACGGCTTTACCATCGCCTGCGGCACCGGCGCCGTCACGGTGCTTGAAGCGCAGCGCGAAGGCAAGCGCCCGATGCCGGCCAAGGAACTGCTGCGCGGCCTTGCCCTGCCCGACATCCTGACCTGATCTTCTTCTTGGCGAAAATACTCCACGGGGGTCCGGGGGTGTGAAACCCCCGGCATCCCGACCCTTTGCAACGGCAAGCCAAAGTCCCATATTGACCGGCAGGAGGCACCCATGCAGATCGTCGTTCTCATCATCATCGGGGCCGCAGCCGGCTTCATCGCCACCCGCGCGATGCGGATGGAAACCGATATCCCCACCACGATCGCGATCGGCATCATCGGCGCGCTGATCGGCGGGCTGACCCTGCGGGTGCTGCTGACGATCACCGGCTGGATGGCCGGTTTCGTCGGGGCGGTGCTTGGGGCAATGGCGCTGATCTGGCTCTGGCGTCGCTACGGGCCGCGCTAGAATGGTCGGAACCTTTCTTGCCTTCGCGGGCATGGCCGGGCTGCGCCTTGCGCTATGGGGTGGCGCGCTGGGGCTGTGGCTGCTGACCCGGCCGGGGGGCTGGGCGGTGCTGGCTGCCGCGCTGCTGACGGGCGTGAAACTGCTGCCCGCACCCACACCTTGACCCTTTTCCCGCCCCCCGAATGCACGCATACTTGCGTCAGCAGTTCATGGGGGCAGTGATGAATTCCAACGATCTTCTGGGTGGAAACGCCGTTTTCCTGGCGCTGGCGGCCTTTCTGGTCCTTGCGGTCTTTCTGGGCGTCCGCATCGTGCCGCAATCGGAAAAGCATGTGGTCGAACGCTTTGGCCGGCTGCGGGCGGTGCTGGGGCCGGGCATCAACTTCATCGTTCCCTTTCTGGACCGGGTCGCGCACCGCATTTCGGTGCTGGAACGCCAGCTGCCCACCAACCGGCAGGATGCCATCACCGCCGACAACGTCCTGGTACAGGTCGATACCTCGGTCTTCTACCGGATCATCGAGCCGGAAAAGACCGTCTACCGCATCCGCGACATCGACGCCGCCATCGCCACCACGGTGGCCGGGATCGTCCGGTCCGAAATCGGCCGGATGGAACTGGACACGGTGCAATCCAACCGCGCGGGGCTGATCGGCACGATCCGCGACAATCTGGCCAATGTCGTCGATGACTGGGGCATCGAGGTGACCCGCGCCGAGATCCTGGATGTGAACCTGGATGAGGCGACCCGTGCCGCCATGCTGCAACAGCTGAACGCTGAACGCGCGCGCCGCGCGCTGGTCACCGAGGCCGAGGGTCGCAAGCGCGCGGTCGAGCTTCAGGCCGATGGCGCGCTTTACGCCGCCGAACAAGAGGCCAAGGCCAAGCGCGTCCTGGCCGAGGCCGAGGCCTATGCCACCGGCGTCATCGCCGAAACGATCAAGGAGGCCGGGCTTGAAGCGGCACAATATCAGGTGGCTCTGAAGCAGGTCGAGGCCATTGCCGCGGTGGCGCAGGGGCAGGGCAAGCAGACCGTGATCCTGCCCGCCGCCGCGCTGGAGGCCTTTGGCAATGCCTTCGGACTTTTGAAAGGCAAGGCGCAATGATCTGGCAACAGGCTTGGGTCTGGGTCGCGGGCGGGGTGGTCCTGGGGGCGCTGGAAATGCTGGTGCCCGGGTTCTTCCTTCTGGGCTTTGCCATCGGTGCCGTGCTGGTCGGCGCGCTGGTCTGGCTGGGCTGGCTGGGCGCCTCGCTGCCGGCGATGATCTTTGTCCTGGCGCTGACCGCGCTTGGCGCATGGCTTGGGCTGCGCCGCGCGGCGGGCGTACGCCGGGGCCAAAACAAGCTGTGGCACACCGACATCAACGAAGACTGAGGCCCCCGCCCCCGGATGGAACTTTCACGCGCGCCCGGCGTTAAGCGCGAAAGTTCACATCACAGGAGACGGCCATGAACACCCAACCCCCGCGTCCGCAAGGGTCTTCGTCCGGCGGCATCTATTTCGTTCTGGGCGCCATCATCGTGGCGCTGATCGTCGTGATCTGGCTGGTGATGGACAGCCCCGCCCCCACCGGCACGCCCGAGGCAACCGCGCCCGAGGCAACCGCGCCCGAGGCGCCTGCCTCGGTGACCATCACCAATGAGGCGCCCGACACCGGCGTTGTCGTGTCCCCAAGCCCGGAACCAGCAGAGCCCGCGGCACCGGCCGCACCCGAAGCCCCCGCCGAATCGGCCACGCCGGCCGACTGACGCGATCAAGGCAGGGTCAGGCCCCGGCCAGGTCCCGCACGATCGCCAGCGCCGCCGCCTTCGGATCGTCGGCCTGCCACACCGGCCGGCCGACGACGATATGATCCGACCCCGCCGCGATCGCGGCGGCGGGCGTTTCAACGCGCTTCTGATCGCCCAGCGCGGCCCCGGCCGGGCGCACCCCGGGGGTAACGATCAGCTTGCCCGCGGCTTCCGGCAGCACCCGGATCAAGGCGGCCTCTTGTGGCGAGGCGATCACCCCATCCGCCCCGGCCGCAAAGGCGCGGCCCGCGCGTTCCACCACCAGATCGGCAACAGCGCCGGGCTTGATCAGCGCGCCATCCAGATCGGCCCGATCCAGCGATGTCAGGATGGTCACGGCCAGGATCTTCAGATCCTTGCCCGCAGCGCCCTGTTTGGCAGCCGCCACCACATAAGGGTCGCCATGCACGGTCAGGAAATCAAGGTCATACTGCGCCAGCCCGCGCACCGCCGCCTCAACCGTGGCGCCGATGTCGAACAGCTTCATGTCCAGAAAGATGCGCTTGCCATGTTCGGCCTTCAGCTCGTTGGCCAGCGCAAGGCCGCCCCCGGTCAACATGCCCAGGCCGATCTTGTAGAAGGAAACGGCATCCCCCAGCGTCTTGGCCAGTTCCAGCCCCGCAAGGGCGTTCGGCACATCAAGGGCGACGATCAGGCGGTCATCGGCGGGCAGGGTCATCGGAAGCCTCCGGCGTTGCAAGGGACGGCGCCGTCTTGCGCGCAAGCGCCCCGCAGGTCAAGCCTGTGCCGGTTGCAGCCCGCCAATCCCGCGCCAGGCGCCCCGCCGCGTCAGCACGCGGGGCAGCTGGGCATGCGGCCCGACCTGTACGGTGCGGCCATGGCCGTATGGCACAGAATCATGTGCAAATCCCCGCTCGGGATGACCAGGGACAGGACGCCAAAGGTTGCGACAGGGTTTCCAAAGCCACGCGCAAACACACGAATTTTTCCCCGCCGGCGGCACGACCTGCCCCTTGAACCACGCGAATGGCGCGCCCAACTCTGGATCAAGACCCGGAAGGGGCCGCGCCATGACGGGCGGCCTGCGCCGGGGGCTTCATGGAAGGAGAACCCGATGAACATGGAAAAGTTCACGGAACGGTCGCGTGGGTTCCTGCAGGCCGCCCAGACCATCGCAATGCGTGAGGGACATCAGCGCGTGGTCCCCGAACATCTTCTGAAGGCGCTGATGGATGACGATCAGGGGCTGTCGGCCAACCTGATCCGCCGCGCCGGGGGCGAACCCGCCCGCGTGACCGAAGCGGTTGATCTGGCGGTGTCGAAACTGCCGAAAGTGTCCGGCGGGGACGGGCAGGTTTACGTTGAACAATCGCTGGTCCGCGTGCTGGACGAGGCGGAAAAGATCGCCAGGAAGGCGGGCGACAGCTTCGTGCCGGTCGAACGCATCCTGATGGCGCTGGCGGTGGTCAACACCCGCGCCAAGGACGCGCTGGATGCGGGCGCGGTGACCGCACAAAAGCTCAACACAGCAATCAATGACATCCGCAAGGGCCGCACCGCCGACAGCGCCAGCGCCGAGGAAGGCTATGACGCGCTGAAGAAATACGCCCGCGACCTGACCGAGGCCGCCGAGAACGGCAAGATCGACCCGATCATCGGTCGGGATGAGGAAATCCGCCGCACCATGCAGGTGCTGAGCCGCCGCACCAAGAACAACCCGGTTCTGATCGGCGAACCCGGCGTGGGCAAGACCGCAATCGCCGAAGGCCTTGCGCTGCGCATCATCGATGGTGACGTGCCCGAATCCTTGCGCAACAAGCGCCTTCTGGCGCTGGACATGGGCGCGCTGATCGCGGGTGCGAAATACCGCGGCGAGTTCGAGGAACGGCTGAAGGCGATCCTGAAGGAAATCGAGGCCGCCGCGGGCGAGGTCATCCTGTTCATCGACGAAATGCACACCCTTGTCGGCGCAGGCAAGACCGATGGCGCGATGGATGCCGCCAACCTGATCAAACCGGCGCTGGCGCGCGGCGAGTTGCACTGCGTCGGCGCGACTACGCTGGATGAATACCGAAAATACGTCGAAAAGGACGCGGCCCTGGCCCGCCGGTTCCAGCCGGTGATGGTCGAGGAACCGACGGTCGAGGATACCATCTCGATCCTGCGTGGCATCAAGGAGAAGTATGAGCTTCACCACGGCGTGCGCATTTCCGACAGCGCGCTGGTGGCGGCGGCAACGCTGTCGCATCGCTACATCACCGACCGCTTCCTGCCCGACAAGGCGATCGACCTTGTGGATGAGGCTGCCAGCCGCCTGCGGATGGAGGTGGACAGCAAGCCCGAAGAACTGGACCAGCTGGACCGCCAGATCCTGCAGTTGCAGATCGAAGCCGAGGCGCTGAAGAAAGAAGACGATGCCGCCTCGAAGGACCGGCTGGAAAAACTGGAAAGAGAGCTGTCCGACCTGCAGCAGCGCAGCGCCGAGATGACGGCGAAATGGCAGGCCGAGCGCGACAAGCTCGAATCCGCGCGCGGCCTGAAGGAACAGCTGGACCGCGCCCGCGCCGAACTGGACCAGGCCAAGCGCGAAGGCAATCTGGCCCGCGCGGGTGAGTTGTCCTATGGCGTCATTCCGGGGCTGGAAAAGCAGCTGGCCGCGGCCGAGGCACAGGAAGACGCGCTGATGGTCGAAGAGGCCGTGCGCCCCGAACAAATCGCCGAGGTGGTGGAACGCTGGACCGGCATCCCCACCTCGAAGATGCTGGAAGGTGAGCGCGAGAAGCTGCTGAAGATGGAGGAAGAGCTTGGCAAGCGGGTCATCGGCCAGCGTCAGGCGGTGGTCGCTGTGTCGAACGCCGTGCGCCGCGCGCGCGCGGGCCTGAACGATGAAAACCGCCCGCTGGGGTCGTTCCTGTTCCTGGGCCCCACCGGCGTGGGCAAAACCGAACTGACCAAGGCGGTCGCCGAATATCTGTTCGACGACGACACCGCGATGGTCCGCATCGACATGTCGGAATTCATGGAAAAACACGCGGTGGCCCGGCTGATCGGTGCGCCGCCGGGCTATGTCGGCTATGATGAGGGCGGTGTGCTGACCGAAGCCGTGCGGCGCCGACCCTATCAGGTCGTGCTGTTCGATGAGGTGGAAAAGGCCCATCCCGACGTGTTCAACGTGCTGTTGCAGGTGCTTGATGACGGGGTGCTGACCGATGGCCAGGGCCGCACGGTCGATTTCAAGCAGACGCTGATCGTGCTGACCTCAAACCTTGGGTCGCAGGCGCTGAGCCAGTTACCCGAGGGCAGTGACAGCGGTGCCGCGCGGGCGCAGGTGATGGAAGCGGTGCGGGCGCATTTCCGCCCCGAGTTCCTGAACCGGCTGGATGAGACGATCATCTTCGACCGGCTGACGCGCGACAACATGGACGGCATCGTGACCATCCAGCTGCGGCGACTGGAAAAACGGCTGGCAGCGCGCAAGATCACGCTGGATCTGGACGATGCGGCGCGCAAATGGCTGGCGGATCAGGGTTATGATCCGGTCTTCGGGGCCCGCCCCCTGAAGCGCGTGATCCAGCGGCATCTGCAGGACCCGCTGGCCGAAATGATTCTGGCCGGCAAGGTACGCGATGGCGACAGCGTGACGGTGACAGCCGGGCCCGGGGGGCTGATTGTCGGTGACCATCTGACCGTTGCCCCGCAAGACGCACCCTTCGGGGCGGCGCTGCATTGATAACACGGGCCGGGGGGGTGACCCTTCCCGGCCCCCGGCTTCGCGGCCGAAGATGGGGGCGCTGCCCCCACGGCCTGCGGCCTTCCCCCGGGATATTTCCGCAAAGCCGAAGGGGCGTGACAAAAGGCACTTGCCCCTCGCCACGCGGCGTGCGGGGGAGTAATCTGCGCCACGAACCCGGTGACCGCCATGCCCGCCCTGTGCCGCGACTGCCTTGCTGTTTACGAAATCCCATCGCCGCGCTGTCCGCAGTGCCGGGGGCCGCGCATTGTTGCGCATCCCGAATTGTTCGATCTCTCGATCGCGCATCTGGATTGCGATGCCTTCTATGCCTCGGTAGAAAAGCGCGATGATCCGTCGCTGGCGGCACGGCCGGTGATCGTGGGGGGCGGCGCGCGGGGGGTGGTGTCCACCTGCTGCTATGTCGCGCGCATATCCGGGGTTCGCTCGGCGATGCCGATGTTCAAGGCCCGTCAGATTTGCCCCGATGCGGTGGTGATCCACCCCCGGATGACGCATTATGCCGATGTATCGCGCCAAATTCGCGCAATGATGGCGGCGCTGAGCCCGCTGATCGAACCCCTGTCGCTGGATGAGGCGTTTCTGGACCTGACGGGCACCGCGCGGTTGCATCACGCCCCCCCTGCGCTAAGCCTGGCGCGGCTGGCGCGGCGGATCGAAGCCGGGATCGGGGTCAGCATTTCGATCGGGCTGTCGCACAACAAGTTCCTTGCCAAGATCGCCTCGGATCTGGACAAACCGCGCGGCTTTGCCGTGATCGGTCGTGGCGATACCGAGGATTTCCTGCGCGACAAGCCGACCAGCCTGCTGTGGGGGGTGGGGGCCGCGACGCAGGCGGCACTGGCGCAGGCCGGGATCCGCAGCCTTGCCGACATCCGTCGTCAGGACCGCACCGCGATGGCGCGCCGGTTCGGGGCCCAGGGCGACCGGATCTGGCGCCTGGCGCATGGGCAGGATGATCGTCGCGTTTCACCCGATGCGCCGATGAAATCGGTGTCGGCGGAAACCACCTTCGCCAGCGACATTGCCGACCCCGAGGCCCTGCGCGATCAGCTGTGGCATCTGTGTGAAAAGGTGTCCGCCCGGATGAAAGCCAAGGGCCTTGCGGGTCGCGTGGTCACGCTGAAGCTGCGGCGCAAGGATTTTTCCGCCCGGACCCGGCAGCGCGCGCTGACAGAGCCCGCGCAACTGGCCGACACCTTGTTCACCACGGGCACAGCCCTTCTGGCGGCCCTCGATCCCGGTCCCTGCCGGCTGATCGGGATCGGCTATTCCGAGCTTTGCCCAACGCCCGACAGCGACCCGGTGGGTGACTTGCTGGACCCCTGCGCCCGCGCCCGCGCCGGGGCCGAGCGCGCTATCGACCGGATCCGGGCGCGATTCGGGCACGATGCCATCGCCAAGGGGCGGGGCTGGGATGCGGGTGACTAAGCAGTCATTCCGCAGCCATCCGGCTCTGCCCGCCGGCAAGGCGCGCAATTCGCCCGATGACACGTTCAAAGCCCCTTGCAAAGGCAGGGAATGTGGGCGCGGGCCGGATCTGCACCTCGTCCATATATAGCGCGCGGTCGATTTCGACCTGGATCACATGGCGGTTGCGCGCGGGGCGCCCATAAGCCTGCGTCATATAAGCCCCGGCGAAGGGCGAATTGCGCCGTACCCGAAAACCCTCGGCCCGAAACGCGGCTTCGACCCCATCCATGACCCACGCCGCCGCTGCCGCGCCGAATCGATCGCCCAGCACAATATGCGGGCGCGCGGCACCAAACCCGTCCAGTGCTTCGCCGGGCATGGAATGCACGTCGATCAGAATCGCCTGACCGAACCGCGCGGCGACCCCATCCAGAAGCTCTGACAGATGCCGGTGATAGGGGGTCCAGACCGTATCCAGCCGCGCCTGCGCCTCGGCCAGGGTGATCTTGCCGGAATAGATCTGCCGCCCCCCCGCCACCACGCGTGGAATCACCCCCAGCCCCGCCATGACACGCGGGCTGCGCGCGGCCGGACGCAGCCCGTCAATCAGGGCAGGGTCCAGTTCATCGGCGGCCCGGTTCAGGTCAACCCAGGCCCGCGGCGCCTGCGCGGCAAGCACGGCCGCACCATGAAACGGGGCGGCTTCAAGCAGCCGGTCGACAAAGGCATCTTCCGAGGACCGAAGCCTGCGTTCATCCAGCACCGTGCGCCGCAGCAGGTCTGCGGGATAATCGCGCCCGCTGTGCGGCGACGCAAAAACCACCGCCGACGTAATCCGTTCGGGCGAGTACAGACGGAATGGCGGCGCTGCATTCTGGGCCATGGTATCTCCTCGGCTCGGGTCCAATCTACACTGGATTGATTTCCCGCCAAAACCCCCTTGAAAGGTCCCGCGACTCCTTTTATAGACCCCCAGACCGACGCGGTCCCGCCCGCGTCCTTTCTTTTGGATACGGCGGGCCAGACGGGTGTGGGCGGTTAGCTCAGCGGTAGAGCACTACGTTGACATCGTAGTGGTCACTGGTTCGATCCCAGTACCGCCCACCATTTTCACCGCTTCCGTTTCGGAGGCATTCAGGTTTCAAGGCGCACGCGCGCCGCGAATAGGAGAAGACCGATGAAGGTCCGTAACTCGCTCCGCTCGCTCAAGCAGCGTCACCGCGATTGCCAGATCGTGCGCCGCAAGGGCCGCGTCTATGTGATCAACAAGACGCAGCGTCGCTACAAGGCCCGTCAGGGCTGATAGCGCACAGCAGGCACCAGGAAAATGGCCGTGTCGGGTTTCCGCCGCGGCCTTTTCCATTGTCTTTCGGCTTTGCGAAAATATCCCGGGGGGTGAGCGCGGCACGCGCGAGGGGGGCAGAGCCCCCCTGCCCCCTTGGCCCTGTGCCGCTCATCGCAGGCCAATGCTTCCGGCCAGAAGCTGCGCAACCGTTGCCTGATCCAGATAGCCTGTGACCGGCAGGTTGCGCGCCTGCTGATAGCGCCGGATCGCACGGCGCGTATCGTCATCAAAGACACCATCCGCCCGGCCCGGCTTCAGATCCAGCTGCGCCAACCGGGTTTCGACCAGCGTACGCATCAGCCCCGGCAGGTTCAGCGCATCTTCGGTCGCGCGGGCGCGTTCCAGATCTGCGGCGCCATCGGCTTCGTCCTGCAGCACGGCGATTCGGGCCTCGGCCTCTTCGCGGAAGGCCGGGTCTGACCGGCCGGCCAGATAGTCGCGGTAGGCTGCCACCGTATCCGCGCGCGCGGCGCGGTCCCAGGCGGCGCGATCTTCGACCGCGGCCGCATCCCGTCGCTGGGCCTCGAACACGCCCAGGCGTTCGGTTGCCAGTTCGGCGAACAGACCATCGGGATATTTCTTCAGATAGGCACGCAGACCCGCCTCATCCCCGGCGGCGCCTGTTTCGTCCCAATACATCCGGTCCTGACGCTCTTGTTCGGCCCGGCGTTCGGCGGCCTCGGCTTCCAGTTCGGCGGCGCGGCGCGCGCCCTGCGCGGCCAGACGCATCAGCTGTTCGCGCGACAGGAACCCCGACGGGTCAAACCCTTCGGCCGCCTGCCAGCGACCGATGGCCGCGCGGGAAGCGGGGCCGAAGATGCCGTCCACACCTTTCGGATCATAGCCAAGGATGGTCAGGTTCTGTTGCACTTCCCGGCGCTGGTCGCGGGTCAGATCAAGCCCGTCTTCCGCGGCCTTCGCGGCGCGGGCAGGTTCGGCCTCGATCGCGGCGATTCGCTCGCGCGCGGTGCGGGCCTGTTCGCCACGCGGGAACCGCTCAAGATACAGCTGATAGGCGGCAACGGTGTTTTCACGCTGCGCCAGATCCCAATAGGCGCGGTCCGCATCCGCCGGGCGGGCCTGCGGCGGGACGGATGTGGCACCGGGGGCGGGGGCCGCCGCGATCAGCACATGACCCTTGGGCAGAAAGCCCGCCGCGCGCAGATCGGCCCGGGCGGCAGCCGTGTCAATCGCGGTGCCCGGGCGCAGCAGATCGCCGCCAAGATATTCGCCCACGGCGACCGGGGTCCCCAACAGAACCGTCACCCCCTGCGGGATGTCCAGCGAACCGACCCCTTCGAACAGATAGCTGCCCGCCGCACGCGGCGCATCGCGCACCGCCTCGGCCCCCAGCAGCAGCACCGCCTGCCCCGGATGGCCCGCAAGAACCGTCAGCACCGCCGAAAGCGGCAAGCCACGGGTAACAGATTCGTTGAAATCGCCGGTCTCGGCATCAACGGGCAGGAACCAGGTTTCCCGGTCCGAATGCCGGAAATGGCCCGCCAGCGCCACGACGATCCGATCCGCCTTCGGCGCGTCGGTTACAAACCGGGCCAGACGCGCGCGGATTTCGCCTGCATCGGCGTCATCTTCGGCCAGAACGGTAAAGCCCGCGCGTTCCAGCGCCGCGCGCGCTCTGGCCGGCGCGGTGCCGCCGCGCAGATCGGACAGGGTTTCATAGTCGCCATTCGCCAGCACCATCGCCAGATCGGCGGCACCGGCAGGCAGGGCCAGGGCGGCCAGCGCCGCGCTTGTCATCAGGACTTTCCGCATGGTCTCCTCCGTCATCCGATGACGAAACGTCAGACCTGGCCGCCTGGTTCCCCCTAATCGTATTTGCGAAGGTCCTCGATCACCTTGCCGTCATTGGGCAGGCTGCCGACGGGGACAAGTTCGATCACGCCCTTCATCTTCAACGCCGAGACGACGCCCGCCTGATAGCGATCCGCCTGATCCGCCGGGGTTTCGATCCGCACGGTCATCACATCCATCTCACCCGTGCGGGTGGCCACGACACGGGCGCGCGTCACCTCGGGGTGGGCGGCGACAAAACTTGCCACCTGTTCGGGGCGTACGAACATACCCTTGATCTTGGTGGTCTGATCGGCCCGGCCCATCCAGCCCTTGATACGCAGATTGGTCCGCCCGCAGGGCGAGGGCCCGGCCAGAACCGCCGACAGATCCCCGGTGGCAAAGCGCACCAGCGGGTAATCGGGGTTCAGCGTGGTCACGACGACCTCGCCGACCTCGCCTTCGGGGACGGGATCGCCGGTGCCGGGGCGCACGATTTCCACGATGACGCCTTCGTCGACGATCATCCCCTCCATCGCGGGGGATTCATAGGCGATATTGCCCAGATCGGCAGTGGCATAGCATTGCAGCGTGGCGATACCCCGGTCGGCATATTCCTGGCGCAGGCTGGGGAACAGCGCCCCGCCCCCCACCGCCGCGCGGGTAATGCGCAGCCGCTCGCCCATGTCCTCGGCCTTGTCGAGGATGATCTTCAGATAATCGGGGGTACCGCTGTAGACGGTGGTACCCACATCGACCGCCGCGCGCACCTGAAGCTCGGTCTGGCCGGTGCCGGCGGGCAAGACGGCGGCACCCACCGCCCGCGCGCCCGATTCAAAGATCATGCCGGCGGGCGTCAGGTGATAGCCAAAGCAGTTCTGCACAATGTCGCCCGGGCCCACACCGCAGGCGTGCAGGAACCGTCCCATGCGCCACCAGTCATGGTCCAGCCCGCCAGGTTCATAGATCGGGCCTGGCGACTGAAAGATGTGGGCAAAGCCATGCGCGGGGCGGGTGGTCATGGCCCCAAAGGGGGCGTTGGCCCTTTGTGCCGCACCCAGTTCGGATTTGCGCAGCACCGGCAGGCGGGCCAGCGCGGCACGGTCTGTCACCGCGGCCGTTTCGGCGCCCTTCAGATGCGCGGCCATCCCCGGCGCAGTCATCGCGCGGGCGATCGCGGCGGGCAGATCGCGCGCCAGTGCCGCCGCGCGTTCATCGGCGGATCGGGTTTCCAATGCGTCAAAATACTGGTTCATCGCAATATACGGGGGGTGCCCGCTCCCTGCCACCCTGCGGGGGCAGGGCGATGTTCATCCGGTTTCCGGTGCCTGTCCTTACGCCAGCCAGCGTTTGCGGCGACGATAGCTGCGCACATCGCGGAAGGATCGGCGCCCTTCATCCGACATGCCCAGGTAGAATTCCTTGACGTCCGGGTTTTCCCGCAAGGCCTGCGCGGGGCCATCCATCACCACGCGACCGCTTTCCAGGATATAACCGTAATGGGCATAGCGCAGCGCCACGTTGGTGTTTTGCTCGGCCAGCAGGAAGGTCACGCCTTCGCCTTCGTTCACCGCCTTCACGATTTCAAAGATCTGTTCGACCAGCTGCGGCGCAAGGCCCATGGACGGTTCATCCAGAAGGATCGTTTCGGGCCGGCTCATCAGGGCGCGGCCCATCGCCACCATCTGCTGTTCCCCGCCCGAGGTATAGCCCGCCTGGCTTTTGCGCCGTTCCTTCAGACGCGGGAAATAATTGTAGACCATTTCCAGATCGCGGGCGATTTCGGCGCGGCCATCCGTGCGGGTATAGGCGCCGGTCAGCAGGTTTTCCTCAACCGTCAGGTGTTCAAAGCAATGCCGCCCCTCCATCACCTGGATGACGCCCTTGCGCACCAGATCGGCGGGCGACATGTCCTGCACGCGTTCCCCGCGATACTGGATCGTGCCCTTGGTCACCTCGCCGCGTTCGGATTTCAGCAGGTTCGAGATCGCCTTGAGCGTGGTGGTCTTGCCTGCCCCGTTGCCCCCCAGAAGCGCGGTCACCCCGCCCTTGGGGACCGAAAGGCTGACCCCTTTCAGCACGAGGATCACATGGTTGTAGATCACCTCGATATTGTTGACCTCCAGCAGGGTCTGATCTGTCTGGGTGGCGTCAAGCATGGGTGGACCCCCTGAATTCGGTGGATGCCCCCGGCCCGGCAAGGCCGGGGGCCATGGCGTCAGTTGCAGCGCTCGGAAATCCCGGCTTCCTTCGCATAGGCCTGCGAATCTTCCAGGACCAGCGGGGTCAGAACCTCATCATCGGGTGCGATGAAACCGGTGATCAGGTTCCACTTCCTGGCGCTGGCATCCCATTGCTGGATCAGCGCCGCGCCCGGGCCACCGTGATCTTCGCAGCTGGCCGCAAAAGGCTGGCCAAAGTTCGGCAGCCCCAGTTCGACCATCCGCTCTTCGGTGATCTCCAGCGCCTCAAAGCCGTCGCGCATCTGGGCGGCATTGATGGCGCTGGTGCCAGCCAGTTCCTGCGCCTTGCGCGCGGCCTCGGCGATGACCATCGCGGCATACATGCCGCGCGAATACAGCACCGATCCGACCTGATCGCCCGCGCCCGCGGCCTTGCCGGCGTCGATCACATATTTCTTCAGATCCTCATAGACCGGATAGTCCATCCCGGTGCCATGCATCGCCAGCGACTTGTAGCCGTTCGCGCCATCACCCGCGGGAAGAACGTCGTTTTCCGACCCCGACCACCAGATGCCGATGAAATTTTCCATCGGGAAACGGATGTTGGCGGCTTCCTGAACGGCAACCTGGTTCATCACGCCCCAGCCCCAGAACAGGACGTAATCGGGCTTGTCGCGGCGGATCTGCAGCCACTGCGATTTCTGTTCCTGGCCGGGGCTGTCAACGGGGATCTCGGTCAGGGCATAGCCATGCTTCTTCGAGAGCTCCTGCAGCGTGCGGATTGGTTCCTTGCCATAGGCCGAGTTGTGATACAGCAGCGCGATCTTTTTCCCCTCAAGGCTGCCGCCGTTCAGGTCCAGCAGATGCTTGATCGCAACGCTGGCGCCATCCCAGTAGTTCGCGGGATAGTTGAAGACCCATTCGAACACCTTGCCGTTCGCCGCCGAGGTCCGGCCATAGCCGGGCGTATACAGCGAAATACCATCGGCCGAGACCTTGGGGATCAGCTGATAGGTGATGCCGGTGGACAGCGGGTTGTAGACCAGCGCGCCATTGCCCTTGGTCGCCTCATAGCATTCCACGCCTTTTTCGGTGTTATAGGCGGTTTCGCATTCCGGCACCTGAACCTTTTCCCCGCCGATGCCGCCGTCACGTTCGTTCAGCAGGGTAAAGTAATCGTTGAACCCATCGGCATAGGGGATACCGCCCGCCGCGAAGGGACCCGTGCGATAGCTGAGGTTGGGGATGACCAGATCGGCCATCGCCGGGGCGGCGGCGGTCATTGCCGCGGCCACGATTGCGGTGAATGTCTTCTTCATACGTTGATCTCCTCCCAGAGCGTATTCAGGTTTCTTGCCGGTTTTCCGGTTCTTGCGATTGTCATGCCCGCGCCACATCAATGCGGGAAGGGCCAAAGGCGCAGTTTTTCCTTGGCCAGGCGCCACAGCTGCGCCAGCCCATGCGGTTCGGCGATCAGGAAGACGACGATCAGCCCGCCCACGATCATCAGCTCGATATGCGCGGCCAGGTCCGTGGGCCATCCCAGCTGACCGACCAGCAGGTTTTTCAGAAGCACCGGCAACAGCACCAGGAAGGCCGCGCCCGCAAAGCTGCCGAAGATGGATCCCAGCCCGCCGATGATGACCATGAACAGGATCAGAAAGGATTTCTGGATCCCGAAAGCCTCGCCCACCTCGGCCGCGCCCAGATAGACCGCAAAGAACAGCGCGCCCGCGATGCCGATGAAGAAGGAACTGACCATGAAGGCGGTCAGCTTGGTGGTCAGCGGGTTCACCCCGATGATTTCCGCCGCGATGTCCATGTCGCGGATCGCCATCCACTTGCGCCCCACGGTGCCCCGCGTCAGGTTGCGCGCCACCACCGCCACAAGCGTCAGCATCACCAGGCAGAACAGGTATTTCGCCGTGGCCGTGGTCTGGGCGCCGGTGACGAAATAGCCCAGCACCGTGCGGTCGGGCGCGGTGATCTGCCCCGAGGCCGAATAGTTGTAGAACCACGGCACCTTGTTGAACAGCCAGACCAGAAAGAACTGCGCCGCCAGCGTCGCCACCGCAAGGTAGAAGCCCTTGATCCGCAGGCTGGGCAGGCCGAACAGAACGCCCACGCCCGCGGTGATGCCACCCGCCAGGATCACATGGATGAAGATGCTGATGTCGGGGAAGGCGGTCATCAGCTTGTAGCAGGCATAGGCGCCCACCGCCATGAAACCGCCGGTGCCCAGGCTGACCTGGCCGGCATAGCCCGTCAGGATGTTCAGCCCGATCGCCGCGATCGAATAGATCAGGAAGGGTACGAAGACCGCATTGGCCCAATAGTCATTGATGACGAACGGGATGATCCCGAAAGCCACCGCCAGAACCGCGTAATAGCGGTAGCGGTCGAACTTGATGGGGAATGTCTGACTGTCCTCGCGGTAGGACGTCTTGAAATCACCTGCTTCGCGGTAGAACATCAGTCCCTCCCCCCGTTGATGGTCGGGGGAAGGCTGATCGTCCCCCTTAGCAGCCGCGCCGGATCCGCAGCCAGGCCCAAAGCCCGGCTGCCGCGCCGGTGGCGGCCAGTAGAATGTTGGTCATCTGCAGGCTGACGGGTTCGCCCTGCGGCGCGGCCAGCGCCAGCCAGCCAAAGGCCAGCGCGGCGGCCCAGCCGACCGTGAACATCATGGCACAGGTTTTCATGGCCAGAATCTCTCCCTGATTCCAGCGCGGCCATGGCGGGCCGCGCATGCGTCCCTTTTCCCTGACCCGGGCCTCCCAACCCGTTCGCGATCAGATCTGTGGCAGATTGACGCATGCCCTACACCCGTTCAATGATTTTTTCGCCGAACAGGCCCTGCGGCCTGAACACCAGGAACAAAAGCGCCAGCACATAGGCGAACCAGTTTTCCGTCGCCCCGCCGATCATCGGACCTGCGAAGAATTCGAACAACTTTTCGCCGACCCCGATGATCAGGCCGCCGACGATTGCGCCCGGGATAGATGTGAACCCGCCCAGCATCAGCACCGGCAGCGCCTTGAGCGCGATCAGCGACAACGAGAACTGAACCCCCGATTTCGCGCCCCACATGATGCCCGCCACCAGCGCGACAAAGCCCGCGATCGACCAGACCAGAACCCAGATGAAGCGCAGCGAAATGCCCACCGACAGCGCGGCCTGATGGTCGTCGGCCACCGCGCGCAGTGCACGGCCCTGCTTGGAATACTGCGAAAACAGCGTCAGCGCGGTCACCAGCAGGATCGCCACAAAGGTCGCCACGATATCCAGCCGGTCGATGAAGAAGCCATAGCCGAACCAGGCGTCGGTCACGCTTTCGACGGTTTCCGAAATGCCCTGCGGCAGGCCGACATCCAGCTTCTTGATATCCGCGCCCCACATCACGTCGCCCAGGCCTTCCAGGAAATAGGCCAGGCCAATGGTCGCCATGAACAGGATGATCGGCGCCTGGTTCACCAGATGCTTCAGCACCAGTTTCTCGATCAGGATCGCCAGCCCCACCATTACCAGCGCGGTCAGTGCGATGGCCAACAGCGCGGGCAGTTTCCAGCCGAAATGGTGCAGGTTGGTGCCCAGCGCCGCGTTGATCAGATGCGCGAAGGGGATCTGCCCGTTCTGCAGCCCCACCAGCGTCAGCGCCGCGAACAGCGCCAGCACCCCTTGCGCATAGTTGAAGATGCCGCTGGCCTTGAAGATCAGCACAAAACCCAGGGCCACCAACGAATACATCACCCCGGCCATCAGACCGTTGAGCGTGACTTCCATGGCGTAAAGCAGTTGATCCGGCATCCTTTTCCCCTCAACCGTGCGCCACGCCCAGATAGGCGTCGATCACATCCTGATTGTTGCGCACCTCATCCGGGGTGCCGTCACCGATCTTGCGGCCGTAATCCATCACCACCACGCGGTCGGACAGGTCCATCACCACGCCCATGTCATGTTCGATCAGCGCGATGGTGGTGCCGAATTCGTCGTTCACATCCAGGATAAAGCGGCACATGTCCTCTTTTTCCTCGACGTTCATACCGGCCATCGGTTCGTCCAGCAAAAGGATGCGCGGTTCGGCCGCAAGCGCGCGGGCCAGTTCCACCCGCTTCTTCAGGCCATAGGGCAGGCGCCCCACCGGCGTCTTGCGGATGTTCTGGATTTCCAGGAAGTCGATGATCTTTTCGACCTTCTCGCGGTGTTCATCCTCTTCCTTCGCGGCGGCGCCATACCAGAACGCCTGGCTTAACAGCCCCGATTTCATCAGCGTCAGCCGCCCGGTCAGGATGTTGTCCAACACGCTCATGCCATCGAACAGCGCGATGTTCTGAAAGGTGCGGGCGATGCCCAGTCGGGCGACCTCATAGGGTTTCATCGGGCCGCGCTTGCGCCCCTTGAACCAGACCTCACCCTCGGTCGGGATGTAGAACCCCGAAATCACGTTCAGCATCGAGGATTTGCCCGCGCCGTTGGGGCCGATGATCGCGCGGATCTCGCCCTCGCGGATGTCAAAAGAAATGTCCTTGATCGCCACCACGCCGCCAAAGCGCAGGGTGATGTTCTTCATTTCCATCAAGACGCCGCCGATCTTGCGGCCATCGGGGGTGATGTAACCTTCGCTGGTGGCGTTCATTCGGCGGCCATCCTGTGTTCGGGGGCGACGATCGCATCGGCGATACGCAGCGTCGCCCGGATCAGGCCCTTGCGACCGTCTTCATAGGTCACCTCGGTTTCGGTGTAGATGCTGTCGCGCCCGTCATAAAGCGCCGCGATCAGATCGGCATATTTGCTTTCGATGACATTGCGGCGCACCTTGCGGGTGCGGGTCATTTCACCATCGTCGGCATCCAGTTCCTTGTGCAGGATCAGGAAGCGGTGGATCTGGCAGCCCGACAGCATCGGATCCTGCGCGACGCTGGCGTTCACCTCGGCGACGTGGGCGGCGATCATGTCATAGACCTTCGGATGGCCGGCCAGTTCCTGATAGGACGCATAGGCGATGTTGTTGCGTTCCGCCCAGTTGCCCACCGCGTTCAGGTCAATGTTGATGAAGGCGGTGCAGCGGTCGCGGCCATTGCCAAAGACCACGGCCTCCAGGATGTTGGGATAGAATTTCAGCTTGTTTTCCACATATTTCGGCGCGAACAGGCGGCCATCGGCCATCTTGCCCACATCCTTGGCGCGGTCGATGATGCGCAGATGCCCCGATCCGGGTTCAAAGAAGCCCGCATCGCCCGTGGCCACCCAGCCTTCGGCATCCTTGGTCGAGGCGGTGCTTTCCGGGTTCTTGTAATATTCCACGAAAGTGCCGGGACCGCGGTAGAAGACTTCGCCATTCTCGGCGATCTTCAGCTCGACCCCCGGACTGGGCACGCCGACCGTATCGGACCGCACCTGCCCGTCAGGCTGCTGGGTGATGAACACGCTTGCCTCGGTCTGGCCGTAAAGCTGCTTCAGGTTGATGCCAAGGCTGCGGTAGAAATCGAAGATTTCCGGCCCGATCGCCTCGCCCGCGGTATAGCCCACGCGGATACGGCTGAACCCAAGCGTGTTTTTCAGCGGGCCAAAGACGAACAGGTTGCCCAGGCCATAGGCAAGCCGGCCCGCGGCGCTGACCGGCTTGCCATCCAGAATCGCGGGGCCGACCTTGCGGGCGACCTTCATGTAATGATCGAACAGCCATTTCTTGAACCGCCCGGCATCTTCCATGCGGATCATCACATTGGTCAGCTGTCCTTCGAAAACGCGCGGCGGGGCAAAGAAATAGGTGGGCCCGATTTCGCGCAGGTCGGTCATCATGGTGGCCGGGCTTTCGGGGCAATTCACGGTGAACCCGGCCCAGTAGGCCTGCCCGATCGAGAAGATGAAATCCCCCACCCAGGCCATCGGCAGATAGGCCAGCACCTCATCGGTATGGCGCAGGCGGTCGAATTCGGCGGAATTCCGGGCGGTTTCGATGATGTTGCGGTTCGACAGCACCACACCCTTGGGCTTGCCCGTGGTGCCCGAAGTATACAGCATCACGCAGGTGGAATCATAGGTCAGCCCGGCGATGCGCTGGTTCAGTTCTTCCTCATAGCGGTAATGACCCGCGCGACCCTCGGCCTGGACATCGGCCAGCGCATTCATGCGCGCATGGTCGTATTTGCGCATCCCGCGCTTGTCGGTGTAGATCACATGCTGCAGGTTCTGCACCCGGTCGCCGATTTCGACGACCTTGTCGACCTGTTCCTGATCGCCACAGACGACAAAGCGCGCGCCGCAATGTTCCAGCACATAGGCCATCTCTTCGGCGACCGCGTCCTGATAGAGCGGCACCGGAACCGCGCCGCACATCTGCGCGGCCACCATCGCCCAGTAATGCGCCGGGCGGTTGCGCCCGATGATGGCGACATGATCACCCGGCGCGACGCCCAGGCTCAGAAAGCCCAGCGCCATCGCGCGGATTTCTTCTGCGGTCTCAGCCCAGGACCAGCTTTGCCAGATCCCGAATTCCTTTTCCCGATAGGCCGGCAAGGCACCGTAGCGCGCCACGTTGCGCGCCAGCAGCGCCGGAATCGACTGTGCAGTTTCCCCTGCCGCTTGTGCGTCAGCCAAATTTTCCTCCCCGCGCCGTTTTCCGGCGTCTGTCAGCCGTGGGTGCCTCCACTGCGCCCATTGCGTCACAAGGAAAGGTTGGCGGTCAAACTTTTCCTGACTTTTTCGGGAATGTTACGAATTCTTTCTGCCCCACCTTCCCCCTTTCGCCCCCCGCCCCGGCGGTGTTAGCGATGATTCATAGAGGGGGACCGATGACCGAGGATACACGCGAAAGGCTGACCCAGGCGGGGCTGAACCTGATCCAGCAGGCCCTGTCGATCTTTGACAGCGACCTGCGGCTGGCGGTGTGCAACCGGCAGTATCAGATCATGTTCAACCTGCCTGATGCGCTGATCCGGCCGGGCACCTCGTTCGAGGATACGATCCGCTTTCTGGTGCGCCGCGGCGAATACGGCCCGCAGGACGACCCCGAGGCGGCGGTGCAGTTGCGCGTCGATCAGGCCCGCGCCTTTGTGCCCCATTACATGGAGCGCACGCGCACGAACGGGCGGACCATCTCGGTGGAAGGCTCGCCGTTGCCGCAGGGGGGGTGGGTTACCGTCTATACCGACATTACCGAGATCAAACGCCAGGAGACGCTTTTGCGCGCCCGGTCCGAGGAACTTTCGGGCCAGGTCCTGGACCATGCCGAACGACTGGCGGCGGCGAACCGGGCACTGGGCGCCACCAATGCCGCACTGGAAGAAGCCAAGCGGGAACTGACGGCGATCGAGGCGCGCACCCGGCAGGTGACCGAGATGATGCCCGCCCATATCGCCCATATGAACCGTGACCTGACCTATACCTTCTCGAACCGGCGGCTGCCTTCGGTCATGCCGGGCGCCAAGACCGATATCGTCGGGCGCCATATCTATGAGGCGCTGGGCAAGGACACATTCGACAAGATCGAACCCGCCTTTCGCCGTGCGCTGGACGGCGAGCCCCGGGTTCTGGAAATCACCCATGACCCGTCGGGCCGGCGCATCCGGATCGCGCTGACGCCCGACCGGGGGGCCGATGGCACGGTAAACGGGGTCTATGTGCTGTCCACCGATGTGACCCGCGAAACCCAGGCCCGGGCCGCACTGGCGCAGACCGCTAAACGGGAACTGGCAGCGCAGCTGTCATCGGGGCTGGCGCATGATTTTGCCAATCTTCTGACAATCATCCTGGGCCTTCAGGGCCGGCTGGAACGGATGGCCGGCCTGCCGCCCGAGGCGGGTGATCTGGTGCGCGCGACCCTGGCTGCGGCGCGGCGCGGCGGCACGCTGCTGGACCGGATCGCCGCGATTTCGGGGCCGCGCGAATTGCGCCCCCAGCCCGTCGATCTGCGCCCCTTTCTGTACGATCTGGCGGCAATGGCCCGCCCGACCCTGGGCGCGGCGGTGACACTGGACATATCCGTCGCCGGGCTGGACGGGCCGATCCTGCTGGACCCCGGCCCGCTGCAGGACAGCCTTCTGAACCTGATCCTGAATGCGCGCGACGCGATGGCCCCGCAGGGCGGCCGCATCGCGCTGCAGGCACGGGCGGTGCGCGACACATGGGCCGAAATCTCGGTCAGCGACACCGGCACCGGCTTTTCCCCCGAGGCCCTGCAACGCGGGTTGGATCCGTTCTTCACCACCAAGGGGGGCGAAGGATCGGGGCTGGGCCTGTCGATGGTCTATGATCAGGCCAAGCTGGCGGGGGGCACGGTGCGGCTGGAAAACACCCGGACCGGGGCGCGTGTCACCCTGCGCCTGCCGCTGCGCGCCGCGCGCCAGGCCGCCAGCCCGATGCTGGTGCTTCTGGTTGAGGATAATGATGACATCCGCACCGAGGTGCGCGAGATGTTGCGCGCCCTTGGCCACAATGTGATCGAAACCAGCAGCGCCGCCGAGGCCGAAAGCCTGGCCGCCCTGCCCGGTATCGGCATGGTGCTGTCCGACATCAACCTGACGGGGACAACCAGCGGGGTCGATCTGGCCAGGGCCCTGGCCGGGCGGGTGCCTGCGATGGGGCTGATGACCTCTTTGCCGCCCGGTGACGGGTTACGCGCCCGCGCGCCCTGCCCGGTGCTGCAAAAACCCTTCACCGAGTCCGAACTTGCCACCTTTCTTGCCGCAGCCGGAGCCCGCCCATGACCACCGCCGTCCCCCATGTCGCGATCCTGGATGATGAACCCGAAATCCGCCGGATGCTGGCCGACGCGCTGGAAGAAGCAGGGTTTCGCACCACCTGCTACGCCCGCGCAACGGAATTCGAGGCGGGGCTGAAGCGGTCCTCGCCCGATGTCTGCCTGGTCGATCTGGGCCTGCCCGATCGCGACGGACTGGCGCTTGTGCACAGGCTGGCGCTGGAATCAGGGGCGGCGATCATCATCATTTCGGGGCGGGCGCAGGTGCAGGACCGCGTCACGGGTCTGGAACTGGGCGCGGATGACTATATCATCAAACCCTTCGATCCTGCCGAGGTCGTCGCCCGCATCCGCGCGCGGCTGCGCAAGGGCCGGGGCGATGCGGCACCCGCCCCGCAAACCGCCCGCTTCGCCGGCTGGAGCGTGCATTTCGACCGCTATGTCCTGATCGAAGGCACGGGCCGCGAAGTGCCCTTTTCCCATGCCGAAGGCGAGGTGCTGCGGCTGTTTCTGGAAAGCCCGAACCGGCTCATCACCCGGGCGCAGATGCAGGAATCGCTGGGCGGCACCGCTGGCGACAGCTTTGACCGGGCGATGGATGTGCGCATTTCGCGGTTGCGCACCAAGCTGGGCGAGGATCCGAAGAACCCCCGACTGATCAAGACGATCTATGGCGCGGGCTACATCTTTCTGGGCGAAGTTACCTGGGGCTGACCGGCCCTGCCACGGCCAGGCCGCATTTTCCGCTGGCGCCGCGGGCCGGGATCTGATTCTGTCGGGGAAACCAGACCGGAAGGCACTGCCATGCTGACCCTGATCCTGCACCGCGCCCGCCCCGGTGTGCGCCCCTGCGCATTGAACCCGCCAGAGTGTTTCTATCGGGTCGAGGTCGCCGACAATCTGTTCGGTGAATACACCGTCTTGCGCGAATGGGGCCCCGCCGGGCGCAACGGACGCCAGGTCGTGAACTGGTTTTCCAACCTGCGCGAAGCCGTCACCGCCGCTGACCGCTGGCAACGCCGTGCCCGGTCGCGCGGGTATCACCTGACCGAACGCGCACTTGCCGGCCAACGGGATGCGGCATGACGATCCATTGGTGCGGGACGGGGCTGTCCTCGGGGCCGGGGCTGCGCCGCCTGCTGGATGCGGGCCATCCGGTAACGGTCTGGCACATTGATGAGGCCGTGGCCCGCGACCTTCTGGCCGGGCGTCAGGCGCCGCTGTGCCGGTTTTCGCAAAGCGCACTGGAACAGGCCGCAGCGCCAGGCGATGTGATCGTGTCGATGCTGCCCGCCGACATGCATGGCGCGATCGCCCGGATCGCGCTGCGTCGGGGCGCGCATTTCGTCGCCTCATCCTACCTGACGGCGGACCTTCGCGGCATGGATGGCACGGCGCGCCGCGCGGGCGTGGCGCTGGTGGGCGAGGTTGGCCTTGATCCCGGGATCGATCACCTGATGGCACATGATCTTGTGGCCGACTACCGCGCCAGCGGAATGGTCGCGCCTGGCAACACGATTTCGTTTCAGTCATGCTGCGGCGGCTTTCCCGCCCGCCCCAATGCCTTTCGCTACAAGTTCAGCTGGTCCCCCCTGGGCGTGCTGAAGGCGCTGCGGGCGCCGTCACGCTCGATCCGCCATTTCACCACGCTGTCGGTCGCCCGGCCCTGGGATGCGATCCGCCGCTATGACGCCCCCCTGCCCCGGCCCGAAACCTTCGAGGCCTATCCCAATCGCGATTCGATCCCCTTCATCGCGGATTACCGCTTTGACCCAGCCTGGCGGATCGAGGATTTCGCCCGCAGCACGCTGCGCCTGCTGGGCTGGGCCGAGGCCTGGCGCCCGGTCTTTGACGCGCTGGACCGCGAAGACCCCGAGGCCGAGGCCCGGCTGACCCGCCTGGCCGACCGGCTGGGCCGTGAAAACGCCTATGACCCGGATGAGCCAGACCGCGTCGTGCTGATCGTCGATATGGCGGTCAGCCGGGATGGCCGGCCCGTCTGGCACAAGACCTGGACACTGGATGCGCGCGGCGATGCGCGCGGGTCGGCGATGGCGCGGCTGGTATCGGGGCCGGTGGCCCTGGCGGTCGAGGCGATCCTGGCGCGCGAAATCCCCGCCGGGGTCCATTCCGCGCCCCATGACGAACGGCTGGTGCGGCGCTGGCTGCAGGCCATGGAAACACAGGCCGATCATCTGGCCAAGACCGACCGCCTGCGCTGACCCCTCAGAACGGACAGGGGGCGGTGAAGGTCATGTGCTTGCCGCTGTCGGGGTGGCGCAAACGCAGCGATTCGGCATGCAGCATCAGGCGCGGAAAGTTCCGCGCGGGACCGCTGGCATAAAGCGGATCGCCCAGGATCGGATGGCCCAGTTCCATCATGTGCACGCGCAGCTGATGACTGCGCCCGGTCAGTGGCATCAGCCGCACCCGTGTGGTGCCATCCAGATCGTGGCGGATGACACGCCAGTCGGTCTGCGCGGGGCGGCCGATTTCGTGATTCACATGCTGGCGCGGGCGGTTCGGCCAATCCACGATCAGCGGCAGATCGACCCGGCCCGCCCTGGGTTCCAGATGCCCCCATAACCGCGCGAGATAGACCTTTTTCGTCTGCCGTTCCTCGAACTGGCGGCCAAGAACGCGTTGCGCATGCGGCGTCAGGGCAAAAACCATCACGCCCGACGTGTCCAGATCCAGCCGATGCACCAGCAACACCTCGGGGAACAGGACACGCAGGCGCGCGATCAGGCAATCCGCCCGGTCCTCGCCCCGGCCAGGCACGGACAACAGCCCCGCAGGCTTGTCCACCACAAGAATTTCGTGATCGGCATGCAGGATGCGCGGCGGATCAGCCGGGGGGGAATAGCGAAACTCGGTCATGGGCGGGGCTTGCCCTGCCCGTGCGACCGCGTCAAGCGATCACAAGCCGCAGCGCAAGCCCGCCGAACATGACCGCGGCGATCTTGTTCATGATCCCCATGCGCGCAGACAGCGACCGGCCCAGCCAGCCGGCCACCAGGCCATAGCCCATCGTGACCAGCGTTCCGGTGACGGCGAAGATGCCGCCAAGTATCAGAACCTGCTGCCAGATGGGCCCATAGTCGGGCCGGGTGAACTGTGGCAGAAAGGCCAGGATGAACAGCACCGGTTTCGGGTTCAGCGCGTTTGACAGGAACCCCCGCGCAATCGCGCGCAGCGGGTCATGGATGCCGCGCGCACCCGCGCCGCCATTGCCCGCGCGCCAGGATTTCCATGCCAGCCAGACCAGATAGCCCGCCCCGGCCCATTTGATCGCGATCAGCGCGCCGGGATGGGCGGCGATCAGCGCCGACAGCCCCAGCGCCGCCAGCGTGACATGCCAGACCACCCCCAGGCCGACGCCCAAGCCTGCCATCGCGCCCGCCCGGGGGCCGCCCTGAACCCCGCAGGCCGTGGCGAAGAACACGTCCTGCCCCGGCGCCACGTTCAGGATCAGCCCGCCAATCGTGAAGGCGATCAGGCTTTCGGCCGGAAAGGCCATCAACACATCCCACATGATCGCCGCCCCTGATGTGCCCCGTTCCCCCCGGATTTAGCCGCAAGTGGCCGTTTTGGAAACATGCCTCAGATCGGGGCGAACACATCGTGCAGGATCGCGGCAAGGGCCGCGGCATCGGTTTCATCAAAGGCCGCGGGCAGGTCGCTGTCGATATCCAGAACGCCGATCAGCCGCCCGCCCCTGCCGAATACCGGCAGGACAAGTTCCGACCGGGTCGAGGAAGAACAGGCGATATGGCCGGGGAAAGCCTCGACATCCGGGATGATCTGCACCGCGCCCGTGCGCGCCGCCGCGCCGCAGACCCCGCGGGTGAAGGGAATCACCAGGCAGCCATGGCCACCCTGATAGGGACCAATCTTCAGCACGCCGGGTGCGGTAACGCGGTAGAAGCCGGTCCAGTCAAAGCGGTCGTCGGCGTGATGCAGCTCGGCCACGACGGTGGCCATCAGGGCGATTTCGTCGGTTTCACCCTGGGTCAGGGCCGCGATCTGACGGGCGAGGCTGGGGTAATCTGCACGCATGGGGCGCCTTTGGCTTGGGGCGGGAACGGGGGGCTGTCTGCCCCCCGCACCCCCCGAGGATATTTGGACAAATCCGAAGATCAGGCCCGTTCGATGGCGATGGCCGTGCCCTCGCCGCCGCCGATGCAGATCGCGGCGATGCCACGTTTCAAGCCCCGCGCCTCCAGTGCGTGAAGCAGCGTGACGATGATGCGCGCGCCCGAGGCGCCGATCGGGTGCCCAAGCGCGCAGGCGCCGCCGTTCACATTCACCACCTCATGCGCGATGCCCAGCCGCACCATGAAGGCCATGGGGACGACGGCGAAGGCCTCGTTCACCTCCCACAGGTCGACATCCGCAGGGGTCCAACCCAGGCGGGCCATCAGCTTTTCCACGGCAGGGACCGGCGCGGTAGGGAAGTCGCCGGGGGCCTGGGCGTGGCTGGCGTGGCCCAGAATGCGGGCGCGGATCGCCAGTCCCCGGGCCTGCGCGGCCCGTTCCGAGGCAAGCACCAGTGCCGCCGCCCCATCCGAGATAGACGAGGAATTCGCCGCCGTCACAGTGCCGCCTGCGCGAAAAGCGGGTTTCAGCGCCGGGATCTTTTCCGGCCGTGCAAGGCCGGGCTGTTCATCTTCGGCGACGATACGTTCGCCGCTGCGCCCGGTCACCGTGACGGGGATGATTTCCGCGGCAAAGGCGCCACTGGCCTGCGCCGCCCTGGCGCGGGTCAGCGAGGCCAGCGCATAATCATCCTGGGCGGCGCGGGTGAAACCGAAGGCCCCGGCGCAATCCTCGGCGAAGGTGCCCATCAGGCGGCCCTTGTCATAGGCATCTTCCAGGCCATCCAGAAACATGTGATCCAGCGCCTGCGCATGGCCCAGCCGCGCCCCCCCGCGCAGCCTGGGCAGAAGATACGGGGCGTTGGTCATGCTTTCCATGCCGCCCGCGACCATCAACCCGGTACTGCCCGAGGCGATCTGGTCGAAGGCGACCATCGCCGCCTTCATCCCCGAACCGCACATCTTGTTAAGCGTTGTCGCCGGCACACCCTGCGGCAGGCCCGCGGCGAAGCCCGCCTGCCGGGCCGGGGCCTGCCCCTGCCCCGCGGGCAAGACGCAGCCCATCACCAATTCCTCGATCCGGTCGGGCGCCACGCTGGCGCGTGCCAGCGCCGCCGCGATCGCCGCCCCGCCAAGCGTTGCCGCAGGGACATCGGCAAAGCTGCCCTGAAGTCCCCCCATCGGCGTGCGCGCCGCGCCCACGATCACCACCTTGTCCATCTGCGCCTCCCACAAGCAACCTTGAACCCGGATACCGAAAAGTAAGCATTCGCGTCTAGCCTGATCGCGGAAAAGCTGTGCTGGAGGCCCAAGATGAACCTTTTCGCCGAAGCCCGGAACGGCACCCTTGTGGTGCAGGTGGATGAGGCACGGCTTGATGCGGCGAATGCGATTCGCTTCAAGGACCAGATGCGCGATATCATGACCCAACCCGCGCAACGGGTCATTCTGGACATGTCCGCAATCGGGTTTCTGGACAGTTCGGGCCTGGGCGCGGTGGTTTCCGTCATGAAAATGCTGGCGCCCGGGCGGCAACTGGATCTGGCAGGCCTGACGCCCAATGTGCAGAAGGTCTTTCACCTGACCCGGATGGACACGGTCTTTCGCATTCATGCGACCGTGGCGGACGCGATGGCGATGGGGGTGCGCGATGCTGGCTAACCGCATTGCCGAAAAAGAGGCGTTTCGCCGGGCCGGCGCGCGCCATGACCCGCAGATATTTCACCACAGCTTTGTCGCCGACCCCATGTCGGTGCGCCGGGCACTGCGCGCCGCACTGGCCCGGTTCCTGCGCCAACTGCGCGAGGATGAGGCCGGAACCCTGGAACTGATCCTGGCGGAAGTGCTGAACAATATCGTCGAACATGGCTATGGCGACGGCCTGCCCGGCACCATCACCCTGTCGATCGTGCGGGATCGCCGGGGGCTGAGCTGTTCGGTCAGCGATGATGGCGTGGCGCTTCCGGCATCGGCACTGCTGAACCCTGCCGATCCGGCGCAAAGCCGCCCCGACCCGGCAAGCCTGCCCGAGGGTGGTTTTGGCTGGTGCCTGATCCGCGATCTGGCCGAAGATTTGGGCTATCATCGCGAAGGCAGCCGCAATCTGCTGGCGTTCCGCATCCCGCTTGTCGCGCCGGCGCCTGCAGCCGTCCCGTAGCGCCCGCGAACGCAGGCCTTGCCACATATCGGGTCAAGGCCTGACAATCGCCCGAAAGCAGGGGATTCGGGGGGCGACATGGCTGGCAATGGGGCGACACTTCTGTGGTTCGAAGAGGTTTCGCGGCAGGATGTGGCCATCGTTGGCGGCAAGAATGCCTCTTTGGGGGAAATGGTGCAGGCACTGGCCCCCAAAGGCATTCGGATTCCGGATGGGTTCGCGACCACGGCCGGGGCCTATCGGCGCTTTCTGGCGGCGAACAATCTGGAAACGACGATACGGGCCGAGCTGGCCGAGTTGAAGGCCGGGCGCAGGACCTTGCAGGCCTGCGGCCAGGCGATCCGCGCAGCGATTCTGGACGGTGAGTGGCCCGAGGCGATGCGCACCGAGATTCTGGGCGCCTATCGCAGGCTTGGAACCCGGGTTGGCCAGGCAGAGCCCGCGGTTGCGGTTCGGTCGTCCGCCACCGCCGAGGATCTGCCCGATGCCAGTTTCGCGGGCCAGCAGGAAACCTTTCTGAACATCCGCGGCGAAGCCGCACTGCTGGAAGCCTGCCGGCGTTGCTTTGCCTCGTTGTTCACCGACCGGGCGATCAGCTACCGGACGATAAAGGGTTTCGCACATGAAAAGGTCGCCCTGTCGATTGGCGTGCAGATGATGGTCCGTGCCGATCTGGGCGGGGCGGGGGTCATGTTTTCGATCGACACGGAAACGGGCTTTGACCGCGTGGTGTTGATCAACGCGGCCTGGGGTCTGGGGGAAAACGTCGTGCAAGGCGCTGTAAATCCCGATGAATATCAGGTGTTCAAGCCCTTCCTTGATCGCCCTGGCCTGACCCCGGTTCTGGAAAAACGATGCGGGACCAAGGAACGCAAGATGGTTTACGCGCGCGAAGGGCTGGCCACGCGCAATCTGCCCACATCGCGGGCGGAGCGGGAAAGTTTTGTGCTGTCGGATGCCGAGATCCTGGATCTTGCGCGTCAGGCCCGCGTGATCGAGGCGCATTACGGCCAGCCGATGGATATGGAATGGGCGCGCGATGGGGAAACCGGCGTGATCTACATCGTCCAGGCCCGGCCCGAAACGGTACAGTCGCGCGCCGATATCGGCGCCTTGCGGTCCTATCGGATCACCTCGAAGGGGCAAAAGCTTCTGTCCGGGCTCAGCGTGGGCGATGCGGTTGCGACAGGCGAGGTCTGCCTGATCGAAAGCGCCGCCGATATCGACCGTTTCGTCGATGGTGCGGTTCTGGTGACGGGCACCACCGATCCGGACTGGGTGCCGGTGATGAAGCGCGCCGCGGCCATCATCACCGACCACGGCGGGCGCACATCCCATGCCGCGATCGTAAGCCGTGAACTGGGCCTGCCCGCCATCGTCGGCAGCGGCGATGCGACGCGGGTCTTGCATGACGGGCAGTCGGTCACCGTCTCTTGCGCCGAGGGCGAGGAAGGTTTCGTCTATGACGGCGTGGCAGAATTCGAGGTTGAGGATCTGCGTCTCGATTCGGTGCCCCCCACGCGCACGCAGGTGATGCTGAACATCGCCAACCCGGCGGCGGCGGCGCGCTGGTGGCGGCTGCCGGTGGACGGGGTCGGCCTTGCGCGGATGGAATTCGTGATCTCGAACACCGTGCGGGTGCATCCGCTGGCGCTGACCCGGTTCGACCAGTTGCAGGACAGTGCCGCCCGTCAGGAAATCGCACGCCTGACCCGCGGTTTTGCCGATCGGTGCGACTATTTCGTGCAGACGCTCGCGCGCGGCCTGTCACGCATCGCGGCGACCTGGTATCCGCGCCCGGTCATCGTGCGGATGAGCGATTTCAAGACAAACGAATATGCCGATCTGCTGGGCGGGCGCCAGTTCGAACCCGCCGAGGAAAACCCGATGATCGGCTTCCGCGGCGCCTCGCGCTACTATTCCGATGCGTATCGTGACGGTTTCGCGCTGGAATGCCGCGCCATCCGGCATCTGCGCGAACAGATGGGATTCGATAATGTCATCGTGATGATCCCCTTCTGCCGGTCCCCCGAAGAGGCCGACCGCGTCCTGGCGGTGATGGACGAAAACGGGCTGAAACGGGGCCGGAACGGCCTTCAGGTCTATGTCATGTGCGAAATCCCCTCAAACGTGATCCTTGCCGAAGAGTTTGCGGCGCGATTTGATGGCTTCTCGATCGGGTCGAACGATCTGACGCAGCTGGTTCTGGGCGTTGACCGTGACAGCGACCGGCTTGCGGGGCTGTTTCGTGAACGCGATCCGGCTGTGATGTGGATGATCGAAACAGTGATCGCGCGGGCGCGGGCGGCAGGGCGCAAGATCGGCCTGTGCGGCCAGGCCCCCAGCAATGATCCCGATTTCGCGCGGCTTCTGGTAGCGGCCGGGATCGATTCGATTTCCGTCACGCCGGACAGTTTTCTGGCCGTGAAGCAAAACGTGGCGGCGGCGGAAAGCGCGGGCTGAGGATCAGTTCAGCTGGAACTGCAGCGGGTAGAAACCGTCCTCGAACTCTCCGAACAGGTCTTGCAGGTCCGGGTGGTCGACCGGCTCGCCGGATTCGTCGGCCTCCAGGTTCTGTTCGGACACATAGGCGACGTAATAGCTGTGATCATTCTCGGCCAGCAGGTGATAGAAGGGCTGGTCCTTGGCCGGGCGGCTGTCTTCGGGGATGGCGTCGTACCATTCCTGCGTGTTGGAAAACATCGCGTCGACGTCAAAGATCACCCCCCGGAAGGGATGCTTCCGGTGGCGGACCACCTGGCCCAGATGATATTTTGCCCGCGTCGTCAGCATCGTTGACCCCATGATTCACGTTACTAATCCCTTGCCCGCCCCTTTGTCCACCGCCCCAGGCAGGGCGCGCCGGAAACAGTCTGTGAACGCCGCGCCGCTTTCGTGATTTCCCATCGGCGGGTTTTCCTTTAAAAGAAGGGAAAACAGATCCGATCGGGCAGAGCAGTCATGAACAAGTTCCTGAAGGTAGCCATCGTGCTTCTTGTCGCCTCTTGCGGCGGTGGCAACAATTCAGCCCCGCGCAATCTGGACAATGCCTGCGCACTGGTGCGTGAGCGACCCCAGTATTACACCGCCATGAAGCGAACCGAGCAGCGTTGGGGCGTTCCGGTGGCGGTGCAGATGGCCACGATCCATCAGGAATCCAAATTCATCGGCAATGCGCGCACCCCCTTTCGTTTCGCGCTGGGGGTGATCCCGATGGGGCGGCAAAGCTCGGCCTATGGCTATAGCCAGGCGCTGGATGGTACCTGGGACGAATACCGCCGCGCCACCGGCAAGCGCAGCGCCAGGCGCGACCGGATCGCGGATGCCACCGATTTCATGGGCTGGTACATGCATGAAAGCCAGGCGCGGCTGGGCATTTCCAAATATGATGCGCGCAATCAGTACCTTGCCTATCACGAGGGGCGTTCGGGCTATGCCCGCAGCAGTTATAATACAAAGGGCTGGCTGGTTGCGGTGGCTGATCGCGTTCAGGCACGGGCGAACCTGTATCAGCAACAGCTTGCGTCCTGCCGCCGCTAGGGCCAGGCGCACGCCGGTCAATCGCGCTTGTCAGCCTCCAGGGTGATGCTGAACATGCTGGGTGCATAGCTTTGCCCCTTTTGCAAATCGCCCAGGATAACCGTCGTCTGCCCGCCGGTGTTATCGGTGATCACCCATTGGCGCAGTTCCGTGGGCGCAGCGGTAAAGACCATACGGATGGTACCGTATTCCGGGTGCTCGGGGTCCTGCGCGACGATCGAGGTGGTCTTGTCATCGGCGGTATGGCCCACCACCATCCGCGCACGGCCCAGATCGACATTCTGCGCCAGGATCAGGTTCAGCGGCGTGCGCGACAGCGGGTATTGTTCCGGCGGCTGGTTCGACTTGGCATCGAAGATCGCCACCTGCCCGCCGCTGGCCAGCACCAGCGTCTTGTCGGGCGGGGCATATTCGAACCGCACCCGGCCGGGACGCTGAATGAACAGCTTGCCGGTCGAAATCGTGCCATCGGCATTCACCTGGGTAAAGTCGGCCTCGGCCGTCCGGAGCCCATTGAGGTAGCGCGACAGTTCACCCAGCGGGATCTTCTCGGCGAAAGCCGGGACCGCAAGGGCAAGCGACAGAACGGGCGCAAGGGCGAAGCGAAGCATTTTCATATCCCCTATCTAGCCGCTTGGCGGCCATAAGAAAGCCCCGCCCGATCACGTCTGGCGGGGCCCTTGTTCACGATGTCGCGCCCTTATTGTTCGGGCACAAGGATTTCGCGTTTGCCGACGTGGTTGGCAGGGGTGACAACGCCCTGATCTTCCATTTGTTCCACCAGCCGCGCGGCCTTGTTATAGCCGATGCCCAGCTTGCGCTGGATATAGGAGGTCGAGCATTTCCGATCCTTGATCACGATCGCCACCGCCTGATCGTACAGCGCATCCTCGCCATCGGTATTCCCGCCCAGGCCCAGCACCGCGTCGATATCGGATGCCACCTCATCATCGGGGCCTTCGACCACGCCGGACATGTATTCCGGCGGGCCAAAGGATTTCAGGTGGTTCACGATTTCCTCGACCTCTTCGTCGCTGACAAAGGGGCCGTGGATACGGGTGATGCGGCTGCCGCCGGCCATATACAGCATGTCGCCCATGCCCAGCAGCTGTTCGGCGCCCTGTTCGCCCAGGATCGTGCGGCTGTCGATCTTCGATGTCACCTGGAAGGAAATCCGGGTCGGGAAGTTCGCCTTGATCGTGCCGGTGATGACATCGACCGAAGGCCGCTGCGTCGCCATGATCAGGTGAATGCCGCTTGCCCGCGCCATCTGCGCCAGACGCTGGATACAGGCCTCGATTTCCTTGCCGGCGACCATCATCAGGTCGGCCATCTCGTCGACGATGACGACGATATAGGGGATCGGCTGGGGCTGGAATTCATCCGTCTCGAACACGGGTTCGCCGGTTTCCTCGTCAAAGCCGGTCTGCACCGTGCGCTTGAAGGTCTCGCCCTTGGCCAGCGCCTCGCGGACGCGGCCGTTATAGCCCTCGATGTTCCGAACGCCCATCTTGGACATCTTGCGATAGCGTTCCTCCATCTCGCCCACGACCCATTTCAGCGCCACGACGGCCTTTTTCGGGTCCGTCACCACGGGCGAAAGCAGATGCGGGATACCGTCATAGACCGACAGTTCCAGCATCTTGGGATCGATCATGATCAGCCGGCATTCCTCGGGCGACAGCTTGTACAGCAGTGACAGGATCATCGTGTTGATCGCCACCGACTTGCCCGAACCCGTGGTCCCGGCAATCAGCAGGTGGGGCATCTTGGCCAGGTTCGCCACCACGGGTTCGCCCGCGATATCCTTGCCCAGCGCCAGCGGCAGGCGCATGTTGCTGTCACCGAAATCGCGCGCCGACAGAATTTCGCGCAGCACCACCTTTTCGCGGTGCGCGTTGGGCAGTTCGATCCCGATCACGCTGCGCCCCGGCACGGTGGACACCCGCGCCGACAGCGCCGACATCGACCGCGCGATATCATCTGCCAGCCCGATCACCCGGCTGGCCTTCAGGCCCGGCGCGGGTTCCAGTTCGTACATGGTGACCACGGGGCCCGGCCGGACGCTGACGATCTCACCCTTGACGCCATAATCGTCCAGAACGTTTTCCAGCATCCGCGCGTTTTCTTCCAACGCCTCATCGGACAGCGAATGGCGCTGAACCGTGGCGGGGTTGGTCAAAAGCGACAGCGGCGGCGCTTCGTAGATGTGCTGCGGGTCGGCATCGAATTTCAACGCGGGCTGCGCCTCGGCCATAGCCTGCCGCGACGGGGCGACCGGCTTTTTCGCGGGCATCACCACGCGGCGCGCCTCAGGCGTGGCAGGGATCACCTTGCGCGACAGTTCCACCCGCGGCGGCGGATCGGCAAAATCGTCCTCCTCATCCAGCGAGGCAAAGGCATTGCGGTCGAAATCGGCCTCATCCGCCCAGTCGTCCTGCTGCGGCGCGGCAAGGGGCGCCTGCGGCTCGGGGGTCCAGACCGGGGCCGTTTGCACAGGCTCGGAGGCAGCCATCGGGGCCGTCAGCACAGGCTCGGGGCGCGGTTCGTGCAGCACCGCAGGCTGCGGCGCGCTGCCCGGCATGAAACGGGGTGTGGCCTTCAACGGTGGCTCGGCACGCAGCACCGGCGCGGCGGGCTTGCCCGCCCGTGCAAGGCGCGACGCCACAGCGGCCAGAACCGACGCGGGCGCAGCGGGGGCCGGGGCAGCGGGGACCGGCGCCGCCGCCTCCATCGCCGCGGCGTCCAGGCGCGGATCAGCCGGGCGGGGGGCGGGCTGATCCGGCGCAAAGCCCTGCATCGGATCGGCGATACCCGACGCCATCTGCGGTTCGGCCCGCAGCGGGGGGGTCGTGGTGGCATGGGTGCGCACGGCCTGTGCGATGCGCGCGCGGATGCGGTCTTCCGACGGGGCCGCAGCCGGGGTCCCCGGCCAATCACGATGAACCTCGATCAGTTCGGGTTCAAGGTCGTCGGGGCTGGCATAGGGCTCGGGCTCGACCGCGCGGCGGATCCGCGAGATCAGGCCCGCGCGCTCGGGCTGCGCCTGCGGGGCAAAGCCCGTCTGGCTGGCATCCCAGGCGGCCTGCTGGGCCTGCCAGGTTGCCAGATCATCGGCCCGGTCCCTTGCCTCGGCCCGGCGCTGGCGGGCACGTTCCTGCGCCATCTGCGCCGCCCGCACCGAGGCTGCGGCCCCGCGCCCCAGCGCATGCATCACCAGGGCATAGCTGGTGATGCTGCCCAGGATCAGAAACCGCAGGATCATCTGCAATTCAGCCCGGTCAAAGCCCAGCACGAACACAGCCATCGCCACCATGCCAAAGGCGAAGATCAGCGACATCAGCTTCAGCCCGAAGCTGGACGAGACCGGGGAAAGTTCCACGAACAATCCCGCGATCATGTCGCCGAAATGGCCACCCAGACCAAACACCTGCCCCCATCCGGCGCCCGGCACCAGCATCGAGGAATAGGCCGAGGCCAGCACCACCGCGATCGGCAGAAAAATGACGCGGGCCATCGCGCGTTCCTCGCCCCGGTGCAGCACAAAGCGCAATCCCCAGGCGACAAGACCCAGCGGCAGCAGCCAGCAGGCATAGCCCACGATGATGTAAAGCGGCGAGGCAATACCCGCCCCAAGCCGGCCCAGAAGGTTGTTCACCGGCGCGTCCGACGCCGCCATCCAGCTTGGGTCATCAGGCGAATAGCTGCCCAGCATCAGGCCGACCAGCAGACCAAGAACCACCAGAACCCCGCCCAGCAATTCCTTGCCACGCCGTTCAAGGGCGGCCTGGGTGTTCTGGTCCAGAAGGGGGTCGCGCTGCCTTATCTGATAGGATGCCATCTCTGCCCGTCCTCACGCGTAAAGGCAGTCGCGCAGCTTGATCAGCCCGCGCTGCGTTTCTTCTTTTGGGGCGACCAGGGCCACCCGGATATATCCCTTGCCGGGATTGAAACCATCAACCTCGCGCGACAGATAGGCGCCGGGCAACACCCGCACCCCCGTCTCGCGCCACAGCTTCAGGGCTGCCGCCTCGCCATCCTCGACCGGCAGCCACAGGAAAAAGCCCCCCTCCGGGGTGCGATAGCCATTGATGCCCGCAAAGATGCGTTCGGCATCGGCGAATTTCTCATTATAAAGCACGCGGTTTTCGGCCACATGGGTCTCATCCCCCCAGGCGCGTTCCGACACACGCTGGATCGGCAGCGGCAGCGGCGCCCCTGCATAGGACCGCAACTGACGGATGCGGCGCATGGATTCCGGCCCCCCGACGCAAAAGCCCGACCGCAGGCCCGGCAGGTTGGACCGCTTGGACAGCGAATGAAAGATCACCACGCGTTCCGGATCGTGGCCTTCGTCATGGGCCACCTCAAGGGCACCCGGCGGGGCAACGTCGCGCCAGATTTCAGAATAGCATTCATCGGCAAAGATGCGGAAATCATGCTTCTCGGCCAGTTTCAGCAAGGTTGACAGATACGCGCGCGAAGCAACCGCGCCCTGCGGATTGGCCGGCGAGCACAGATAGGCGATCGCAACCCGGTCCAGAACCGATGCGGGCAGGCTGGCGTAATCGGGCAGAAAGCCGGTGTCCTCGGTCGCGGGCACGAACAGCGGCTCGGCGCCGACGGTCAGGGCGGCAACGGCATAGACCTGATAGAACGGGTTGGGGATCAGCACCACGGGGCGCTGGCCGTTCTTGGTTTCCGGGCACAACGCGATGGCGGCGTTGAACAGCCCTTCGCGCGTGCCGTTCAGCGCCATGATCCGCTCTGGCGCCACATCGGCGCGATAACGTCCCTTCAGCCAGCCGGACACCGCCGCCAACAGCTCGGGCGAGCCGTCGTTGGGCGGGTAGACCGCGAATTCCGCCACATGCGCGGCCAGCGTATCGGCCACGAACCCCGGCATCGGGTGGCGCGGTTCCCCAATCGTCATGGCGATCGGGTCCGCCCCCGGCGCGTGCACGTCGAGAAGCTTCCGCAAACGCGGAAATGCGTATTCGGGCAGGTTCGAAAACCGCTCGGGAAATGCCATAACATGCCTCATCATCGGGGTCGTTTCGCCCCGTTTGGCGGTCAGGTTAGCCAAGCCGGGCCGTGACGTCCAGAAAAAGCGATAAAACCCCGCCCCTTGACCGGCGGATATGTGTCTTTTCAGCCAAGCGCCGCCTCGGCGGCGATGCCAAGGCGCAACAGGCGGTGTTCGGCACCGGGGGCCGCCATCAGGCTTATGCCGGTGCAGGGCACCCCGGTGGGCAGCGTCAGCACGCACAGGCCCAGGATGTTGCCGATCCGGGTGTTGCGCAGCGCCAGCAGGTTTTCCGCCGCGAAATAGGCGGGATCCTGCAGCAGCCGTTCGGCATCGGGGGGCAGGATCGGCGCGGTGGGCACAAGCACGGCATCATAGCCCGCCGTAGCGGCAAGATAGGCGGCGCGGTGGCCTTCAAGCGCCGCCCAGCCGGCCACATAATCACAGGCCGCCACCCCGGCCCCGCCCCGGAACCGTTCCAGGATCGGGGGGAACATCTTGCCGGGGGCGGCCTCGATCACGTCCTTCCACAGGCCATAGGCTTCGGGCGCGAACAGGATGGGCGACAGGTCCATCGCCGGGGCAACCATCGGCAGGGCGCGCCGGTCGATCCGGGCGCCAGCGCGGGCCAGGCGATCAACGGCAGCCTCAAACCCCTTCACGGGCGCGTCGCGCGCGCCATCAAGGGGCAGCCCCTCCAGCACCAGCAGCCGGGCCGGTTTCAGATCAGCCCCGCGCAGATCGGGCGCCGGGGCCCCGTCCAGCGCGGCCAGCAGCAGCGCGCAATCCTCGACGCTGCGGGCGATGGGGCCGATCGTGTCAAAGCGCGCGCACAGCGGCACCGTGCCCCGCAGCGACAACCGCCCATGCGTGGTTTTCAGCCCCACCAGGTCGTTCCATGCCGCCGGAAGGCGCACCGACCCCCCGGTATCGGACCCAACCGCCGCCGCGGCCATGCCCAGCGCGACCGACACAGCCGCGCCCGAAGACGACCCCCCCGGCGCCAGCCGCGGATCGTGGGCATTGGGGGGCGTCGCGGTCATCGGGTTCACACCCAGGCCGGAAAAGGCCAGCTCGGTCATATGCGTCTTGCCCAGGCAGACCGTGCCCTGCAACGTCGCCATGGCCAGGACCGCCGCATCCGTTCGCGGGATGCGCCCCGCCAGCAGGCGCGAGCCTGCCTCGGTGCCAACGCCTGCGCTGTCGAACAGATCCTTCCACGACAGCGCCACACCATCCAGCGGGCCACGCCGCACACCCTGGCGGGCGCGGGCACGCGCGGCCTGCGCCTCGGCCCGGGCACGGTCCGGGGTCAGGCGGGCATAGATGCGCGCGCCGTCAGGCCCGCCCGCGGCCTCCAGATAGGCGTCAACCTGTTCAACCGGGTCCAGCTTGCCTGCGGCAATCGCCCGCCCCTGTTCTGCCGCTGTCAGCCTGTGCCAATCCATCCCGCGCCCTCCGCTTTGCGCCACGCTAGCGACAAGGCCACGCATGGACAATCCCGCCCGTCACGCCATATTGGCGGGCATGAAACATGATTCCGACGTGATCATTGCAGGCGGCGGGCTGAACGGCCCGGCCTTGGCGCTGGCGCTGGCCCGGGCCGGGCTTTCGGTGACGGTGGTCGATGCCGCCCCCGCGCGCCGCCGGGGCGGGGATGCATTCGACGGGCGCGCCTATGCGCTGGCGATCGCCTCGCAGAAACTTCTGGCCGCGATCGACATCTGGCCTGCGGTCGCCGATCAGGCGCAGCGCCTGAACGAGGTCAAGGCCAGCGATGGCCATGCCGGCGAAGGCCCCGCGCCTTTCTTTTTGCATTTCGACAGCCGCGAACTGGACAGCGGCCCCGTGGGCTACATGCTGGAAGACCGCTTCCTGTATCGCGCCTTCCTTTCCGCCATGCGGGCCACGCCGGGGATCACCCTGATCCATGACACCGCCGTCACCGCCCAAGAGGTCGCCCCCGGCGGGATCAGCGTCACCCTGTCGGACGGGCGCACCCTGTCCGCGCGCATTCTGGTGGGGGCGGATGGGCGGAAATCGGGGGTGGCCGAACGCGCCGGCATCACCCGCAGCGGCTGGGATTATGGTCAGGTCGCGCTGGTCGCGGCGATTGAACATGAAAAGCCCCACCACGGCATCGCGCATCAGTTCTTCATGCCCACCGGGCCGCTGGCGATCCTGCCGCTGCCGGGCAACCGCTGTTCCATCGTCTGGAGCGAGGCCGCCGCGAATGCCGCAACCATCGCCGCGCTGGATGATGACGATTTCCTGGCGGTGCTACGCCCCCGCTTTGGTGATTTTCTGGGACAGATCCGGCTGGCCGGGCCCCGCTTCAGCTATCCGTTGAACCTGACGCTGGCCAATGCCTATGTCACCCCGCGCGTGGCGCTGGTGGGCGATGCGGCGCATGGCGTCCACCCGATCGCCGGGCAGGGCCTGAACCTGGGCCTGCGCGATGTGGCGGCGCTTGCCGAGGTTCTGGTCGAGGCGATGCGGCGAGGTGAGGATATCGGCGCGATCGACGTTCTGGAACGCTATCAGGGCTGGCGGCGGTTCGATGCGACCACCCTGGCCTTGGGGATGGATGCGATGAACCGGCTGTTTTCCAACGACAACCCCATTCTGCGCCTGGGCCGTGACCTTGGCATGGGGGTGGTGCAGGCGATCGGGCCGTTGCGGCGCGGCTTCATGCGGCAGGCCGCGGGCCTGTCGGGCGATCTGCCACGCCTGCTGCAGGGCCTGCCGCTTTAATCCAGGCGGCGGGCCTCATCCTCAAGCATGATCGGGATGCCACCGCGGATCGGATAGGCAAGACCCGCAGCCTTCGAGACAAGTTCCATCCGGTCGGCATCGAACTGTAGCGTCGTCTGGGTGACCGGGCAGACCAGCGCCTCCAGCATGCGGCGGTCATAGGGCTGTCGCGGATCGGTCACTGCAACCTCTCTTCCCCACCGCCATGCAGGGCGAATTCCAGCAGCGTCACCAATGTCTCGCGCCGGTTCTGCAGGGCCGGCGCCTCCAGCAGGGCCTGCTTGTCCTCGGGTTCCAGCGGCAGCATCATCGACAGCGAATTCAGCAGCAATTCATCTTCGGCCTCGCGCAGTGCCTCCCAGTCGGTATCAAGGCCCTGCGCGGCGAAATAGCGGCCCAGCAGGTCCAGAAACCCGTCGCGATCAAAGCCGGGGTCGGTTTCGGCCCGGCCCAGATCGCGGGTGAAATCAGACCAGCCGACCTCGGCGCGGAGATAGGGGGTAAAGCCGGTGACCTCACGCATCAGACGAAACCGCGAGATACCCGAGAGGGTGATCATGTAGCGCCCGTCCTCGGTTTCCGAAAACCCGGTCAACCGGCCCGCGCAGCCGATGGCGTTCATCCGCGCCTCGCCATGCGGGCCCTTGCGCGGCTGGATCATGCCGATCAGCCGGGTGGGGGTCTTCATGCAATCTTCCAGCATCTGCAGATAACGCGGTTCGAAGATATGCAGGGGCAACCGGGCGCGCGGCAACAGCAGCGCCCCGGTCAACGGGAACAAGGGAATGGTATCGGGCAGGTCGCCGGGCTTTATCATCGTCAAGAACCTAGGTCGCACGCGACCTTAGGCAAATATCATCGACGACAGGCGACGACGCCCCTTCTGCACGATCGGGTCGGTGGGCTTGAGCGCATCGAAGATGGTGAACAGCTGCGTCTTTGCCGCCCCTTCGTTCCAGTCGCGGTCGCGGCGGAACAGGTCCAGCAGCTGATCGACCGCCTGTTCGACCTGCCCCGCGGCGAACAGAGCCTGGGCATAGTCGAAGCGGGCCTGATGGTTGGCCGGATCGGCATTCACCGCGGCCTCCAGCTCGCCCAGCGGACCAGCTTCGGCGGCTTGACGGGCCAGCGCAAGCTGCGCCCGCGCAGCCTCGACCGGGGCGGCGGTGGCGATCTTGGCGGGCACACCGGCCAGGAAGGCATCGGCCTGATCCAGATTGCCCAGTGCGATATGCGCGCGCACCAGCCCGCCAAAGGCATCGGCGTTTTCCGCATCCTCGCCCAGAATGGCGGCAAAGGTTTCGGCGGCATCCACGGCCGCGCCTTCGGCCAGCATCGTCTCGGCGGCCTCGACAGCCTCGGCCAGGCCACCATCACCGGCCAGAGCGGCCAGCTTTTCAACGAATTTCTTCAGTTCCGACCCCGGCAAAGCGCCCTGAAAGCCATCGACCGGCTGACCCTGCCAGAAGGCATAGACCGTCGGGATCGACTGCACCCGCATCTGACCCGCGATCATCTGGTTTTCGTCCACGTTGATCTTGACCATCACGACCTTGCCCTTGGCGTCATTCACCGCCGCCTCAAGCGCGGGGCCAAGCTGACGGCAGGGGCCGCACCACGGCGCCCAGAAATCCACGATCACCGGGACGGTCATGGACTTGTCGATCACCTCGTCCATGAAATTGGCTTCGGTCACGTCTTTCACGGGTTCGGAATGGGCGGGTTGTGCTTGGGTGCCAAACATCTTCGGGCTCCTCTGGAAATCGGTTGTTCCCTATATGCGCGCGCGCCGCGCCGCCGCCAAGGGTCAGAGATCAAAAGTCGCGAAAACCGGGGCGTGATCGGACGGCTGTTCCCATCCCCGCGCCGCCCGCAACACGCGTGAACCATGCGCGGCGCTGGAAATGTCGGGCGTGGCCCAGATGTGATCCAGCCGGCGGCCCTTGTCGGCAGCATCCCAGTCGGGGGAACGATAGGACCACCACGAATACAACAGCCCCTGTGGAATGTCCTGGCGGGTGATGTCGACAAAATGGCCTGCATCCCGGGTCTGGGCCAGATGCTCGACCTCGATCGGGGTGTGGCTGACGATCTTCAGCAATTGTTTGTGGTTCCAGACGTCATCCTCACGCGGGGCGATGTTCAGATCGCCCACAAGGATCGCCTTTTGCGGCCGGTCGGCGTGGAAATCGTCACGCATATGGGTCAGGAAGTCCAGTTTCTGGCCGAACTTCACATTCTGTTCGCGGTCGGGAATGTCGCCGCCCGCGGGGACATAGAAATTGTGGATGGTGACGCCGTTTTCCAGCCGCGCGGCCACATGGCGGGCATGGCCCAGCCCGGCGTAATCGCCCGCCCCCGCCTCGGCGATCGGCAGGCGCGACAGGATCGCCACGCCGTTATAGCCCTTTTGCCCGCGCGCCACGATCCAGTTGTAGCCCAGCGCCCGGAACGCATCGAGCGGGATCTTGTCCACCGGGCTCTTGCATTCCTGCAGGCACAGGATGTCGGGCGCCTCTTCGGCCAGAAGGCGCGCCACCAGCCCCTCGCGCAGGCGGACCGAGTTGATGTTCCAGGTGGCGAGGGTGAAGGTCATGGCAGTCTCCTTGAAAGCCGCGCGATACTGACGGACCGCGCGGCCAAGGGCAACCCGCTGCCGTCAGTCGGCCCAGCCGGAAATCGACTTGACGTCGAGAAATTCCTCAATCCCCCAATGCCCGCCCTCGCGCGCCCGCCCCGAGGCCCTGACACCGCCGAAGGGCGCGCCCGCGCCCCGGCTTTGGCCGTTCATCTCGACCATGCCGGATTTCAACAGCCGCGCCAGACGGTTCCGACGCGCGCCATCCTGGCTTTGGACATAGTTGGTCAGGCCATAAGGCGTATCGTTGGCGATGCGCAGGGCCTCTTCCTCGGTGTCGAAGGGCATGATCGACAGGACGGGGCCAAAGATTTCCTCGCGCATGATCGTCATGTCGGGGGTGCAGTCGGCAAAGACCGTGGGGCGCACGAAGAAGCCCCGGTTCAGACCGTCGGGCCGCCCCGGGCCGCCCGCGACCAGCCGCGCGCCCTCGGCGATGCCCTTTTCGATCAGGCCCTGGATCTTTTCATACTGCGCCTTGTTCACCACCGGGCCGATGTGCCGCCCGGGTTCGGATGCCGGGCCGACACTGGTGGCCTCGGCGGTTTCGCGCGCGATTTCCACCGCGCGGTTATAGATACCGCGTTCCACCAGCATCCGGGTCGGCGCATTGCATGACTGGCCCGAATTGTTGAAGCAATGCCGCACGCCACGCTGCACCGCCTTGTCGTCGGCATCGGCGAAAATCAGGTTCGCACCCTTGCCGCCCAATTCCAGGCAGACGCGTTTCAGCGTATCCGCAGCGGCCTTGCTGATCGCGATGCCCGCGCGGGTCGATCCGGTGAAAGAAATCATCTCGACATCCGGGTGGGTGGACAGCTGCGTGCCGACCCCCATGCCATCGCCGTTCACCAGGTTGAACACACCCGCCGGCACGCCCGCCGCATCGATGATTTCCGCGAACAGCAGCGAGGACAGTGGCGATTCTTCGGACGGTTTCAGCACCATGGTGCAGCCCGCCAGCAGCGCCGGGATCACCTTCAGCGTGACCTGGTTCATCGGCCAGTTCCACGGCGTGATCAGGCCGACCACGCCCACCGGCTCCATCGCGATCATCGCGCCGGGGGCATGCGGGCCCAGCGGGCGCAGAAACCGAAAGTCGCGGAAGGCGGTGATGAAGTTCTGGATGTGGCTTGCCCCGGCCTCAACCTGTGCGGACCGCGCCAGATCTACCGGCGCCCCCATTTCCAGGCTGATCGCCTGGGCCATATCCTCGGCGCGGGCGCGATAGATCTGCAGGATGCGTTCGACGCATGCCAGCCGCCCTGCCGGGTCGGTCAGCGCCCAGGCCGGCAACGCCGCCTTGGCCGCGGCCACCGCCGCATCGGTATCGGCCGCATCGCCCAGCGAGATCACCGCACAGGGTTCTTCGGTCGAGGGGTCGATCACCTGATGATCGCGCGCGGCCGCCGGGGTGATCCACCTGCCGTCAATGTAGAAATCACGCTTGAAAATCATTCCAGCCTCCGTTTGCGGCAAGGTGGCATCCGAAACGGGCGGATGCAATGCACGAGAACATTGTTTCGGATGGCAACGGCAGGGCGCTATTTCATCCCATTTTCAAGCCGCCACAATGCAGTGGGATGCAATTTTGTTCTTCACCCCTTAAGTAGGGCCCGAACCATCCAGGTAAGGAGACCACCATGGGCCTGCGCATCAACGACATCGCCCCCGACTTCACCGCCGACTCGACCGCAGGTCAGATCCGGTTCCATGACTGGATCGGCGACAGCTATGCGATCATTTTCAGCCACCCGCGCGACTTTACCCCGGTCTGCACCACCGAATTCGGCGCCGTGGCACAGCTGGCCGGTGAATGGGCCAGGCGCAACACCAAGGTTGTGGGCGTATCGGTCGATTCGGTCGCGGATCACCAGAAATGGAAGCGCGACATTGAAGCCTTTGGCGGCGCGCCGGCGGATTTCCCGATCATCGACGACACCAGCCTGACGGTGGCCAAGGCCTTCGACATGCTGCCCGCCGAATACTACCTGCCGACCGAGGGGCGCACGCCCGCGAACACCGCCACGGTGCGCACCGTCTATATCATCGGCCCCGACAAGAAGGTACGCCTGACGATGACCTACCCGATGTCGGTGGGCCGCAACTTTGCGGAAATCCTGCGCGCGCTGGACGCGGTGCAGGCCACCGACAACGCCCCCTTCGCCACCCCGGCCAACTGGGTGCCCGGTCAGGACGTGATCGTGGCGCTTTCGGTCTCGACCGAGGATGCAAAGGCGCGCTTCGGAGAGGTGGACGTGAAACTGCCCTACCTGCGCACCGTCAAGCGCCCGGCCTGAAAGGCGGCGCGGAAATGCAAAAGGCCCGGCGTTTGCCGGGCCTTTCACGTTTGCCGCCGGAAGGCATGCTTGTGCCAGCGGGCCAGGATCTTGTCCGTCATCAACCACCTTTGCTTGATCAGCCCGTAAAGCGGATGGCGCCCCTCGCGCGAGCGGCTGACATTGCCCGCGAAAATGTCGCTTTCCACCCCCGTCGTGCGCACGATCGGCGGCCAGACCGCAAGCCCCCGGTCGCTGCGGGTCAGCCAGTGGCGGAAATAATTGTCGACCGGCGCGAAGATACGCCCGTGCCCGGCAACGAAGGCCTGCGCCCCCTTCCGCGACCACAAGAGACCCGAGGTCATCATCGGAAAATAATGCGCGCGGGTAAGCGCATGCCCGGCCTGCGGGTCCCCGAAATGGGCCAGCGGCGTATAGATCTTGTGTTTGTTCGGGCCAAGATTGACCAGATCCCAGTCGATCGGGCGGGCCGAAAGCCAGCCGATCATCTGCGCAAGGATTTCCGCGGCACCGGAAACCAGCTCCATGTCATCTTCCAGCACGATGCCGAAGGGCGCTGCACCCTCGGCCACCCGCCGGGCGGCCCGCAGATGGCTGAGATAGCAGCCGATCTCGCCCCCCCGCAGGGGCCGGCCCATGTATCGCTGCGCGGCGCGGGCATCGTAATCGGGGAACTCCTCCGGGCGCAAACTGCGCCCGTCGAAGGCGGGCAGGCGCTCGAACGCGAGCCCCGCCGCCCCGAGCTGGGCCGAGGCCGAGGCCAGCCGGTCGTCGGACCCATCAAGGTTGATGACGAAAACCGGAACCGGCGCCATCAGAACAATCCAAGAAATTTCTTCCGCTTCGGCGGCACCAGATCAAGGATCGCCAAATAACGGTCGAAATCATGGCGCCCCGCAAGAACCCCTTCGGCGACCGCCAGGAACAGTTCCATGGATTGCTGCCTGCGCGCCTCGAACAGGTGGAAGAATTCGTTCTCTCCGTAGAAGGTGCCGATCCCGTAAACGCCATACTGGGCCAGGCTCCAGCGCGGAGAGATGGAGAATTTCGGCCAGATCAGCGACACCGGAATCCCTGCCTCTTCGGCGCGGAGGGTCAGGATCTGGGCAACATCCGAGCGGTTCGTCCGGCTCATGTCCGGGGCACCGGCCTGCTTGTAGATGTCGCGCCTGACCGACAGGAACATCGGCGCGGCATAGATGTGATCGGGGTTCTTGTGATTGGCAACCTGCGCCAGCCCGGAAACGCTGCCGCCCATGGCGGCATCGGTCAGCCGCCGGTATCCCGCCAGGCAAAGCGGGAAGGCGTCGATATCGGCAACTACGGCAAGGTTTCCAAGGCTGTCGTCGCGCATGATCCTGGTCAGCCATCCGGCATGATCAAGCGAATCGTCCAGCTGCTGCACAAGCGGGATTCCCAGATGCGCAAAAACCGAGGCCTGAGCCTCGACGATCCTGCGATCGACATTGCTTTGATAGAACGTGTAGGTGGTCGGAATATCTGACATGTCTTCCCAGCCTTCAGGAAATTCGGTTATTCAATACGGCAGCCCCGGCCGCAAGTGCGGGGGCTGCCGTCAAGGCTGGACCGGAAAGCTCAGCCTTCCGCCGATTCCTCTTTCTTCTCGGGGGCGATCTCTTCGCCGGTCTCCTGATCGACCATCTTCATGCCAAGGCGCACCTTGCCACGGTCGTCAAAGCCCAGAAGCTTGACCTTCACTTCCTGCCCTTCCTTCAGCAGTTCGTTCGGGTGGTTCAGCCGCTTGTTGGCGATCTGGGACACATGGACCAGACCGTCGCGTTTGCCGAAAAAGTTCACGAAGGCACCGAAATCGACCAGTTTCACCACCTTGCCGGTGTAGATCTTGCCTTCTTCCGGCTCTGCCACGATCGAATAGATCATGTCATAGGCCTTCTTGATGGAATCGGCATTGGCCGAGGCGATCTTGATCACGCCGTCGTCGTTGATGTCGACCTTGGCGCCCGAAACCTCGACGATCTCGCGGATGACCTTGCCGCCCGAGCCGATCACTTCGCGGATCTTGTCGGTCGGGATCGTCATCGTCTCGATCCGCGGCGCATGGGCCGAGAATTCCTGACGGCCGGCGGACAGCGCCTTGTTCATCTCGCCCAGGATGTGCATCCGGCCATCCTTGGCTTGCGCAAGCGCCTGTTCCATGATCGCGGGGGTGATGCCCGCGACCTTGATGTCCATCTGCAGGCTGGTGATGCCCTCGGCGGTGCCGGCCACCTTGAAGTCCATATCGCCCAGGTGATCCTCATCGCCGAGAATGTCGGTGAGAACGGCGTAGCGGCCGTCTTCTTCAAGGATCAGGCCCATGGCCACACCCGCGACCGGCGCCTTCAGCGGCACGCCCGCATCCATCATCGACAGCGACCCGCCGCAGACCGACGCCATCGAGGACGAGCCGTTCGATTCCGTGATCTCGGACACGACGCGGATCGTGTAGGGGAAATCGGTCGCCGCCGGCAAAACCGCCTGCAGCGCGCGCCAGGCAAGCTTGCCATGGCCGATTTCGCGGCGACCGGGCGAACCCACGCGGCCAACCTCGCCCACCGAATAGGGCGGGAAGTTGTAGTGCAGCAGAAAGTTCGAACGGCTGTTGCCATGCAGCGCGTCGATGATCTGTTCGTCATCGCCGGTGCCCAGCGTGGTCACGACAAGGCCCTGCGTCTCACCACGGGTGAACAGCGCCGAACCGTGGGTGCGCGGCAGGATCCCCACTTCCGACACGATCGGGCGCACGGTGCGGTTGTCGCGCCCGTCGATGCGCGCGCCACCGTTGATGATGTCGCCGCGCAGGATCGACGATTCCAGCTTCTTGAAGGCCGAACCCAGGTTGATGTCGGCCAGTTCCTCATCGGACAGCGCGGCCTTGACCGCATCGCGGGCCGCCGAAATGGCGTTCTGACGCTCTTGCTTGTCCTTGATCGCAAAGGCGGCGCGCATCTGCGCCTCGCCCGCGGCCTTCACCTTGGCATACAGCGCCGAATAATCCGGCGGGGTGAAGTCAAAGGGCTCTTTCGCGCAGTCTTCGGCGAAATCGATGATCAGGTCGATCACCGGCTGCATCGCCTCATGGCCGAACTTCACGGCGCCCAGCATCTCGGCTTCCGAAAGCTCATAGGCTTCGGATTCGACCATCATCACCGCGTCCTTGGTGCCGGCGATGACCAGATCCAGCCGCTGTTCAGGGTTTTCGCGCAGCTTCTGCATGTCGTCGACGGCAGGGTTCAGCACATATTCGCCGTTGGCAAAGCCCACGCGCGCGGCACCGATCGGGCCCATGAACGGCACGCCCGAAACCGTCAGCGCGGCCGAGGCGGCAATCATCGCCACGATATCGGGTTCATTTTCAAGGTCATGGCTCAGGACGGTGCACATCACCAGCACTTCGTGCTTGAAGCCATCGACGAACAGCGGGCGGATCGGACGGTCGATCAGACGCGAGGTCAGCGTCTCTTTTTCGGACGGGCGCGCCTCACGCTTGAAAAAGCCGCCCGGGATCTTGCCGGCGGCATAGTATTTTTCCTGGTAATGAACGGTCAGCGGGAAGAAATCCTGCCCCGGCTTCGCTTCTTTCGCGAATGTCACGTTGGCCATGACCGAGGTTTCCCCCAGCGTCGCGATGACCGAACCGTCCGCCTGACGGGCGACCTTGCCGGTTTCCAGCGTCAGCGTTTCTTCGCCCCACTGGATCGATTTCCTGGTGATATTGAACATCAGCTTTTCCTATCGTCGCGCAGGGACCCTCCCCGCGCCTGTTTGCGTACGGGCCCCATGCCCGTGGCCTCTTTTCCTTTCACGGCTGCGCCCCATAAGGCCCGGTGGGGAGGCCGACACCCGGACATCCCGTCCAGGTCGAAAGAGAAACGCGCCCCGAAGGGCGCGTCCCTGGATCAGCGGCGCAGGCCCAGACGCTCGATCAGCTTGGCGTAGCGCGCTTCGTCCTTGCCCTTCAGATAGTCCAGCAGCTTGCGGCGCTGGGCCACCATCATCAGAAGACCACGACGAGAGTGGTTGTCCTTCTTGTGGGCCTTGAAATGTTCCGTCAGCGTCGCAATACGCGACGACAGGATCGCCACCTGGACTTCCGGCGAACCGGTGTCGCCTTCCTTGGTCGCGTATTCCTTGATCAGACGGGCTTTTTCTTCAACGGTAATCGACATCGGGGTCTCCTTGTCGGTTAGAGGGATGGCGCAGGCCGGGATGTCGTCCAGCAAGGCCCATGGAGCATCCGCCAAAGGCGGCGGATGCGCGCGTATAAGGGAATTTTGCCGAAAAGGGAAGCCTGTTTCACAGGCCCGGCAGGCACCCCGGGCCGCTTAGCGCGCAAAGGCGCCCTGCGGCATGATCAGCAGATCACCTGCCGTCAGTTGCGGCGCATTCAGAACCTCGGCGATCCTGGCGCCGTTCAGCATGATCACCGCCATATCCGCCCCCGCAGCCTCGACCGTCAGGTCCGGCATCGGGGGATTCCCGTCCCAGACGATGGCGATCCGGTCTTCGGCGGGGTTGAAATCGGTTATTCTGGCCGGGGTATCGGCACCGTCCCAATCGGCAATCGCGAACAGATCGCCGCCCTCGCCGCCATGCGCCCAATCACCCGGGCCTGCCAGCAGGATGTCGGCCCCTTCCCCGCCATTCAGAAGGTCGGGCGCATCGGCTTCATCCGCGTCCGAAAGGCCGGTGATCCAGTCATCCCCGGCGCCACCGAACAACTCATCCGCACCGGGGCCACCGTCCAGCGTGTCATCACCCGCCGCGCCTTCAAGCGTATCATCACCTGGCCCGCCCAGCAGAAGGTCGGCCCCGGCGCCGCCGATCAGGCTGTCGTCACCCGGCCCTCCCTCAAGATTGTCGTCACCGAAATGGCCCGCCAGAAGATCGTTGCCCGCGCCCCCCTGGATCGTGTCATCACCGGCCTCGCCGATCAGGCTGTCGTCACCCGGACCACCAAGGATCACATCGTCATCCGCGCCACCAACCAGCACATCGTGCCCCGGCCCGCCTTCAAGCCTGTCTTCCCCGGCATATCCGTTCAGCTGATCATCGCCGACGCCGCCCGACAGAACATCGCCCTCTGCCCCGCCCCAGGCAATCGTGTCAGACACCGGCACAGACGGCGCCGTATCAGACGCACCATCCTCAGGCCCGGCACCGCCGCCCGGCTCTTGCGATCCCGGCGCGGGCGCAAGCCCGATCGACACACCCGCGACCAGCAATCCAAGCAGCCCCGAAATCAGAAACATGACCCACACACCCCTTACCGGCCATCACGCGGGCAACACCACCCCTTCGGCCGTTCAGACTTTCTTAGCACAGTCTGCGGGACCATGGGTTAACACGGACGCCCTCACCACCGTTCCGGCTGGCGATCGTAGCCGATATACAACGGATGCCTGGGCGCACCTGCGCCGGTCAGCCCCAGATGGAACAAATCATGCCCCGAGGCGCGCAGCATCCGTTCAACCGCAGCGCCGCGCCCCAGATGCGCGCCATGCGCGCCCCAGGCGCAGATGACCCGGTGCCCCGATGCACCCGCCCAGTCCAGGCTTTCCAGGATCGCCGCGTCATTGCCGGGGCCCACCGGATCAGCCTGCGCCCGCATCACCTTGGGATCCGTCGCGCGGAAAGCAAAGATGTTCACCACCCGAAACGCCCCGAAGCCCAGCCGGCGCGCGCGCCGCTCGCACCGCTCGACGGTCGGGTCGTTCTGCGCTTCGGTGGCGGTGGAGGGGTTCAACAGCACGAACAAGACGCGCGCCCCGCCCCCATCCCAGGTGCGGGTCAACAGGTAACGATAGCGTTCGCAATCGGAATAAACGGCGGTCGAGGCGGCATCGCCCTTCTGATGATGGCGTGTGATCATGTGTTCTTCTCGGCCCTGCAGCGCGACTTGACAACCCTCGGCGCCCGGACCTGGCTGCGGAAGCCTCCGGCAGGAGTATTTTTGCCAAGAAGAAACAGATGCCGCTTCTTCTTGGCAAAAATACTCATTCGCCCGCGCCGCCCGTGATCCGTCAGAGGTTGAAGACCCGGCTGGGGTGCAACTCGCCCGACTTGTAGATACCCACGGCGATGGGTTTGCCCTGAAAACTTGCCCAGGCCTCATCGCCGTAATCGGCATCGGCCGCGATCACCATGCCTGGATTGCCGTTCCTGAGCCGCGCCGCGCCCTCGGGGGTGGCGCGCAGTTCTGGCAGGTCGGCAAGGCCCGTTTCCAGCGACAGGACCCTGGCGTCCAGATCCGGCGTGCGGGCAAGGCGGTCGACATCCTCCAGCGATAGCCCGTCTTCAGCCTCAAAGGGGCCCGACCATACCCGGCGCAGCCAGAGCACATGTCCCATGCAGCCCAGCGCCCGCCCCAGGTCACGCGCGATGGACCGCACATAGCCCCCCTTGCCGCAGACCATTTCCAGTTCGACCGTATCCGCATCAGGGCGCGCCACCTGCACCAGGCTTTCCACATAAAGCGGGCGGGCGGCGAGGTCCATTTCCTCGCCCGCACGGGCCAGGTCATAGGCGCGCTCCCCCTCGACCTTGACGGCGGAAAACTGCGGGGGAACCTGCTGGATGTCGCCCACGAAGGCAGGCAGGGCGGCGGCGATATCCGCGTCGGTCGGACGCATGTCCGAGGTGGCGACCACCGCGCCTTCGGCATCGTCGGTATTGGTCGCGGCGCCAAGGCGCACGGCGAAGCGATAGCATTTCAGCGCATCGGTGATGTAGGGCACTGTCTTCGTCGCCTCGCCCAGCGCCACGGCCAGAACGCCGGTCGCCGCCGGATCCAGCGTGCCCGCATGACCCGCCTTTTTCGCGTCCAGCGCCCAGCGCACCTTGTTGACCACGGTGGTCGAGGTGACGCCTGCGGGTTTGTCCACCACCAGCCAGCCGGAAATGTCGCGACCCTTCTTGCGAGCCATGGTGCCCTCCTGTTCCGAAAGGCCGCGTGCTAGCCCAAGGCCCCGCGCGCGTCAATCGCGGGTGACGACCCCGATGATCGGGCCCATCGGCACGCCAGGGTCCGCACGCCCCAGTTCCGGCGCGACCAGCCGCGAGACCGAACCGTCCAGATACAGCGCATCCGGCGCGCCCAGTTCATCGCGGAACAGCCGGGCAAAGCGGTGGAAGGTCACCGGCGCGTCCGAGATCGCGAACCAAGCGGTCTGCCCGTCCGCAGATACGCCCACGCCGTTGCGGATGTTCAGGCTGTCGCTGTCGGGCAGAAAGCGGGGGTGCAGCGCGCCCCCGATCACCAGCATCGGGCCGGATTGGGTGGCGATGCGGCAGGCGGGCGCGTCATTCGCAAAGCGGCGCGATTCGATCACCGCAAACCCCTGATCGGCGCAGAAGACGCCGTTGGGCAGCATGCCGAAGTTTCCCGGACCCTCGGCGGTGACGATCGGCGCGACCTTTGCCCCGTTCTCGACATGAAGCCCCACGGGGCGGCGGTCGGGGTGATACATGCCCGCGTTCATGGCAAAGGCCAGCGCCTCGCCTTCGGCCAGTTCCTTGGCCAGCCGTTCCGGGGTGCCGATCAGCCGCCCCTCGGAATCGTTCAGCCACAACCGCAGATCAGCGCCGGCCTGCACCTGACAGACGGTAAAGGGGGTGTCTTCGAAAACGATCGCCCGGCAGGTCTGGGCCCCCGCGGGGGTCGCCAGCGCCAGCAGGGCCGCGTTAATCCAGATCGTCTTCATCATCCGTGTCGGGTTGCGCAATGTCGCGCTGCACGCGTTCGTCGGCAAACATCCGCCGCGTTTCATCCAGCCGGTCAAACGTCTCATCCAGGCGAAACCGCAGTTCGGGCGCGAATTTCAGCGTCAGGGTGCGAGACACCAGGTGGCGCAGCTCGCCCTTGTTGCGGCGCAGCGCGGCCAGCATCTCTTCGGCGCCCTGCCCGCCCAGCGGCGTGACATAGGCGGTGGCCACCTTGAGGTCGGGCGAGGTCCGCACCTCGCCCACGGTGATCGAGATGCGGTTGAGGTCGGGGTCATGCACATCGCCACGCATCAGCACATCCGACAGGGTCCGCCGGATCAGCTCGCCCACGCGGAGCTGTCGTTGCGAGGGGCCATCGCCCGGGGAAAAACGGTTCTTTGCCATGCCCCCCATGTAGGCCAAGCCCGGCGCGCCCGCAACGGGCCTTTGCCAAGCGCGCGCCAAGCCGCTAAGGAAAGCCGATCACGAAGGAGAGAGACAGACATGACCGATCTGCCGGGTATCGTCATCACCGGGGTTTCGGGCCGGATGGGCCGGATGCTGGCCGCCACCGTATCCGCATCCGACAAGGCGCGGCTGGTGGGGGCGGTGGAACGCGCGGGCCATGACTGGATCGGGCAGGATCTGGGGGTGATGCTGGGCGGGCAGGCCAATGGCGTGACCGTGACCGATGACCCGCTGCTGGCATTTTCCCGCGCGCAGGCGGTGATCGACTTTACCGCCCCTGCGGCGACGGTGGAATTCGCGGCGCTGGCCGCGCAGGCGCGTGCGGTGCATGTGATCGGCACCACCGGCCTTGAGGCGGACCATCTGGCCCGGCTGAAGGCCGCGGCGCGCCATGCCGTGATCGTGCGCGCCGGCAACATGAGCCTGGGCGTCAACCTGCTGGTGCAACTGACGAAAAAGGTGGCACGCGCACTGGATGCCGACTGGGACATCGAGGTGATCGAAGCCCATCACCGGATGAAGGTCGACGCGCCCTCGGGCACGGCGCTGATGCTGGGCGAGGCCGCGGCCGAGGGGCGCGGCATCCAGCTGGAAGAAAATCGCGAATCGGGTCGCGATGGCATCACCGGCGCGCGCCGGCCCGGGGCGATCGGCTTTTCCGCGATCCGGGGCGGCGACATCGTGGGCGAACATGACGTGCTGTTCGCGGGCGCGGGGGAACGCATCGTGCTGCGCCACGTCGCCACGGATCGCGCGATCTTTGCCCGCGGCGCGCTGAAGGCCGCCCTGTGGGGCCAGACGCAGAAGCCCGGCGAATATGACATGATCAATGTCCTGGGGCTGGCGGACTGACACCCGCCCCGGGCGCGGCCCAACCCGGCGCGGCGGGCTAGAAATCGACCGCGATGCCCTTCTTTTCCCAATCGCCGAATCGCACCGGCTCGGGGCCGTCGCGACCGCCCAGTTCGGGCGGCAGGTCCAGCGCACGGGCGGCCTTGCGGCGCGCCTCGGCCTCGGCCAGCGCGCGTTGCGCGGCTGCGGGCAGGTCTTTTTGCGGCTCGTCGGTCATCCGGGCGTTCCTTGGCGGGCCTTCCTTGGCAATGGTCGGGGCATGATATAGGGCCGGGACGCGGGCGCAACAAGGCGAAGGGTCGCGGGGCATGAGCAGGACGGATGCGGCGCGCCGGGCGGCGCTGGGGCTGATCACGGGCGTGACCGAGGGGCGGCAGGCGCTGTCCGATCAATTGGCGGCAGGCGCGCTTGCAACGCTGGAACCGGCCGACCGCGCGCGCGCGCAGCGTCTGGCGCTGACCACGCTGCGCCATCTGGGGCGGGCCGATGCGGTGCTGAAGCCGCATCTGCGCAAGGCCCCCCCCGCCGACCTGCGCGCGCTTCTGCGCCTGGCCACCGTCGAGATGCTGGAAGAAGGCGCCCCACCGCATGGTGTGGTTCATGCCGCCGTTGCGCTGGCGCGGGCGGGCGGGCGGCGCACCGAAGGTTATGCCGGGATGGTCAATGCCGTGCTGCGCCGGGTGGCCGAAACCGGCCCCGCGCTTTGGCCCACCCTGCCCGCGCCGGCGCTGCCCGGCTGGCTGCGCGGGCGACTGATGTCGGCCTGGGGCAAGACGGCGGTGCAGGCGATGGAGGCCGCGCATCTGGCCGGGGCACCGCTGGACCTGACGCCACGGGATGGCGATGCCGCAACGCTGGCGGGGCGGTTGGGCGGGGTGGCACTGCCGACCGGGTCGGTCCGGCTGGCGGCGCGCGGCCAGGTGTCGGACCTGCCCGGCTTTGCCGAGGGCGCCTGGTGGGTGCAGGATGCCGCGGCCGCGCTGGCCGCGCGTATCCTGGCCCCGCAGCCGGGTGAACGGGTGCTGGATCTGTGCGCCGCACCGGGCGGCAAGGCGATGCAGATGGCCGCCGCGGGGGCCACGGTGACGGCGCTGGACATTTCCGCCCCGCGTATGGCGCGGCTGCACGACAACCTGACGCGCTGCGGGCTGGCGGCGCAGACCGTGGTGGCCGATGCGCTGGACTGGGTGCCCGATGCGCCCTTTGACGCGATCCTGCTGGACGCGCCCTGTTCGGCCACCGGCACGATCCGCCGCCACCCCGATCTGCCCTTTGTCAAGGACCCCGCCGGGCTGAAGGATCTTGTCGCGCTGCAGGCCCGGCTGCTGGACCGTGCGCTGGACTGGCTGGTTCCGGGCGGGCGGCTGGTGTTCTGCACCTGCTCGCTTCTGCCCGATGAAGGCGAGGCACAGATCCGCGCCGCACTGGACCGGCACCCGGGCCTTGGTATCCTGCCCCCCGACCTGCCGGGCCTGGACCCGCAGTGGCGCAGCCCCGAGGGCGGCCTGCGGCTGCGCCCCGATCAATGGGCCGGTCGCGGCGGGCTTGACGGCTTTTACATCGCCGCCCTGCATGTGCCCGCCGAGGCGGGGAATTGAACGGTGACAGCGCAGGGGGGCCGCACTATGGTGCCCCCGGCATGAGGCGGCACGAAACGGGACAACCGGCGGGATCATGGCAGGGCGAGTCACGCGGCAGGGACAGGCGGCAGGCGGCCTTTCGGGGCGCGCGGATCGGGTGCTGACCCGGCTGGCGGCGCGACTCGCGGCGCGCGCGCGCCCGGCAACCGGCTTTGTCAGCCAGCCCGAACCGCGCACCATCGGATCTTTCGCGCGCGGACGTCAGCTGATCGCCGGCAATTTCCTGTTCGCGGGCTTCCTGATCGAGGGGCCCGGCACTGGCCTTTGGGATTTGCCGATGCCCGACCCGGCCTTTGAAGAGGCGCTGCATGGCGGCGCCTGGCTGGACGATCTGGCCGCCGTCGGCGACCGCGAGGCGCGGGTGCGCGCCCAGGCCTGGGTGTTTGACTGGATCGCCCGTTTCGGCACCGGCAAGGGCCCGGGCTGGACCCCCGATCTGACGGGACGGCGGCTGATCCGCTGGATCAACCACGCGATCCTGTTGCTGAACGGACAGGACCGCGCCGCCGCCGACCGTTTCTTTCGCAGCCTTGGCCAGCAGACCATTTTTCTTTCCCGGCGTTGGAAAGCGGCCTCGCCCGGTCTGCCACGCTTTGAGGCGCTGACGGGTCTGGTCTATGCCGGCCTGTCGCTGACCGGGATGGAACGCCTGGCAGGCCCCGCCGCGGCCGCGCTGGCGCGTGAATGCGGCGATCAGATCGATGCCCAGGGCGGCATCCCCACCCGCAATCCCGAAGATCTGCTGGAGGTGATGACCCTGCTGACCTGGGCTGCCGCCGCCCTGTCGCAGGCCGGGCGCACCCCCGCCCCCGCGCATCTGGCCGCGATCGAGCGCATCGCCCCCACCCTGCGCGCCCTTCGCCATGCCGATGGCGGGCTTGCGCGCTTTCACGGCGGCGGGCGCGGCGGCGAAGGCCGGCTGGATCAGGCGCTGGCACAATCCGGGGTGCGGGCGGGGCCAAGGGCCACGGCCACGATGGCGGCGGGTCTGGCGATGGGATTTGCGCGGCTGCATGGCGGTCGCACCACGGTGATCGTGGATGCCGCGGCCCCGCCGCAGGGGCGGGCCTCGGCCAATGCCCATGCCGCGACGCTGGCATTTGAGCTGACGTCGGGGCGGCGCCCGCTGATCGTCAATTGCGGTTCGGGCGCGGGCTTCGGGGTCGACTGGCATCGTGCCGGGCGCGCCACGCCCAGCCATTCCACACTGGGGATCCGGGGGTATTCCTCGTCGCGGCTGGGCCCCGACGGGATGCTGGGGCGCGGCACGCGCGGGCTTTTGACCGAGGTGCCGCAACAGGTGTGGGTGCAACCGGAACCCGATTGCGACGGCACCCGCGTGCTGTGCGGCCATGATGGCTATGTGCCGACCCACGGCATGACCCATGTGCGCGATCTGGACCTGTCATCCGATGGCCGGACCCTGCGGGGCACCGATACGCTGGGCGCGATGACGCCCGGGGATCGCAAGCGATTTGAGGTGCTGTTCGACCGCACCGGCCTGCAAGGCATCCCCTTTGCGATCCGTTTTCACCTGCATCCCGATGTGGATGCCACACTGGATCTGGGCGGGGCGGCCGTGTCCATGGCGCTGAAATCGGGCGAAATCTGGGTGTTCCGCCATGACGGCACCGGCGATCTGACGCTGGAACCTTCGGTCTATCTGGAAAGCGGGCGGCTGCGCCCGCGTGCCACGCGCCAGATCGTGCTTACGGCGCGGGTTCTGGATTATGCCTGCCAGTTGGGCTGGACCTTGGCGAAAGCACAGGATACGCCCGCGGCGTTACGCGACATCGGTCCCGATGCCCCACCCCCTACCGACGATTGACCCAGAAGGACTGCCATCCCCATGACCAACCTCGTGCCCCTTCGCCGTGCGCTGATTTCCGTTTCCGACAAGACCGGGCTGATCGATTTTGCCCGGGCCCTGGCCGCGCAAGAGGTGGAATTGCTGTCCACCGGCGGCACCGCAAAGGCGCTGCGCGATGCGGGGCTGGCGGTGCGCGACGTGGCCGAGGTGACCGGCTTCCCCGAGATGATGGATGGCCGCGTCAAGACGCTGCACCCCAATGTCCACGGCGGCCTGCTGGCGCTGCGCGACAATGACGAACATCTGGTCGCCATGGCGGCCCACGGCATCGAGCCGATCGACCTGCTGGTGGTCAACCTGTATCCGTTCGAACAGACCGTGGCCCGTGGCGGCGATTACGCCGATTGCATCGAGAACATCGACATCGGCGGCCCCGCCATGATCCGGGCTGCGGCCAAGAACCACGCCTTTGTCGCCACCATCGTCGATGTCCAGGATTATGACGCGGTGCTGGCCGAACTGGCCGCCAATGACGGGCGCACATCGCTGGCGTTCCGTCAGCATCAGGCGCAGATCGCCTATGCCCGCACCGCCGCCTATGACGCCGCCGTGTCCACCTGGATGGCCGGCGCGATCGGGCAGGAAACGCCGCGCCGACGCGCCTTTGCCGGAACGCTGGCCCAGACCCTGCGCTATGGCGAAAACCCGCATCAGCAGGCGGCTTTCTACCTGGACGGATCAAACCGCCCGGGCGTGGCCACGGCGAAACAGTGGCAGGGCAAGGAACTGTCCTACAACAACATCAACGACACCGATGCGGCCTTTGAACTGGTCGCGGAATTCGGCGCCGACGCCCCGGCCTGTGCGATCATCAAGCACGCCAACCCCTGCGGCGTGGCAACCGGCGCCACCCTGACCGAGGCCTATGCCCGGGCCTTCGATTGCGACCGCACCTCGGCCTTCGGCGGCATCATCGCGCTGAACCAGGTCCTGGATGGCGCAACGGCCGAAGAGATCTGCAAGATTTTCACCGAGGTCGTGATCGCCCCCGATGCCAGCGATGAGGCCCGCGCGATCTTTGCCGCGAAAAAGAACCTGCGGCTGCTGACCACCGGCGCCCTGCCCGACCCGAAGGCGGCGATCACCACCTATCGTCAGGTCGCGGGCGGGTTCCTGGTGCAGGGCAAGGACAATGGCGCAATCACGCGCGCGGATCTGAAGGTTGTCACCAAGCGCCAGCCGACGGAACAGGAACTGCAGGATCTGCTGTTCGCCTGGAAGGTCGCCAAGCACGTCAAGTCGAACGCGATCATTTATGTCAGGGACGGCGCCACGGTGGGCGTCGGCGCCGGTCAGATGAGCCGCGTTGACAGCACCCGCATCGCCGCCCGCAAGGCACAGGACATGGCCGAGGTGATGGGCCTGCCCGCGCCGCTGACCAGGGGGTCCGTCGTGGCCTCGGATGCGTTCTTTCCCTTTGCCGACGGGCTGATCACCGCCGCCGAGGCCGGCGCCACGGCAATCATCCAGCCGGGCGGGTCGATGCGCGACCAGGAAGTGATCGATGCCGCCAATGAACGCGGGCTGGCGATGGTCTTTACCGGGATGCGGCATTTCCGGCACTGATGCGCATTGGCCGGGGGCTGCGCGGGTCCGGACCGCGGATGCCTCCGGCGGGAGTATTTGGTCCAAGAAGAAGAGGCGGGGTTCATGCGTCTGGCGGCGAAGGTGGCGGCGGCGGTTCTGCTGCTTGATCAGGTCAGCAAATATGCCGTTGTGCATGGGCTGGGCCTTGACCGGAGGCTGGTGGTCGAGGTGCTGCCACCATGGATCAATCTGCGCATGGCGTGGAACCAGGGTATCAATTTCGGCCTGTTTTCGGGTGAAAGCGATCTGGCGCGCTGGGTGCTGATCGGCGTGGCGCTGGCCGTTTCCGCCTGGATCTGGATCTGGGTGGCGCGCAGCCCGCACCGGGGGATCGTGCAGGTTTCGGCCGGGCTTCTGGTGGGCGGCGCGATCGGCAATGTGATCGACCGGCTGATGTACGGGGCGGTCGCCGATTTTCTGAACATGTCGACGCCCTGGTTCGATAACCCCTATTCGTTCAACGTGGCCGATATCACGATCTTCCTTGGCGCCGCGGGGCTGGTGTTGTTCACCGGGCAGGAGGGCGAGGACAAGGGCAAGGGCGGGTCCGCCAGGCACTAGCGTGCGGCATGCGGGCGCGATGCCTTTCCCCCGTGACGCGCGCTGCCACATGCGCTAAGAGGGGCGGAACGGGGGCGAACGGATGAGGGAATGGCCCATGCAGGCAAGGATCGGCAGAAGCGCGATTGCACTTGCGGCGGTTCTGATGCTGGCCGCCTGCGGCGACAAGGGTGAGCCACAACTGATGAACCTGCGTTCGGCCACCCAAGGGCCGGATGAATTCGGCATCCTGCCCACCAAACCCCTGCAGATGCCCGCGGATCTTGCCGCCCTGCCGGAACCGGCGCCGGGCGGTGCGAACCTTACCGATCCGACGCCGATGGCCGATGCGGTCGCAGCCCTTGGTGGCAACCCGGCCCGGGTTGCGCTGGCCGGCGCGCTGCCTGCGGCGGATGCGGGACTTGTGGCCCATGCCCGGCGGTTTGGCACCGCTGGCGACATTCGCGGCCAGCTTGCGGCAGAGGATGTCGCCTACCGGCGCGCAAACGATGGCCGGCTGCTGGAACGCATCTTTGATCTGAACACCTATTACCGCGCCTATGCCCCCATGTCGCTGGATCAGGAATCCGAGCTGGAACGCTGGCGCCGCGCGGGTCTGCGCACACCGGCAGCGCCCCCCGATCCGCGGCTTGACTGACACCGATCAACAACGCGTCATGCGGGTTGAAGCCTCTTGCCCCGGGGGTAAATTGTAGCCCGGTCTTGAGGAGGTTACCATGTTCCGATCGCTGTTCCTGGCAGTCCTGGCCGGCGCCCTGACAACGCAGGCCGCCGCCGGGACGGTCAGCCATTTCACCCTGGCCAATGGCATGGACGCCGTGGTGATCGAGGATCGCCGGGCACCGGTAGTGGTGCATATGGTCTGGTACCGGGCGGGGTCCGCCGATGAAGCGTCTGGCAAGTCGGGTGTGGCGCATTTTCTGGAACATCTGATGTTCAAGGGTACCGACGATCTGGTCCCGGGCGAATTGTCAAAGACCGTTTCGGCCAATGGCGGGTCGGACAATGCCTTCACCTCTTACGACTATACCGCCTATTTCCAGCGGATCGCGGCGGATCGGCTGGACCTTGTGATGAAGATGGAAGCCGACCGGATGCGCGATCTGATCCTGTCCGAAGATGACTGGCGCACCGAACTTCAGGTCATCATCGAGGAGCGCAACCAGCGAACCGACAGCGACCCCGCCGCGATCTTTGCCGAACAGCGTAGGGCGGCACAGTATCTGAACCATCCCTATGCCCGCCCGATCATTGGCTGGCGCCATGAAATGGAAGCGTTGACCCGTGAAGATGCGCAGGCGTGGTATGCACGGTTCTATGCGCCCAACAACGCAATCCTGGTGGTCGCAGGCGATGTCAGCGCCGATGAAGTGCGGGCCCTGGCCGAAACCCATTACGGCGGGCTGGAACCGACCCCCGACCTGACCCCGCGCCAGCGCGTGCAGGAACCGCCGCAGCTGGCCGAGCGGCGGCTGCGATATGAAGATCCGCGGGTGGCGCAGCCCTATGTCATGCGCAGCTATCTGGCCCCCGAACGCGACCCGGGCGATCAGGCGCGCGCCGCCGCGCTGACGGTTCTGGCCGAGCTTCTGGGGGGGAACGTGGCGACTTCGGTTCTGGGCCGGTCGCTGGTCTTTGACAGCGGCGTGGCGATTTATGCCGCCGCCTTTTATGACGGGCTGTCGCTGGATGACACAACCTTCACGGTGATGGCCGTTCCCGCCGCCGATGTACCCCTGGCAGAGGCCGAGGCGGCGCTGGATGCGGCGATCGCCCGTTTCCTGGCCGAAGGCGTTGACCACGATCGGTTCGAACGCATCCGCACCCAGATCCGCGCCGCGGAAATCTATGCACGCGATAATGCCCAGGGCCTTGCCCACCGCTATGGCGAGGCGCTGGCCACCGGGCTGACCGTCGCCGATGTGCAGGCCTGGCCCGCTGCCCTGATGGCGGTGACCGAGGCCGATGTGATGGCCGCGGCGCGTGACCTGTTCGACCGGCGCCGCGCGGTGACCGGCTACCTGGCGAAACCCGAAGCCGGGGTGACACAATGATCCGTTTCGTTCTGGCCATGATTGCCGCGATCAGCCTTGCCCTGCCCGCCCGGGCCGCCGTTGACATCACGCCGGTTACCTCACCCGGCGGGATCACCGCATGGCTGGTGGAAAACCACGACATTCCCTTCACCGCGCTTGAAATCCGGTTCCGGGGCGGGGCCAGTCTGGATACGCCGGACGAAAGGGGGGCGATCAACCTGATGACCGCGCTGCTGGAAGAGGGCGCGGGCGACATGGACGCGCAGTCCTTTGCCGAGGCCGCAGAAACGCTGGCCGCGCGCTTTGCCTTTGACGTGGGCGACGACACACTGTCGATCTCGGCGCAGATGCTGACCGAAAACCGCGATGCGTCGGTTGCGCTGCTGCGCGAGGCGCTTGTCAACCCGCGCTTTGACCAGACCGCGCTGGACCGGGTACGCGGACAGGTGTTGTCCTCCATCGCGCGCGCGGCCAAGGATCCGCAGTCGATCGCGGACGAAACCTTCGCACGGCTGGCCTATGGCGATCATCCCTATGGATCCTCGATCAATGGCACGGCGGACAGTGTGAATGCGCTGACCCGCGAAGACATGTTCAAGGCACGCGCCCGCGTCATGGCCCGCGATCGGCTGTTCGTGTCCGCTGTGGGTGACATTACCGCCGAAGATCTGGGTGCCCTGCTGGACCGCCTTCTGGGCGATCTGCCCGAAACCGGCGCACCGATGCCACCGCGGGCGGGGCTGGGCCTGACCGGCGGGATCACCGAGGTGGATCATGACAGCCCGCAATCGGTGGTGATCTTCGGCCATCGCGGCCTTGCCATGGACGACCCCGATTTCTTTGCCGCCTATGTCCTGAATGAGGTGCTGGGCGCGGGCGGGTTTTCATCACGGCTGATGAATGAGCTGCGTGAAAAGCGCGGCCTGACCTATGGCATCGCATCCTACATCGTACCCAAGGATCTGGCGGAAACCTGGCAAGGATCCTTCGCGTCGGCCAATGAAAAGGTCGCCGGGGCGATTGGCGTTGTCAGGGCCGAATGGGCCCGCATCGTTGATGAAGGCGTCACCACGCAGGAACTGGCAGATGCCAAGACCTATCTGACCGGCGCCTATCCGCTGCGCTTTGACGGCAATGGCCGGATCGCGGACATTCTGGTGGGGATGCAGCTGTCGGACCTGCCGATCGACTATGTCAACACCCGCAACGCCAAGGTCGAGGCGGTCACCGCCGAAGACGTCGCCCGCGTGGCGCGCCGGCTTCTGGATGCCGGGGCGCTGCACTTTGTCGTGGTGGGGCGGCCGGTCGGGTTGAACTGACGCCCCGAATCTATGGCTCTGGCGGCGCGGTCATGCTATCTGTTGTGGCATGACCGCAACCCGACCCAAGATAGGCGCCACACGCCCGATCATCCGCCAACTGGATGAAACCGCCGCCAACCGCATCGCGGCGGGCGAGGTGGTGGAACGCCCGGCCTCGGCAGTGAAAGAACTGGTGGAAAACGCGCTGGATGCCGGGGCCACGCGGATCGCGGTGGATTATGCCGATGGCGGCAAGACGCTGATCCGCATCACCGACGACGGCTGCGGCATGACGCCCGATGATCTGCCGATGGCCCTGTCCAGGCATGCGACATCCAAGATCGACGGATCGGACCTGCTGAACATCCACACCTTCGGCTTTCGCGGCGAGGCGTTACCCAGCCTTGGTGCGGTAGGGCGGCTGGCGATCACCTCGCGCGTCGAAGGGTTTGACGCGGCCCGGATCGAGGTGGCGGGCGGGCGCAGCGGCGCCGTGAAACCCGCCGCGCTGAACCGGGGCACCGTGGTGGAACTGCGCGACCTGTTCTTTGCCACCCCGGCGCGGCTGAAATTCCTGCGCACCGACCGGGCCGAAGCGGGCGCGATTTCCGATGTGATCAAGCGGCTGGCGATGGCGGAACCCTACGTCAGCTTTACCCTGAACGACGTATCCGGCGGGCAATCGCGGGAAATCTTCCGCGCCGATGCCGAGCAGGGTGATCTGTTCGGCGCGCTGGAACGCCGCCTTGCCCGCGTATTGGGCCGCGATTTTACCGACAATGCCGTGCCGATCGACGCCGAGCGCGACGGCCTGCGGCTGACCGGATACGCCGCCCTGCCCACCTATTCGCGCGGCGCAGCGGTGGAACAGTTCCTGTTCGTCAACGGTCGCCCGGTGCGCGACAAGCTGCTGGTGGGGGCACTGCGCGCGGCCTATATGGATTTCCTGTCGCGCGACCGTCACCCCGCCGCGGCGCTGTTCCTGACCTGTGACCCGGAGCGCGTGGACGTGAACGTCCATCCCGCCAAAGCCGAGGTGCGCTTTCGTGAGGCGGGCCTTGCGCGCGGCCTGATCGTGACCGCGCTGCGCCATGCGCTGGCGGGGGCGGGGCACCGGGCGTCCAGCACCGTCGCGGGCGCGACACTGGGCGCGATGCGGCCCGAATCCGCGCCCTTCCCGCGCGTCTATCAGATGGATCGCCCTTCGCAGGGGGCGCTGCACGCCAACCACACGGCGCAGGCTCCGATCTTTGCCGAAAGCCCGCATCCCTTTGCCGCGCCTTTCACCCCCACCGCCCGCGTGGCCGACCCTGCCCCGCCCGCGCCCGACCTGACCGCGCGGCCCTTGGGCGCGGCCCGCGCCCAGGTGCATGAAAACTACATCATCGCGCAGACCGACACCGGCATCGTGATCGTCGATCAGCACGCCGCGCATGAACGGCTGGTCTATGAACGGCTGAAACGCCAGATGGCGGAAACCGGGGTGGCCGCGCAGGCCCTGCTGATCCCCGAGATCGTGGACCTGTCACCGCAGGATGCCGCGCGCCTGCTGGACATGACCGACGACCTGTCCCGTCTTGGCCTGTCGATCGAACCCTTTGGCGGCAGCGCGGTTGCCGTGCGCGAAACCCCGGCGATCCTGGGGGAAATCAACGCCGCCGCCCTGTTGCGCGATGTTCTGGACGAACTGGCCGATCTGGGCGACAGCCAGCGCCTTCAGGCCCGGATCGAGGCGGTTCTGTCGCGCATGGCCTGCCACGGCTCAGTCCGGTCCGGCCGCCAGATGCGCCCCGAAGAAATGAACGCCCTGCTGCGTGAGATGGAGGCGACGCCGCATTCCGGCCAGTGCAACCACGGGCGTCCCACCTATGTGGAACTGCGGCTGGCCGATATCGAGCGGCTGTTCGGGCGCACATGATCCAGTTGGGCCAGACCGTTTTTCCGCTGGACCATCCGGCGGTTCTGGCCGCCCTCGCCGGGCCGGTCCTGCTGCTGGTGCTGCTGGCCGTTCTGGTTTTGCGCGCAGCCAGCCGGTCGGCCCGCGCCCTTGATCCGGTGGTGACGCAGCTGACGGCCCTGGGCCAGCGGGTGCAAAGCCTGTCAGACGGGCAACAGCAGCTGGCCGGCGGCCTGCATCACGTTTCCGAGGCGCAGGTGACCAGCCAGACCCGGATGCTGGCCCTGATGGAACAGCGGCTGGCCGATGTATCGCGCGGCATGACCGAAAGCCTGCACGGCACCGCGACCCGCACTGCCCGCAGCCTGGGTGACCTGCACCAGCGCCTTGAAGCGATCGACCGCGCACAAGCCAATATCGAGAAACTGTCGGGCAATGTGCTGGGCCTGCAGGACATCCTGTCGAACAAGCAGACCCGTGGCGCCTTTGGCGAAATCCAGCTGCATGACATCGTGCAAAAGGCGATGCCCTCCGACAGCTACACGATGCAGGCGACGCTGTCGAACGGTCGGCGGGCGGATTGCCTGATCCACCTGCCCAATCCGCCCGGCCCCATCGTCATCGACAGCAAATTCCCGCTGGAGGCCTATGAAGCCCTGCGCCGCGCCGAAAACCAAAGCCAGCTGATCGAGGCGCAGCGGATGATGCGGATCGCCCTGCGCGCCCATATCAAGGCGATTTCCGAACGCTACATCCTGGAAGGTGAAACCGCAGATGGCGCGCTGATGTTCCTGCCCTCCGAGGCGGTCTATGCCGAACTGCACGCCAATTTCCCCGAACTGGTGCGTGAGGGGTTCGCCGCCAAGGTCTGGATCGTGTCGCCCACCACCTGCATGGCCACGCTGAACACGATGCGCGCGGTGCTGAAAGATGCCAGGATGCGCGAACAGGCGGGCGCGATCCGCAAGGAACTGGCGGCGCTTTACGCCGATGTGGACCGGCTGGGCACGCGGGTGGAAAATCTTGACCGCCACTTCGGCCAGGCCGCCAAGGATATCGAAGAGATCAAGATCTCGGCCGATAAGGCGGGCAAGCGCGCCCGCCGTCTGGACAATTTCGATTTTGAGGAACTTGCCCCCGATACCGCGCCCCGGGTTGTGCGGATCGACTAGATCCGCAGGAAGGGCTGGGCAACCCTGTGGATCAGCCGGCGGAATTTCAGCGGCGCATCAGTGACCGCAAGGCAGATGCAATCCTCGCCGGGTTCGGCGATGGGCGTATGTTCCACCGCCTCATCGGCGCATTCCACATCGCCCCGCGCGAAGCGGCCATCCTTATCACGGAAGGCACCCTGTAACACCAGCGTCAGTTCGCGCCCGTTGTGGCCGTGATCGGGCACCGCAACGCCCGCAGGGATATACAAAAGCCGTGCACGGCCCGTGCCACCAGTGCGCAATATGGCTTGCCGCACCCCCATACCGACCGGACGCCAGCGGATCGCCGCAAGATCACCACCGACATAATCCTGCAATGGCGCGGGCAGCACGCCCGCAGACCGGCGCGGGGTGGTATCACGCTGGCCGCCCGCAATACGCGCCAAGACCGCGTCCAGACTGTCATCGGCCATCGCAACGGACCCTGCGGTTTCCAGGACCGCCCCGCCCAACGCCTCCAGCGCGCCCAGCCGTGCGCGGCATTCGTCGCATAGCGACACATGCGTGGCCACGGCAAGGGCAAAGGCCTCATCCAGCATCCCGGTGGAGTAATCGGCCAGCAGGTCTTCGGTCAGGTGGTGGTTGATCGTGTCTTGCGTCATGGCGTCATCGCTTCAGTTCATGTCTCAGCCGGTCAAGCGCCAGCCGCAGACGGGATTTGATCGTGCCCAGCGGCAACCCGGTTTCATGCGCGATTTCGGAATGGGTCAGTTCCCCGAAATACGCCCGTTCGATCAATTCCCTCTGTTTTTCGGGAAGCTGGGCCAGGGCCTGGCCAAGCCGTTCGGTTTCCTGCTGCAGGGCCATCACCTCGGCCTGATCGGGCTCGGGTTCGGGGCCCCAGGGCAAATCCTCGGGTTCGGGGCGGCGCGTGCGGCGGATCGCATCGATCCTGCGGTTGCGCGCGATGGTAAAGATCCATGTCGCCACGCTGGCACGGGTCGGGTCAAACAGATGCGCCTTGTTCCACAAGGTCGCCATCACATCTTGCGTCACCTCTTCGGCCTGGGGGGCGCTGGCGCCGCCCTTCATCAGGAACGCCTTGACCCGCGGCGCAAAATGCCGAAACAGCGCGGCAAATGCCTCACGGTCCTGCCGGTCGCGCAACGCCAGCATTGCGCTGGTCCAATCCGCCTCATCACCCTTTACTGTGGTTCTGTCCACACCGGTCCCCATCACGCAGGATCCTTCGTTCAGGGCCCTGCTTCGAACCACAGCATAGGGGCGCGCCGAACGGCGTGCATCAGGAAAAAGGCGCGGGGCGGCTTGCGTCAACATGCACGGTATACGGCACACCGGGTCGGTCGGATCACCCCTGCGGGGCAAAAAGCCGCAAATGATCCGGTTCGCCGATGTCCGCGTAGTCCCTTGGACAACAAAACGGAACGGATCATGCCCTTTGAACATTCGCCTCCCTGCCGCCGCATCGCCATTGTCGGGGCCGGCATTTCCGGCATGGCCGCGGCACATCTTCTGGCGCGCGACAATGGCGTGACGCTGATCGAGGCCGCACCGCGCCTGGGCGGCCACGCCCGCACGGTCCTGGCCGGAAAACGGGGCGATCAGCCCGTGGATACCGGGTTTATCGTTTTCAACCGGGTGAACTATCCCAACCTGTGCCGGCTGTTTGCCGAACTTGACGTACCGGTCACCGAAAGCGATATGAGCTTTGGTGCATCGATCGACGGCGGGCGGTTCGAATTCGGGTTCAAGAACCTGCGGGCGGTCTTTTCCCAGAAACGGCGGATCGCCGACCCGCGCTACTGGGGCATGATCCGCGATATCTTTCGCTTCAACGCCCGCGCGCTGGCCAGCGCCGACCGCCCCGACATGACAATCGGTGAACTGCTTGCGAAACTGGGCACCGGCGAATGGTTCCGCGACTTCTACATCACGCCGCTGTCGGGCGCGATCTGGTCGACCCCGACGCGCGGCATCCTGGATTTCCCCGCCGGGGCGCTGCTGCGCTTTTTCGACAATCACGCGCTGCTGTCGACCACTGGCCAGCACCAGTGGTATACGGTGCAGGGCGGGTCGATCGAATATGTCCGCAGGCTGGAGGCGTCCTTGCGCGCACGCGGCGTCAGCATCCGCACCAACGCCCCCGTGGCGGGCATCACCCGCGCGCCCGCACCGAAGCTGCGTTGTGAAGGGGGCGAATGGGAAAGCTTTGATGAGGTGATCCTGGCCACCCATTCCGATGACGCGCTGGCGCTGCTGTCCGACCCCCGCCCCCGGGAACACGCCGCGCTGTCGCGCATCCGCTATCAGCCGAACGAGGCCATCCTGCATGCCGACGCCACGGTAATGCCCCGGCGCAAATCGGCCTGGGCCAGTTGGGTCTATACCGAAGACCGCAATACCACCGCGCGCGACCGGATCGGTCTGACCTACTGGATGAACGCGCTTCAACCGATCCCGAAGGATGATCCGCTGTTCGTCACGCTGAACCCGAACCGCCCGATCCGCGACGATCTGATCCATGACCGGGTCACCTTCCGCCATCCGTTCTATGACCTTGCCGCGCTGGAAGGACAGCGAATGGTGCGCGCGCTGAATGGCGCGAACGGCACATGGTTCTGCGGCGCATGGATGCACAACGGCTTTCACGAGGATGGCTTTGCCAGCGCCATCGACGTGGCCAAGGCGCTGATTGCGCGCGAAAGGATGGCGGCATGACCCCGGTCCTGCATCTGCGCGGCCATACCGTGCATACCCGGCGCGGCGCAGTGACCCATCGCTTCGGCTATGGCGTAGATTATCTTTTGACCACGCCCGAGGCGGATCAGCCCAAACCCCGCCTGCTGGCCCGCAACCGTGCAGGCCTTGTGTCACTGCATGACGCCGATCACGGCGGCCAGCCCGGCAAGGGACGTGGCGCGCCCTGGTTGCGCGATCTGCTGATACGCGAGGGGGCGCATATCCCCGGCCTGACGATCCGGCTGCTGGCGCAGCCGCGCGTTCTGGGCCATGTGTTCAACCCCGTATCCTTCTGGCTGTGCCATGACGGATCGGACCGGCTGCGCGCCGTGGTGGCCGAGGTGACCAATACCTTCGGTGACCGCCATTCCTATCTGTGCGCCCATCCCGACCTGGCGCCGATCACCCCCAGGGATCGGCTGACCGCGCGCAAGATCTTTCATGTATCGCCGTTTCAGCCGGTGTCGGGGGAATACCGCTTCCGCTTTGACATCGGGGCGGACAAGATCGGCATCCTGATCGATTACCGCGATGACGCGGATGGCGGGGTCCATGCCACGCTGACCGGTCGGCTTGTCCCCCTGACCAACCGTGGCATCGTTGCGGCCTGCCTGCGCCGGCCCTTTGGGTCGCGCCGGGTCCTGGCGCTGATCCATTGGCAGGCGCTGCGGCTGTTCCTGAAGCGCGCGCCCTACCGCACCCGCCCCAAGCCCCCGACACAAGAGGTATCGCGATGACCGGCACCCCGCGACCCAGGATCAGGTCCTGACCCATGTCCCCATTCCTTGCCTTCCTGTCGGGGGTCGTTGCCGCCGTGCTTGGCCTGTTTCTGGCCCGCCGCAAGATCGGCTTTGCCGCGCAGCGCCCCGCCGATTACGCCGATGGTGCCCCGGCCTTCGACATCCGCCGCGAATTCGCCGGCCCCCTGCGCTGTCAAGGTGTGATCTACGGACCACTGGGCCGTGTCGAATCGCGGTTCGCGGCAGACATGCATGGGACATGGGATGGCGATACCTGCCAACTGGCCGAGGAATTCCACTATGCCAGCGGCGCCACCCAATCGCGCTGCTGGACGTTGCATCTGGGCGCCGACGGCAGCATCCGCGCCGAAGCCCCCGATGTTGTCGGCACCGGAACCGGCCGCCAGCAGGGCAGCGCCGTGCATTTGCGCTATCGTCTTCGCCTGCCCGCTGATTCCGGGGACCATGTCCTGTCGGTGACCGACTGGATGTATCTTGCCCCCGATGGCAGCATCGTGAACCGCAGCCAGTTCCGCAAGTTCGGCATCAAGGTCGCCGAACTGGTGGCCACGATGCACCGCCCCGCGTCGTGACCCGGGCGCCCGGAAAGGCTTGCGCCCGCCCCTCGTTGCGGCAAGACTGACCGCAACCAGGAGAGCACCATGTTGCAGATCAGCCCCGCCAAAATCGCCCATGTCATCATCCGCGCCCGCGAATTCGACGCGGGCATTCCCGGCACCGGGCATGAAAACGAACTGCGCGCCTTCATCGCAAGCCTGAATGACGATGAACAGGCCAGCCTGGTCGCCGTGATGTGGATCGGGCGCGAAACCTTTGCACCCGAAGAACTGGATGAGGCGGTCGCCACCGCCCGCGCCGAAAAGACCGCCCCGACCGAGGATTACCTGCTGGGCATCCCGCTGTTGTCGGATTACCTGGAAGACGGGATGGAGGCGCTTGGCATCACCCTGGAAGAGGCCGAGGAAGACATCTTCCCCACGACGTGACCGGGGGCGCAACGACCCTAGGCCACCAGCCGATAGCCCCCCGATTCCGTCACCAGAAGCCGCGCGTTCGAGGGATCAGGCTCAATCTTCTGGCGCAGCCGGTAGATATGGGTTTCCAGCGTATGCGTGGTGACGCCCGCGTTATAACCCCAGACCTCATGCAAAAGAACATCGCGCGGCACGACCCCGTCGGCGGCGCGGTACAGGAACTTCAGGATGTTGGTCTCTTTCTCGGTCAGGCGGATCTTGCGGTCCTTTTCGTCGATCAGCATCTTCATAGCCGGCTTGAACGTATAGGGGCCAAGCTGGAACACCGCATCTTCGGATTGTTCATGCGTGCGCAACTGCGCGCGCAACCGGGCCAGCAGCACGGGAAACTTGAAAGGCTTGGTGATGTAGTCATTCGCCCCGCTGTCCAGCCCCAGGATCGTATCGGCATCCGTATCATGGCCGGTCAACATCACGATCGGGCATTTCACCCCATGCTTGCGCAGCTTCTTGCACAGTTCGCGCCCATCCGTGTCGGGCAGCCCGACATCCAGGATCACCAGATCGTAAAGCGCCCCTTTGGCCTTTTCCACCGCCTCAGTGCCAGACCCTGCCTCAAACACGTCAAAATCATCGGTTGCGACCAATTGTTCGGCCAGCGCCTCGCGCAGGTCGGTATCGTCATCCACTAGAAGAATTTTCTTAAGTCCCGGCATCTTGGCCTCCTGTTCTTTGGGACAAAGCTGTCGTGCGATCACGGGCGCGGCAAGGGGTGTGAAATCTTTCTCACGCGGACGTGTCGGAATGCGGGGATATGTTTCAATTTGTTTCACCCAAGGCTATCTGTAGGGCATGACGATGCCACCCGCCCTGGGCCCCACGGCCCCCGAACGCCTCAATCGCGCCCGCGCCGATCTGCGCATGGGCCTGCCCGTGGTGCTGTCCGGCAAGGCGCTGGCCGTCGCGGTTGAAACCTTGTCACCCGAACGTCTGGCCGCGCTTTCCGCGCTTGGGCCTCTGACGCTTGCCTTGACCGCGCGCCGGGCCGAGACGTTGAAGGCCCGCGCCTATGATGGCAATCTGGCCCGGATCAGCGTGCCGCCGGGGGCAGATCTGGCCTGGTTACGCGCGCTGGCCGACCCCGCCGATGATCTGCGCATGCCGATGAAAGGACCCCTGGCCACCCTGCGGGATGGCCCCGCCGATCTGGCGCGCACCGCCCTTGCGTTGTCGAAATCGGCCCACCTTCTGCCCGCGGCGATACTGGTCACGCTCGACACTGCGGCGCCGCCCGATCTGACCGCGCTCGACGCTGCGGACACCCTGCACCTGATCGCCAACGAGGTCCGCTTTGCCCCGGTCGCCGCGGCCCGCGTGCCGATGCGCGCCGCCGAACAGGGCCGGCTGCACATCTTCCGCCCCGAAGACGGCGGCGAGGAACATTATGCCATCGAAATCGGCGCCCCCCCCCGCGATCAGCCGGTCCTGACGCGGCTGCATTCGGCCTGCTTTACGGGCGATGTGCTGGGCAGCCTGAAATGTGACTGCGGCCCGCAACTGGATGCCGCCCTGACCCAGATGGGGGCCGCGGGCGCGGGTATCCTTCTCTACCTCAACCAGGAAGGCCGGGGCATCGGACTGGCCAACAAGATGCGTGCCTATTCACTGCAGGACCAGGGCTTCGACACGGTCGAGGCCAACCATCGTCTGGGGTTCGAGGATGACGAACGCGATTTTCGCATCGGCGCGGCGCTGCTGAAGAAACTGGGCTTTTCCAGGGTGCGTCTGCTGACCAACAACCCCGCCAAGGTGGCGATGCTGCAAGCCAATGGCGTCGCGGTGACGGAACGCGTGCCCCTGCGCGTCGGCCTCAGCCGGCACAATGCGCAATACCTTGCCACCAAGGCGGCCAAATCAGGCCATATCCTGTGACACCGGATGACCTTGTTCTGACACCGACGGGCTTGCGCTTTCAGGGGCGCCGCTTTCCCGTCACCATCGGGCGCAACGGCATCACCACCGACAAACATGAGGGCGACGGCGCCACCCCCGCGGGCCGGCACCGGATTGTCGGCCTGCTTTACCGTCCAGACCGGATCGCGCGCACGGCTCTGCCCCGCTGGGCCGTGCCGATCGGGGCACAAGACCTGTGGTGCGATGCACCCGGCCACACCGATTACAACCAGATGGTCCGCGCCCCCTTTCGGGACAGCCACGAAAAGCTGCGCCGCGCCGATCCGCTGTACGATCTGGTGCTGATCACCGACTGGAACTGGCCCCGGGCGGTGCCGGACAAGGGTTCGGCCATCTTCCTGCACCTGCAGCGCCGCCCCGGATATCCGACCGCGGGTTGCGTCGCCTTCCGCCGCACCGACCTGCTGTGGGTGGTGAACCGCCTGTGCCCGGGCGCACGTCTGATCGTGCGGGCTGGCTGAAACGCTGGCCCCTTCGGCTTTGTTCAAATATCCCGGGGGTCCGGGGGCGGCGCCCCCGGCCTAGCCATAAGCGCGCGCGCCAAAGATCGCGCTGCCCACGCGTACATGCGTGGCCCCTGCGGCGATCGCCGCTTCGAAATCGCCGCTCATCCCCATCGAAAGGCCGGCCAGTCCGTTGCGCGCGGCCATTTCGGCCAGCATGGCGAAATGCGGCGCGGCCGCCTCCTCCTCGGGGGGGATGCACATAAGCCCCACCACAGGCAGGTCCAGCCTGCGCGTCATCGCGACGAAATCATCCAGCTCGTCGGGCAGCACCCCGGCCTTTTGCGGTTCAACTCCGGTGTTGACCTGGATGAACAGATCGGGGCTTGCCCCCCGCGCCTGCGCCAGGCGCGCCAGCCTCTCGGCCAATGACGGCCGGTCCAGCGTATGGATCGCCTCGAACAGTTCCACCGCCAACTTCGCCTTGTTGGTCTGCAGCGGCCCGATCATGTGCACCGCCACATCGGGAAATTCCCCGCGCCAGGCAGGCCACTTTCCGGCCGCCTCCTGCACATAATTCTCGCCAAAAAGGCGGTGGCCTTCGCGCAGCACGGCCTCGACCCGGGCCGCAGGTTGTACCTTGGACACGGCAATCAGCTGAACCGATCCGGCAGCGCGGCCCGCCGCGGCCGCGGCCCGGGCGATCCGGTCACGAATGTCATGCAGCCCCATCTTGTCCCTCTGGCAAAAGATCGCCCAATGCTTCGACCATCTCACCGATCTCGGCTTCATAACGCTGCCATGCCTTGACCGACCCTTTCGAGATCGGCTGGCGCACCTGAAAGACCGACAGGGTTTCGACCTTGCGGGTGTTCTTGTGGAAATCAAGGCACTGGTCTTCCCACGCCAGCCCGCAGGCATCGATCAGACGGCGGCTTTCCGCCTCGGGATTGGCGACCAGATCCTCATATTCGACCACATGGAACCAATCGGGCACACGGGCGCGCCAGAATTCGACCATGTCGATGAAACTGCGGTAATAAAGCCCCAGGTCGCGCAGCGAATAGGCGTAAAGATGCGTACCTTCGGCGAATTTGTTCTTGTAGATCGACAACAGCGTGTCGCGCGGATCACGCCGCACCACGACAAAACGCGCGCGGGGCAGCGCCAGACGAATCAGACCCATGTATTGATAGGTCAGGATCGACTTGTCGGTGACATGCGGCGCATCGGGAAAGCGCACGCGCATTGCCTGGGCATAATCGTGGCCCTGCGCGGCAAAGACCGCGTCGGGAACGTCGCCTGCGCGGCGCAGCCCGCCATCGGGCCCGCGCAACGCGGCCAGCGCCAGACCCGCGGCGATGCCCACCTCGCCCGCGCCGGACACCGCGGAATGGCTGGATATGATCTGTTCCACCAGCGTCGTGCCCGACCGCGGCATGCCGGTCACAAAAATCGGGGCGTAATCGCTGGCCCCTTCGATGCGCGCGCCGTGAAAATCGAATCCGTCCAGCGCGGCCTTGAAATCGCGGATTTCATCCAGCCGCTGATGAATGTCATAGGGCCATTGCCTGCGCATCAGCGCATTGGCGGTGTTCAGATAGGGGAACACCCGGCCATAATCCTTCACATCCTCCAGCGCCTTGGCGATCGCAAAACCAAGGTTCATGCGGTCGGTTTCCCGCGTGGCGGGGTCATCGAACCGGGCGATCATCTGCGCCAGCAGCGGGTCATCGGCCCGCGTCTTGTGCGAAGCGATGAACAGCCGGTAGTTTTCGCCATTCGACGGGTCGGCGTCAAAACAGCGGCGGAACCAGGTTTCGGCAGCCTCGAAATCGCCCAGCGTCTGCAAAAGCTGCGCCTTGCCCGACAGGGCCGCGGACAGCGTGGGCGCCAGGTCAAGCGCGCGGTCATACAGGCCCAGCGCGTCCTGATCCTGACCCAGCCGTGACAGCGCCTGCGCCAGCAGCACAAGCGCATCGGGCCGGGTCGGCGCCGCGGCCACCGCATCGCGCAGCGCCTCGGCGGCGGCGGCATGATCGCCAAGGCGCGTGTGGGTATTGGCCAGAACGATCAGCGTGGGCGCTGATTTCGGCGCCAGCCGGGCGGCCTTGCGCGCATAGGGCAGGGCGGCGCGTTCCTGACGGGTGCGGCTCAGCGCATCGGCCAGATTGGTCAGCGCCACCGGCCAGTTCGGCGCGGCCACCACCGCCGCGCGCAGCGGTGCCACGGCCTCGTCCGCCCGGTTCAGTTCCAGCAGCAGCTGGCCCATGTTGTTCAAGGCATCGGCATAGCCGCGTTCCAGGCTTGCCGCGCGCTGAAAACTGGCCAGCGCCGCCGCATGCCGCCCGATCCGCAGCTGCGCGATGCCCAACGCATTGGCAAGACCCGCCGATTGCGGGTGGCGGGCGGCCTCGGCGGTGGCCAGGCGTTCGGCCTCGGCCAATTTTCCGGCACTGCCCAGTCTGGCGATCCGGTCAAGCACCGGGCGCAGGGCGGGGGGAATGCCGGGCACCGGGCGCGGGCGGTGGGGGGCAAAACGGTCCTGCAGCGCGATCCGCAACCGGGGCGCAAGCTGTGCCTGTTTCACGGCCTGCAGCAGCGCCGTTTCCGCCGCTTCATCGGCGGCAAGGGCCACGGCATCGGCCCAGGCCTGCCAGATCGCGGGTTCGGCGGGTTTCAACGCGGCGGCGGCGGCCAGATGGGGCAGCGCCCGGGGGCTTTGGCCCGCGGCGGTATGGATGCGCCCGATCTGAAAATGCGCCTCGGCGATGCGGGGATTGGCCGCGATGATCCGGGCATAGCGGTCCAGCGCCGCGGGATGGCGCCCTTCGGCCTGAAGCTTCATCGCTTCGGCATAAAGCGCCTGCAACTGTTTGGGGTCAAGGTTCGACATCGGGCGCCCTTTCCATCGGTGGGCGGACCTTATCGCCGTGGCCCTGGCTTGTCGAGGCAAGGGCCCGCGGCGGGCCAGGCGAACGACCGGCCCAAAAGGAAAGAGCGGGCCGAAGCCCGCTCTCCCTTGTTCCGGCTGATCGTTGGATCAGAAGGACAGAGCCACACCAGCCTGGTACTTTTCGAGGCTCGGACCAGCGCCGGTTTTTTCCGAGATCATACCAGCGAAGACGCGCGCGCCGCCGCCCAGATCGTAGGACGCAGCGAGCGCATAGCTTTCGACGTCAGCGGTGTTCAGGTCGGAGTCGATTTCGCCGTAGGACGCACCAAGGGTCAGCGCGCCGGTGACGTACTGAGCACCGATGCCCCACTGGTCGGCGTCAAGGCCAACGCCGCTGTAGTTGTCGATCTGCGAGTACGAGGCCGAGGCGCTCAGGCCGTTGTCCAGCTTGACCGAGGCGCCAACGGTGGCAACCGAGGTTTCAACCTGAGCAACGGTGGTGTCCTGGTAACCGGCAGCCAGGGTCACCGAACCGCCCGAGATGCCCATGTTGTACTTGGCGCCCAGAGCCCACGACGGATCGGCGACGTCAGCATCGTCGATTTCCAGCGAGGCGGCGAACGCGAAGTCACCCATGGCGTATTCGTAACGCGCGATGGTGTTGTCGACTTTTTCGTCCAGGAAGTTGGCGAACGCACCGGCGTGGATGGTGTATTCGTCGATCAGGTTCGCACCCTGGGTGGTTTCAGCGATCGCCCAGTCCAGAGCGGAGTCGGTGTCACCGATGGTGAACTTGCCGAACGCGCCCGAAACCCAGACGGTTTCGTTGGCATTGGCGGTCAGGCCAGCCTCGTCGAGGTCGATCTTGGCGCCAAAGGCCAGACCGCCGTCGGTTTCGCCCGACATGTAGAATTGAACGTCGGCGCTGGACAGGAAGCGCGGCGCGTCGTTGGCGCCCAGACCGTCACCACCGATCACGGAGATGATGCCGGTGCCTTCGATTTTCACTTCGGCGGCAGCGGCGCCAGCGAAGGCGACCAGGGCGGTCGAAGCCAGAAGAATCTTTTTCATCGTTTTCCCTCGTTGTCTCAAGAGTGATGCCCAACTCAGGGGAATCCGAATTGGGTATGCCGCTTTTTCACCCCCCTGCCCCCGCATTGCAACGGAAACGGCCCGATCCGGTCGAAAGCCCGCCCGCGTGGTGCAGTCTTGCCACAGTAGGGGCGCAGGCCGGGGTGGCGGCGGGGTGGCGCGGCGCGTCATCCCGGCGGCGGGGAAAAACCTTGTCGCCCACGGGGCCTTGGGCTAGAGATCGGGAAAGGAAAAAGGGGGCGGCTTTCCGATGACCATGAAACGCATCGCGCGCGCTTGCGGCATTGTGATGGCAGGCGCGGCGCTGGCCAGCTGCGGCAGCGGCAATGAACTTTTGGGTTCGCGCGAAGCGGCGGTGGAACAACGCGCCAATCTTGCGCGGTCCGAGGGGCCCCAGACGCTGCGGTCATCGGTCTTTGACCTGTTCGCCAACAACGACGATCCGAACACCACGCTGGAAGTGAACAGATACCTGTGGCAGGCCTCGCTTGAGGTATTGGATTTCCTGCCGGTCGAATCCGTCGATCCGTTTTCGGGCGTGATCGTGACCGGCTATGGCACCCCGCCCGGCGGCGGGCGCGCCTATCGCGCCACGGTCTATGTGCAGGACCCCGCGCTGGACGCGCGCAGCCTGAAGGTCGCGCTGGACAGCCGGGGCGGGGCGGTTTCGGCCGATACCGTGCGCGCGGTCGAAGACGCGATCCTGACCCGCGCGCGCCAGCTGCGCATCCGCGATTCGAGGCTCTGACCCCCTGATTTCGGGGGCGCGCATCCCGGCTGTGGGGTGATCTGGCCGCGGTGGAACGCTCCGCGGGGGATATTTGGGCAAAGCCGAAGGCCTGATCTCTGGACCTTTGCGGGTGTGCCGGTGTAGCACGGGCAGCGCAGATTTCCGCATGAGGGGCAGACATGTCGCGTTACGAACCCAGCCAGAGCGAAGCAAAATGGCAGGCCGCCTGGGACGCGGCCCATATCTTTGAAGCGCGGCGCGATCCGGCAAAGCCGAAATATTATGTGCTGGAGATGTTCCCCTATCCTTCGGGGCGGATCCACATGGGGCATGTGCGCAACTATACGATGGGCGACGTGGTTGCGCGCTACAAGATGAGCTGCGGGTTTTCGGTGCTGCATCCGATGGGCTGGGACGCCTTCGGGATGCCGGCGGAAAACGCGGCGATGGAACGCGGCGGCCATCCCAAGGACTGGACCTATGGCAACATCGCCGACATGCGCGGCCAGATGAAGCCGCTGGGCCTGTCGATCGACTGGAGCCGCGAATTCGCCACCTGCGACCCGGAATATTACGGCCAGCAGCAGGCGATGTTCCTGGACATGCTGGACGCGGGGCTGGTCTATCGCAAGAACGCCGTAGTGAACTGGGACCCGGTCGACATGACCGTTCTGGCCAATGAGCAGGTGATCGACGGCAAGGGCTGGCGGTCGGGCGCGCAGGTGGAACGCAAGGAGCTGACGCAGTGGTTCTTCCGCATCGCGGATTACGCGGGCGAATTGCTGGAGGCGCTGGACGGGCTGAAGGACTGGCCCGAGAAGGTGCGCCTGATGCAGGCCAACTGGATCGGCAAAAGCCGCGGGCTGCAATTCGCCTTTTCCACCGTGGGCGCGCCCGAGGGTTTTGACCGGCTGGAGGTTTACACCACCCGCCCCGACACGCTGATGGGCGCAAGCTTTGCCGCGATCAGCCCCGATCATCCGCTGGCCAGGCATCTGGAACGCCACGATCCGAAGATTGCGGATTTCGTGGCCGAATGCCGCCGTATCGGCACCACCGAAGAGGCGCTGGAAAAGGCGGAAAAGCGCGGCATGGACACCGGCATCCGGGTGCGCCATCCGCTGGATGAGGCCTGGGAGCTGCCGGTCTATATCGCCAATTTCATCCTGATGGATTACGGCACCGGGGCGATTTTCGGCTGCCCCGCCCATGACGCGCGCGATTTCGAGTTCGCCACGAAATACGGCCTGCCGATCGAGCCCGTCTTTGCCCCGCCGGAAGGCGATTATCCGGCGGGCGAATATGTGCCGCTGAAATCCGAGACCGTGCGCTATGTCCGCGGTTTCGCCGGGGCCGAGATGCAGACCGGCGAAGACGCCGTTGCCGCAGCCATCGCCTTTTGCGAAGCCAATGGCATCGGGCATGGTGTCACCAACTATCGCCTGCGCGACTGGGGGCTGTCGCGCCAGCGATACTGGGGCTGTCCGATCCCGGTGGTGCATTGCCCCGGGTGCGGCGTGGTCCCCGAGAAGAAGGAAAACCTGCCCGTCCGGCTGCCCGACGATGTGACCTTTGACCAGCCGGGCAACCCGCTGGACCGCCACCCGACCTGGCGCGACTGTGCCTGCCCGAAATGCGGCGGCGCGGCCAGGCGGGAAACCGACACGATGGATACCTTCGTCGATTCCAGCTGGTATTACGCGCGCTTCACCAGCCCGCATGCCGCCACGCCCACAGATCCGGCCGAGGCCGATTACTGGATGAATGTCGACCAGTATATCGGCGGGATCGAACATGCGATCCTGCACCTGCTGTATTCGCGCTTTTTCGCCCGCGCGATGCACAAGACCGGCCATCTGCCCGCCAAGGCGATCGAGCCGTTCGATGCGCTGTTTACGCAGGGCATGGTCACCCATGAAATCTACATGACCCGCGATTCGCAGGGCCGCCCGGTCTATCACCTGCCCGAGGATGTGGAAAACGGCGTGTTGAAGGCCACCGGCGAGAAGGTCGAGATCGTTCCATCGGCCAAGATGTCGAAATCCAAGAAAAACGTCGTGGACCCGATGAACATCATCCGCGACTTCGGCGCCGATACCGCGCGTTGGTTCGTGATGTCGGACAGCCCGCCCGAACGCGACGTGGAATGGACCGCCTCGGGCGCCGAGGCCGCGAACAAGTTCCTCGCCCGCGTCTGGCGCATCGCCAATGACATTGCCGAGGGCGCCGGTGGCGCAGGCGGGGCCGAGGATGAGGCGCTGACCCGCGCCACCCACAAGGCGATCGACGAAATCACCAGATCCATCGACAGCTTTGCCTTCAACAAGGCCGTGGCGAAGATCTATGAACTGGCCAACACGCTGTCGAAATCCGCTGCCTCGAACGCGGCCCGGCGGCAGGCGATGCGGACCATGGCGCAGCTGATGGGGCCGATGGTGCCGCATCTGGCAGAGGATGTCTGGGCGCTGATGGACGGGCACGGGTTCGTGGTGCGGGCCGCCTGGCCCAAGGCGGACCCGGCGATGCTGGTCGACAACACCGTCGTGCTGCCGATCCAGATCAACGGCAAGCGCCGCTCGGAACTGACCGTGCCCAAGGACATGCCGGTGGCAGAGGTTGAAAAACTGGCGCTGGCCGATGAGACTGTGATCAAGGTGCTGGCAGGCCAGCCGCCGAAAAAGCTCATCGTGGTTCCGGGGCGCATCATCAATGTCGTCATCTGACCGCCGAACCTTCCTGTTGCTGGCTGGGGCCACAGCCCTGGCCAGCTGCGGATTCGCGCCAGCCTATACACCCGGCGGCGGGGCGGCGGGGCTTTTGGGGCAGGTCACGCCCGATACGCCGGCCACGCAGGATGAATTCGCGCTGATCCGGCGGCTTTCGGAACGGCTTGGCCCGGCACAGGGTGCGCGCTACCGTCTGGCCTATGAGGTGCGCACCACCACGATCGGCCAGGCGATCACGCCGGAAAACATCACCACGCGCCATTCGCTGAACGGCACGGTCGACTATACCCTTCATGATGCGGCCAGCGATGCGGTGCTGGTGAACGGCCGTGTCGCCTCGTTCACCTCATGGTCGGCAACGGGGTCGACCGTATCCACCCTGACGGCCGAACGGGATGCCCATGAACGGCTGATGCGGCTGCTGGCGGATCAGATCGTGACGCGGCTGCTGGCGCAGGCGGGATCCTTGCCGCAATGAAGCTGACCGGCGTGGCCGCAACCCGCTATTTCGCCCGCCCTGAACCGGGCCGGACCGGGCTTTTGATCTTTGGCGCCGATGCGATGCGCGTGGCACTGCGCCGGCAAGAGGTGATCGCCGCCCTGATCGGCCCGGAAGGCGAGGCCGAGATGCGCCTGACCCGCATCCCCGCCGCCGATCTGCGCAAGGACGGGGCGGCGCTGCTGGATGCGGTCAAGGCGGTAGGGTTTTTCCCCGGCCCGCGCGTGGCCTTTGTCGAGGATGCCACCGACACACTGGCCCCCACGATCAGGGCCGCGTTGGCCGACTGGCGCGACGGCGATGCGCAGATCATCGTCACCGCCGGGTCGCTGACGGCCAAATCCGCCCTGCGCAAGCCGTTCGAGGATCACAAGAACGCCTATGCCATCGGCATCTACGACGATCCCCCATCGCGCGAAGAGATCGAAGATACCTTGCGCAAGGCGGGGCTGGCGCGGATCGGCCCCGAGGCAATGACCGATCTTCTGGCGCTGGCCAAGGATCTGGACCCCGGCGATTTCCGCCAGACGGTGGAAAAGATCGCGATCTACAAATACGGCGATGCCGAACCGCTGACCCCCGCCGATGTTGCCGCCTGCGCCCCCGCCACCGTCGAGGCCGAGGTGGATGACGTGCTGCACATCGTTGCCGAAGGGCGCACCGCCGAACTTGGCCCGATGATGCGGCGGCTGGAAGGGCAGGGCGTGAACCCGGTGACGCTGGCCATTTCCGCGCTGCGCCATTTTCGCGCGCTGCATGCCGCCGCCGCCGACCCCGGTGGCCCCGGCGCGGGCATGGCGCGGATGCGCCCGCCGATCTTTGGCCCCCGGCGTGACCGGATGCAGCGACAGGCGCAGGCCTGGGGGATGTTCCGCCTGGAAGACGCGATCCGGGCGCTGATCGAAACCGATCTGACGTTGCGATCGTCCAGCCGGGCACCGGCGATGGCGGTGATGGAACGCGCGCTGATCCGGCTGGCGATGATGGCGCGGCGCTGACATGATGCAGGCGCTGGTCATCGGCGGGGGGCCGGCCGGTCTGATGGCGGCGGAAGAACTGGCCCGCGCCGGCCACCGCGTCACCCTGGCCGAGGCCCGCCCCACCCTTGCGCGCAAGTTCCTGATGGCCGGGAAATCCGGGCTGAACCTGACGCGCGACGAACCCTTGCCCGCGTTCCTTTCGCATTACGGCTGCGACTGGCTGGAAGCGATCGTCGCGGGCTTTGGCCCCGAACAGGTGCAGGATTTCGCCCGCGGCCTTGGTGTCAGCCTGTTTGCAGGCAGCACCGGCCGGGTGTTTCCGGTCGAGATGAAGGCCTCGCCAATGCTGCGCGCCTGGATCGCGCGGCTGACGAATCTTGGGGTCGAGATCCGGACACGCTGGCGCTGGACCGGATGGGATGGCACGGCGCTTGCCTTTGACACCCCCGGCGGACCAAGGCGGGAAAGTCCGCAGGTAACCGTCCTGGCCCTGGGCGGGGCCAGCTGGCCGCGCCTGGGGTCAGATGCGGCCTGGGTGCCCTGGCTTGCCGCAAAGGGCGTTCACATTGCCCCGTTCCGCCCTGCGAACATGGGCTTTGCCGTCGATTGGTCGGCGCATATGGCGCCCTTCTTCGGGCAGCCGGTCAAGGGCATCGCCCTTGCCGCGGCGGACCGCATCAGCCGGGGGGAATTCATCCTGTCTGCCCGCGGCATTGAAGGCGGCGGCGTCTATGCCCTGTCGGCCCCGGTGCGCGATGGGGCGGCGCTGACGCTGGACCTGATGCCGGGTCACGGGGTGACGGAAATCATCGGGCGCCTGTCACGCCCGCGCGGCAAGGACAGCCTTGGCAACTGGCTGCGCAAGACGCTGAAACTCGATCCCGTCAAACAGGCCCTGCTGCAGGAATGGGGCCGCCCCCTGCCCGCCCGGCCCGACCACCTTGCGCGGTTGATCAAGGCCCTGCCGGTGCGCCACGCCGGGCCGCGCCCTCTGACCGAGGCGATATCCTCGGCCGGCGGGATCATGCGCGACAGCCTGACCAAGGCGCTGGAACTGACCGCCTTGCCCGGCACCTTCGCCTGCGGCGAGATGCTGGACTGGGAGGCCCCGACCGGCGGCTACCTGCTGACCGCCTGCCTGGCCACCGGGCGCCACGCAGGCCGCGCGGCCGCCAAATCTTTGTTGCAAAAATATTGAAATATCCTCGGTTGCGCAAAACAGGAATGTCTTGCCGGGGCGGGGCGCAATTACCGGCGCGCCATCGCGCGCGCCAATGCCGGGCGCGCCTGCATCCGGTCAAGATAGGCGCTCAGCCTGTGCTCGACGATCGGGAATTTCGCGCTCAGCGCCCAGGTCAGGCAATGGGTCAGGATGATGTCGGGCACGGTCATCACATCGCCCATGACGAATTCGCCCTCGCCCATCCGGTGCACCAGCGTATGCTGCGACCGCTCGAATTCCCAGCGCAAGGTGTTCTTGATCCCCGCCATCCGCAACTCTTCGGGCAGAATGAAGGAATGGCGCGCCGCCATCCAAAGGGCAGCGTCGAATTCATCCAGCAGGAATTGCGTCAGGCTGTCCTGCCGGGCACGCTCCAGCGTGCCTGCGGGATGGGTGAAGGCCCCGTGATGATCGGCCAGAAACTGGATGATCGCGGTGGAATCGGTAATCGGCGTTCCATCGGCGATCAAAACCGGCACCTTGCCCGCCGGGTTGAAGGCCACCACGCCTTCGGAACGCGGCGCCGCCGAGACATAATCATAGCTCTGGCCCAACTCTTCGAGCATCCACAACACCCGCAGCGCGCGCGACTGAACCGTTCCTATGACCGTATACATGGCAATCCCCTTTTCCGCTCATAGGGCCACGTCGGCCCGATCCGCGCAAGTGGCATTGTGCCGGACACAATCGCGCCTATTGACGCGCCGGGTGCCTGCGGGAATCTTGCGCGCTCAACGCCGGAGCCCGCAATGACCCAGAACCGCCTGTTCACACCCGTCCTGATCGGCGGTGCCATCATCCTGATGCTCAGCTTTGCCGTGCGCGCCAGCTTTGGGGTGTTTCAGATCCCCATCGCCGAGGAATTCAACTGGCCGCGGGCGGAATTTTCATTGGCCATCGCGATCCAGAACCTGGCCTGGGGCATCGGGCAGCCGATCTTTGGCGCGCTGGCCGAACGGTTTGGCGATCGTCGGGCGATCATCGTGGGGGCGCTGATGTATGCCGCAGGTCTGGTGCTGTCAGCTTTCGCCACGCAGCCGCTGCATCATCAGCTGCTGGAAATTCTGGTGGGTTTTGGCATTGCGGGCACCGGATTTGGCGTGATCCTTGCGGTGGTGGGACGCGCGACCAGCGATCACAACCGCTCGCTGGCACTGGGGATCGCCACGGCGGCGGGGTCGGCAGGGCAGGTCTTTGGCGCGCCGGTGGCCGAGATGATGCTGGCCTATATACCCTGGCAGACGGTGTTCCTGATTTTTGCCGCGGTGATCCTGCTGTCGCTGTTTGCCCTGCCGATGATGCGCACCCCCACCGTGGCCAGCAGGGCCGAACTGGAGGAAAGCATGGGCACGGTTCTGAACCGCGCCTTTCGCGATCCGTCCTACACGCTGATCTTCCTGGGCTTTTTCTCGTGCGGGTATCAGCTAGCCTTCATTACCGCGCATTTCCCCGCCATGGTAACCGAAATGTGCGGCGCCGTGGACCCAACGGGCATGCTGGCGGCGCTTGGCATTTCCACCACCTCGGCGCTGGGGGCGGTGGCGATTTCGCTGATCGGCCTGGCCAATATCGCAGGCACGATCTACGCCGGCTGGGCAGGCCGGAAATGGAGCAAGAAATACCTGCTGGCCGGCATCTACACCGGGCGTACCATCGCGGCGGCAGTGTTCATCCTGCTGCCGATGACCCCGGCAAGCGTGCTGATCTTTTCGCTGGTGATGGGGGCACTGTGGCTGGCGACCGTTCCACTGACCTCGGGGCTGGTCGCGCATATCTACGGGCTGCGCTACATGGGCACGCTTTACGGATTTGTTTTCCTGTCGCACCAGATCGGGGCCTTTCTGGGCGTCTGGCTGGGCGGCAAGCTTTATGACATCTACGGCGACTACACGATCGTCTGGTGGGTCGGCGTGGGCGTTGGCGCGTTCTCGGCCATTGTGCATCTGCCGATCCGGGAACGGCCGATGCAGGTGGCTCAGGCCTGATCCAGAAGCGCGCGCAGCCCCGCCCGATAGTCGGGATAACGCAGCCGAACGCCCAGCTCGGTCTTGATCCGGTCGTTCCGCACGCGCTTGGATTCCGCATAGAAGCTGCGCGCCATCGGCGTCATCGCGGCTGCATCAAAGGGCACGGCGGGCGGTTCAGGCAGGCCCAGCAGATGGGCCGCATGGCTTAGAACATCCTCGGGCGGGGCGGGTTCATCATCGCACAGGTTATAGACCGCGCCCGGATTGGGCCGCGCGATCGAGGCGGCCAGCACCTGCGCGATATCGTCCACATGGATGCGGGAAAACACCTGCCCGGGTTTGACGATCCGCCGGGCGGTGCCGTCGCGGACCTTTTCAAACGGGCCGCGGCCGGGACCGTAGATCCCGGCGATGCGGAAGATGTGCAGCGGCAGACCGGCGCGGGCGGCCAGCGCCTGCCATTCCGCCTCGGCCCGGACCCGGTCCTGGCCGCGTGCGGTGCTGGGGACCAGGGGTGTGTCTTCATCCACCCAGCCGCCCTGACGGTCGCCATAGACCCCCACGGTGGACAGATAGCCCGCCCATTGCAGATGCGGGGCGGCGACGGTGATCGCCTCGGCCTCGGTCGCCAGCACCGGATCGCTGTTGCCCGGCGCGATTGAACTTAGCAGATGGGTGGCCTGCGCCAGCGCAGGCGCCAGGGCCTGGCCCGGCCAGACCAGCGGCGTGACCCCTTCGGCGCGCAGAGCCTCGGCCTTGGCCGCGCTGCGGGTGGTGCCGATCACGCGCCAGCCCCGCGGGATCAGGATCCGCGCCAGCGCGCGGGCGGAATAGCCATGGCCAAGGGACAGCAGGGTTTTCATCGCACCGCCTTTCGTTGCCCCGACGATAGCCGCCCGCGCGGTTCATCACAACGTCACTTGCATGCCCATCGGCGCGGTGGCACGGTTGGCCATGGAACCGAAGAATATAGTGAAATCCTGGCCCGAGGCCGCGCCGCGCCTGATCGCCGTCGCCGCGGGCCGGGCGCCTGCGGACCTGGTGATCCGCGGCGGCAAATGGGTCAATGTCCACACGCGCGAGGTGCTGGACGACCATGACATCGCAATTGCCGAGGGCCGCTTTGCCGCCATCGCCCCTGACCTTTCCGCCGCGATCGGCCCCGGCACGCAGGTGATCGAGGCGCAGGACCGCTTCATGCTGCCGGGCCTGTGCGACGGACACATGCACATCGAATCCGGCATGCTGACCCCGGCCGAATTCGCCGCCGCCGTGATCCCGCATGGCACCACGACGATGTTCACCGACCCGCACGAAATTGCCAATGTGCTGGGCCTTGCCGGTGTGCGGATGATGCATGATGAGGCGTTGATGCAGCCCATCAACATCTTCACCCAGATGCCATCCTGCGCGCCCTCGGCCCCCGGGCTGGAGACGACAGGGTATGAAATCACGCCTTCGGATGTGGCGCAGGCGATGTCCTGGCCCGGGATCATCGGCCTGGGCGAGATGATGAACTTCCCCGGCGTGATCCATGCCGACCCCAGGATGCTGGCCGAGATTGCGGCAACGCAGGCAGCGGGCAAGACGGTCGGCGGCCATTACGCCAGCCCCGATCTGGGCGCGCCGTTCCGCGCCTATGCGGCGGGCGGCCCGGCGGATGACCACGAAGGCACGACCGAGGCCGATGCGGTTGCGCGCGTACGTCAGGGCATGCGGGCGATGCTGCGGCTGGGCAGCGCCTGGTATGACGTGGAAAGCCAGATCACGGCGGTCACGCAAAAGGGGCTGGACCCGCGCGGATTTATCCTGTGCACCGACGATTGCCATTCCGGCACACTGGTAAGGGACGGCCACATGAACCGCGTCTATCGCCACGCGGTGGCCTGCGGTGCCGATCCGCTGGTGGCCTTGCAGATGTGCACGATCAACACCGCCACCCATTTCGGTCTGGACCGCGAACTGGGCAGCATCGCGCCGGGGCGGCGGGCCGATGTGATCCTGACCCCCGACCTGCGGACCCTGCCGGTTGATCTGGTGATCGCGCGAGGAAAGGTTGTGGCCGAAGGCGGGCGGCGGCTGGCCGACTGCCCGCACTACCCTTGGCCCGAAAGCGCGCGCCAGACGGTGCATCTGGGCAAGCGGCTGAGTGCCGCGGATTTCCGCATCGCCGCGCCCGAAGGTGCCAAGACCGTCACCGCCCGGGTGATTGGCGTGGTGGAAAATCAGGCTCCGACCAAGGCGCTGACCGCCGAACTGCCGGTGACCGAGGGCCGGGTTGACCCCGACCCCACCCGCGACATCGCCCAGATCGCGCTGGTCGAACGGCACCGGGGAACCGGCGGGGTGGTGAACGGCTTTGTCTCGGGGTTTGGCTATCGCGGGCGCATGGCGATAGGGTCAACCGTCGCGCATGACAGCCACCACATGATCGTCGTGGGCACCGACCCCGGGATGATGGCCGCCTGCGCCAACCGGCTGGGGCAGATGGGCGGCGGCATCAGCGTCTGGAAGGACGGGGCCGAAATCGCCGCCGTGCCGCTGCCGATCGCGGGGCTGATGTCGGACGCGCCGGCCGTGCAGGTGGCCGAGGCCGCCAGCCGCATGGTCGCGGCGATGGCGGATTGTGGCTGCACACTGAACAACGCCTATATGCAGCATTCGCTTCTGGCCCTTGTCGTCATCCCCGAAATCCGGATTTCGGATCTGGGGCTGGTCGATGTGACACGCTTTGAACTGACGGATCTTTTCCAATGAACGCCTTTGATACGCTGACGACCCTGACCCCGCATGATCACGACCCCGAACTGTTCACCGATGCGGCCAAAGCCGTGGCACGGCTGGAAATGCTTTATGCCGAGGCGACGGATTTTCTGGTGCAACGGTTCAACACGGCGCTGGCCGAAGGCCGCGCCGCCGCGCGGTTTCGGGCCTTTTACCCCGAGGTACGGATGACCGTCACCTCGCACCGCAAGGCCGACAGCCGGCTGGCCTTTGGCCATGTGCCGCTGCCCGGCACCTATACGGCCACGATCACCCGGCCCGATCTGTTCCGCAATTACCTGACCCAGCAACTGGGCCACCTGATCCGCAACCACGGTGTGCCGGTACAGGTGGGCATTTCCGACACACCGATCCCGGTGCATTTCGCGGTGGCCACCCGCCCCGAGGTCAGCGTGCCGCAGGAAGGTGTGCTGGATTTTTCGCTGCGCGATGTCTTTGACGTGCCCGATCTGAACACGATGAACGACGATATCGTGAACGGCGAGGCAATGCCCAACCCGGACGGTTCGGGTCATCTGGCCCCCTTCACCGCGCAACGGGTGGATTATTCGCTGGCCCGTCTGGCGCATTACACGGCCACTGCGGCGGATCATTTCCAGAACCATGTGCTGTTCACCAACTATCAGTTCTATGTCGATGAATTCGAGACGGTGGCGCGGCGGATGCTGGCCGATCCGGCGCTGGGCTATACCGAATTCGTGGGTCCGGGAAATGCGGTCATCACCGCCCCCGATCAGCCACTGCCACATCTGGCCAAGATGCCGCAGATGCCCAGCTATCACCTGAAACGCCCCGACGGGCAGGGGATCACGCTGGTCAATATCGGGGTGGGTCCATCAAACGCCAAGACCGCCACCGACCATATCGCGGTGCTGCGCCCGCATGCCTGGCTGATGGTGGGGCACTGCGCGGGCCTGCGCAACACCCAGCAGCTGGGCGATTTCGTGCTGGCACATGCCTATCTGCGCGAAGATCATGTTCTGGATGACGACCTGCCCATCTGGGTGCCGATCCCGGCGCTGGCGGAAATCCAGATCGCCCTGCAGGAAGCCGTGGCCGAAGTCACACGGCTGGAAGGGTATGAGCTGAAGCGCATCATGCGCACCGGCACCGTCGCCACGATCGACAACCGCAACTGGGAACTGCGCGACCAGTCCGGCCCGGTCAAGCGGCTCAGCCAGTCGCGCGCCATCGCCCTGGACATGGAAAGCGCCACCATCGCCGCAAACGGTTTCCGGTTCCGGGTGCCCTATGGCACGCTTCTGTGCGTTTCCGACAAGCCACTGCACGGCGAACTGAAGCTGCCCGGGATGGCGTCCGAATTCTATCGCACCCAGGTGGCCAACCATCTGCTGATCGGCATCCGGGCAATGGAAAAACTGCGTGACATGCCGATTGAACGCATCCACAGCCGCAAGCTGCGCAGCTTTGAGGAAACAGCCTTCCTGTGACGCCGGGAAATCCGGGGGGCTTGGCTAAAAAGGCTTGCCTTGCCCAGCAAAAGCGTGTGTTACAGGCGCATCAGGCCTTTTCAGGCGGCACAAACGACCCCCTGCGAAACGGGGCGAACGAGAGGAATGTGAGACATGTCGAAACCGATGACCAAAACCCAGCTCGTCGCGGCCCTCGCCGAGGAAATGGGTTCGGACAAGAAAACCGCAACCGCGGCGCTGGACGCCGTGGCCGCGGTGGTCGCACGCGAAGTCGCCGCTGGCGGCGCGGTGACCCTTCCGGGCATCGGCAAGGTGTCCTGCAAGGCACGCCCCGAACGTCAGGTCCGCAACCCCGCGACCGGCGAAACGATGACGAAGCCGGCGGACAAGCAGGTCAAGGTCACGATCGCCAAGGTCCTGAAGGACAGCGTGAACGGCTGATTTCTGGCCGCGCCCCTTGCGGGCGCGCGCTGATCGGTTAGGGTCGCCACCGGGCAATCGGGGCGGCCCTTTTCCATGCCGCCTGTCAGGCGGGGGGAAACATGGACATTCGCGCCATCGGCATGGGGTTGGCCTTTGCGCTGATGTGGTCCTCGGCCTTCACCTCGGCGCGGATGATCGTGGCCGATGCGCCGCCGCTGGCGGCCCTGTCGGCGCGGTTTCTGATATCAGGCGTGATCGGGGTGGGCATCGCGCTGGCGCTGGGGCAAAGCTGGCGGCTGAACCGGGCGCAATGGCATGCCACGCTGATCTTTGGCCTGTGCCAGAACGCGTTGTATCTGGGCCTGAACTTCGTGGCGATGCAATGGGTCGAGGCGTCTGTCGCGTCGATCATCGCCTCGTCGATGCCGTTGATGGTGGCATTCTTCGGCTGGATCGTCTTTGGCGAAAGGGTGCGGCCACTGGGGCTGGCGGGGCTGCTGGCGGGTGCCATTGGGGTGGCGCTGATCATGGGCGCGCGGCTGTCGGGCGGGGTTGATCCGCTGGGGCTGGCACTGTGCCTTGTCGCGGCGCTGGCGCTGACGGTCGCCACGCTGTCGGTACGCGGGGCGGCATCAGGCGGCAATGTGATGATGATCGTCGGCCTGCAGATGTTTGTCGGCGCGGCGGTTCTGGCACTGGCCTCGGCGGCGCTGGAAGACATCACCGTCACCTGGACCCCGCGCCTGATCGGCGCCTTTGCCTATACCACGCTGGTGCCGGGGGTGTTGGCGACCTGGGTCTGGTTTCAGCTTGTCGGCCGGATCGGCGCGGTCCGGGCGGCAACCTTCCACTTTCTGAACCCGTTTCTGGGCGTCGCCATCGCCGCCATCGTTCTGGGCGAACGGCTGGGCTGGCCTGACCTGGCGGGCGTGGTCGTAATCACGGGTGGTATCCTGGCGGTGCAATTGTCAAAGGCCGCGCGCTAACCCCTGCGGCGGTGACCGGGCAAGCATCGACCCAAACCAACACATTGACAGAACGCCAGACGCATTCGCATCGTGAAACCAAAGATGGCGCCGTCGGAAAGACCATGAACTTTCTGAAAATGCACGGCGCATTGTCCGGTCTTTGCCAATGCCGTTGTCGTTGTGACGGCGGTCCAAGAACGGCGGGCCGCGCCTTGGAATCGCCCAGCGATCTGCGCGGCGGCAGCGGTTCCCGATGCGCGTCGCTTGCTGCAACGTTGGGGATTATCTGCCCGACTTCATCCAAAACGTCCTGTCCCTGAAACGAAGTCCGGCGGACCTTTGGGTGATCCTTGTCAATGACGGGTTCACCGACGGCACGACCGGAATCACCCGGCGCCGGGTGAAACGGCGAAATTCAGCCAAAGGCGGTTGCCGGCCAAACGCGGGGCCTGTCCACAGCCAATCCCGGGCGGCTATCCTGCACCGGGCGCTTGACCTTGTCGCCGCGCGCGGGCACGGATCCTGCGCGCCGTGTACCGTTTGATGAAAGTTGCATTGATGATTGACCGTTTGAAACGCATCCCCCTGCTCCGCCGGATTGTCCAGTCCTCACCCGCGCTGATGGCGCTGTGGCGGTTTACAAAAAACCGCGACATCCCGGACGAGATCGCGGTGCGCTTCGCCCGCCCACAGCGATTTTCAATGGTCGTCGCTGTCTACAAGGTCGAACCCTATCTGGATGACTTCATCCAAAGCATCCTGGCCCAGCGGGGCGGGCTGAAAAACCTGGAGGTGATCTTCGTCAATGACGGATCCCCCGACCGATCAGGCGCGATCATCCAGCAATGGGTCGCGCGCCGGCCAGATCTGTTCCGTTATATCGAACAGGAAAATCAGGGCGTCGCCGCAGCACGCAATGCCGGCATGAAGCTGGCAACCGGCGACTGGATCAGTTTCCCCGATCCGGATGATTTCTTAAAAGACGATTATATTCGCACAATCCGGGCCACAATCGACGGACTCCGAAGGGAAAATCTCATTGCCGTGGCCGCGAGTATCGTTTTTTATTACGAAGCCGAAGAAAAATACAGAAACAGTCATCCGCTTCGCAAACGGTTTTCCAAAGGAATAACTTGGAGATCAACAACAGAGTGTGACGACCATTTCATTCTTCACACCAACAGCACTTGGTTTCGCCACAATACAATTCGCAAGCATGGCATTCAATTCCCTTCCAAGGTTGCACCTACCTTTGAAGATGCCTATTTTACGAATAGCTTGTTTGTTAGGGAGACCGATGCTCGCATTGTCTTCTTACCAAGTGCAATCTATTATTACAGGAAACGGCGCAACCAATCCTCGCTTCTGGATCAATCGCGGAATGATCGGCGCTGGTATCTCGATCAGCTTCGACATGGGTACATGGAGCTGATCAAGACTTCAGTTGAAGTGCGCGGAAGTATCCCAAACTTCATCCAACGGATATGTCTTTATGAAGTAATGTGGCGATTTCGCCACCTTTTGAACAACGCCAGCAGGGCCGATTTCCTGTCCCCCACAGAGGTCTCCGAATTCAAAGCTCTTTTGCGTCAGATCCTCGACCATATTTCCTGCGATACAATTGATACGTTCGAGCTTGCTGGCTGCACCGAGGAACACCGCGTCGGGCTTTATGCAATGTACAAGGGTAAGGCGCGGCCTGTGCAACGGATTTACCTGCGGCAGGTTGATCCGGCGAAATCAATGGTGCAGTTCGCTTATCTCGACGCACCCGGAGTCGCACGCGACATCATCCCGCTGATTGATGGCGAACCTGTCGAAAAGCTTTATCCCTCGCAGCGCGCGGCCGATTTTCTGGGCGAAGTCTTTTTCCGCGAACACCGTTTCTGGCTGCGCATGACGCCCGATACCGCAGTGACCTTCAGCGCCGAGGGGGCCGATATTGCAATCATCCGCCCGCACGGTGGGCCCATCGGCGACACCGCGTCCTACGGAACCCTTCAATCCGTCAGTCGACCGGCCCCGGTTCGCCGCGGATTGTCAGCGGATCTGCGCCGTATTCGGAACGCGGCGCTTTCACCCGAGGTTCAGGCCCGATTTCGTGATGCATGGATCTTGATGGACCGCGCCGACCGGGCAGATGACAATGCCGAACACCTTTATCGTTACATGATGGAAATCGGCGCCGTGCAGAACGCCTGGTTTGCGCTGGCACGCAATTCCACCGATTGGGACAGGCTGGCGCGCGATGGATTCAAGCTTCTGGCGCTGGATTCCGATGAACATGTCACGGCGCTGCTGAATGCAAAGTTTTTCGTGTCATCCCATGCAGACCACCACCTGCTTTGGCCGGTCGAGAAATCAAAAGTGCAGGATATAGTAAACTATCGGTTCGTTTTCCTGCAGCACGGGGTCATTCACAATGACCTGTCGGATTGGCTGAATACGAAACCGATTTCGCTACTTGTTACATCGTCAGACCGGGAATATGCGGCGATCACCGATCCGAAAGGACCTTATCTGGTTTCAAAAAAAGAAGTGGCGCTGACAGGAATGGCCCGGCACGATGGGCTTTTGCGCCATCCCGGGGCCAGACGGTTCATCGCCATAATGCCGACATGGCGACGGTCGTTGACGGTGGAAACCGCGGGAAGCGCAAAAAACCGCAGCAAGATTGATGATTTCACCGATACCGCTTATGCGCAGGCGTGGGGCGCAGTCCTGCGATCAGACCGCCTGCACCAGATTGTGCAAGCGAATGATCTGGAAATCGTCTTTTGCCCGCATCCGGCAATGGCGATGTATCTGCAGGATTTCCCCCTGGCAGACCACATTCGCCTGTTTGACCCGCAAAAGGACGGTTCTTACCAGTATTTGTTCGCGAACAGTTGCGCCCTTGTGACCGATTATTCATCGGTGGCCTTCGATGCCGCCTATCTGAACCGCCCGGTGATCTATTTCCAGTTCGACGAAGATTCGGTCTTTGACGGCGCGCATATTTATAAGCGTGGCTATTTCGACTATCGCCGTGATGGCTTTGGCCCCGTTCTGACAACGGTCGATGCGGCGGTCAGCGCCATCGGGGATGCTGTGTCCGGGCGCGAAGCCCCGGAATATGCCGCCCGGCGCACCGCCACCTTCCCCCATCACGATGGCAAATGCTGCCAGCGCATCTATGATGCGATCCTGTCCCTGGACCGCCCGGACTGACGTTCCCACGGGGCGGGCTCGGGATAGACCTGTCCCAGCACATGCCGCACTTTGCGGTGCCAGGCGTGGGTGGGGGGGGCGGCCCCGCCTTCGTTCAGGCAAAAGGTCTGCGGCGGATCGTGCGCGATCGCGGCCAACCGCGCGCGCCAGCGGATGTCATGGTTTTTCACCAGCAGGGTCTTGATCGCTGCGGGCAGCGCACGACCGGTTCCGATGGCATAATGGTGATAAAGAAAGCTGGGGATGTTCAGATCACCCATCGCGCGGAACCGGTTTTGCCGCATCGCCGCGATCGGGCCTGCAAATCGCTGTTCGATTTCGGCCAGCACGTCGCGGCGAAGTGCAAAGGGCACATGCAGGTGCAGCCGGGTTGGCGCAAAGCCCAGCGTCTCGCGGATCAGCGCGGCAGAGGTGCGGGCGGCATTGCGGTAATCCGGGTCGCCGGGAACGGCAGGCCCGCTGACCATGCCATAGCTTTCCAGAAAGGCGTGGCTGATCCCGTTTTCGGCAAAGAACGTCGCCTTTGGCAACCGGCTGCCGATGAAAACATCATCGTTCAGATACACGAACCGCTCTGCCAGCCCCGGGATGCGGTGCAGGAAGGATTCGATGACATGGGAATTGAATGTGGGCAGGAAGGGCGCGGGGATCACGGCGTCGTGGGGCACCCAGACCAGCCGTTGCTGCGCCGGGTCGAACCAATCGGGCGGGGCGCAATTGGTGAAGACAAAGATCCGGTTCGCCCAATCCATGTTCCGCGCGACAGAGCGCAGCGAAAACCGCAATTCGTCATTGCTGTGAAAGCGCGACAGGGCGGCGCTGTCAGCACTGCCCGGCCCGGACAGTTCCGCGTCGGGCCGGTGCGCGCGATACTGTTTCTGCCAGTCCGGGTCATCGTGGTTCACCCAGGTAAAGACCACATCGACCGGGTCATGCCGGGCCTGCGCGGCAAGGGTTGGCGCGCCCAGAATGTCGTCGATCCGGTGCAGACCGGGCGTTTCCAGGATGTCGGTGAACAGCGCGCGTGCCTGTCGATTTTCGCCGTTACGCGACAGCCAGTCACCTGGGCCGCGCCGTTCATAGCTTTCGATCCACAGCCGTTCACGCGCCCGGGCACCGGGTGCCGGGGGCAAGGTCGCCAGCACCCGCCCGATCTGCAGTGCCTTTCGTGGCGCGCGCGGATGCAGGATGCGGCCTTGCGCGGTGATCTGCAGGCCAGGGACAAGCTGGTGCAACGCCCCAAGCGCCAGGGCAAAATCCTTTTCAGCCAGCCCGCAGCTTTGCCCATCTTCCCCCATTTCCAGAACGAGAACGGGAAAACCGCTGGCAAGCCGTGACAGGACGACATCGGCGCGTGCGGCCTCGACCAGCGGCATGGGTCCCACCTCTGGCCGCTGTGCCGCAGCCCGCAGGCTTGCGCGCTGCGATCGGCGGCTTTGCAGAACGCGCGCTGCTGCCTCTTGCAGAAGCTGGGGCTGTTCGACCGAAACCCGCAGATAGGACCAAAGCCGGGCCAGCCGCCCGGTTCGTGCGAACCCCAAGGTCGATCTGAAACGGCTCAATCCAGCCTCCGGCGCATCATAAACAATGCCCGGGTCCACGAAAGGGGCGCGGACCCGGACGAGAGGGACGATACAGCACCCCCAATACAAGGAAAAGCAAGCACGCCGCCCCCGGGCAAAGGCGTTTACAGGAACAGATGGCGCAGGTCCGTCACCCGTTCAACACGCCGCCAGTTGCGCAACACGAAAAGCGTCGCCGGGATCGGCCAGATCCGGCCAAAAACCCGCCGGAACAGCGCCTTGCGCGCCCGCATAGGCGCGGGGCCGGACCAGCGCAGACCCGAGCTTGCGGTTGGGTGGATGGCAACCGTAACCGGCACGAACCGGGCCTTCAGGCCGCGATCCAGCAGATCGGTCACGAAAATGTATTCATCGCCGATGAAATTCGGCATTCCGGCGCCAAACGCCTCGTCAAAGCGCAGGCCAGATGCGCGCACAGGGGCCAGGCGCAACATCATTTCATAGGTTGCTGTCTTGGCGCTGTTCAGCCGGCCCAGTGCCTGCGCGCGCAGGGAAAATCGCTTTCGCAGCGCACCATCGGGCCCGCAGGTCTGCCCGGCAACAAGCGTCAGGTCCGGGTCGGCATCCAGCGCCGCGCGCAATGCGGCAGCGCCTTCGGGCAGGACGTCGATGTCATCATCCGCAAAAAGCAGATAGCGCCCGTGTGCATGATCAATCGCCGCATTCCGCGAACGTGCCACGCCGGTGCCGTCAAGGTGCAACTCTTTCAGGTCCAGGCGCTGATGCAAGGGCGGCGCATCGGCTGGCGCGCCCTGCACCAGAACCAGAATCTCGATGCCCGGCCGGGGCGCGGGCAGGCGGATGTTGACGGCGCGATGATACAGCGTCGAATAGGCAATGGTCAGAACGGGCGCTTCGATCAAGTCCATCGCCGCCCCCACCCTAACCCGCCGAGGCCGCGGCCAGGTTCGCCTCATGCTGCGCGATGGCGGCATCGATATCGTCAAACAGGGTCAGCTTGCCGCCCTCCAGAACCGCGCCCATGGTGCACATCCGCCGGATCATCGGCATGGAATGCGTCACCACGATCGCCCCGGCCATGCGCATCCGTTCCAGAAACACGGCCTCGCTTTTCTTTTTGAAATTCGCATCGCCCACGCTGGTCACCTCATCCACCAGATAGGTGTCAAAGCGCACGCCCATCGACACGCCAAAGGCCAGACGCGATCGCATACCGGACGAATAGGTGCGCACCGGCAGCTGGAAATGCATTCCCAGCTCGGCAAAATCGCGCACATAATCCACCAGATAGTCGGCATCCACGCCATAGACCCGCGCGACGAACCGGGTGTTCTGCGCGCCGGTCAGATCGCCGTGAAAGCTGCCCGAAAACCCCACCGGCCAGGAAATCGACCCGTCCGAGACGATCCTGCCATCGGTCGGTTTGCTGGTTCCGGCAATCATGCGCAGCAGCGTCGATTTACCCGCCCCGTTGCGCCCCAGAAGCCCGACCGAAACACCCGACGGGAAGACCGCGTTCACCCTGTCGGCCACGCATTTGCGCTGCCCCTTGACGTGATAGATCTTGGACAGGTTCTCAAGCCGGATCATCGCCTAGTGTCGGTCCCGGATGCTGAAATAGATGAGAATGCCGGTGGCCCAGATCATCGTCAGGAAAAACCCGATGATCCCCAGCAAGGTCCAGCGTTGCGGAAACTGCGCCGATTCGGCCAGCGTCGGGCGCACATGGGCGGCCAGATAACGCGATTGCCGGCGCGCTTCGGCCTGGGCCATGTCATACCCGGCCAGTGCCGCGCGATAGGTTTGTTCCGCGAACAGCAGATCCGCGCTCAGCCCTTCGAAGCGCGCGATCATCTCGCCGTAAAGCGCGCCGCCGGGACCTGCGCCGCCTTCGCCGAACTTGGCGCGCTCTTCCTCGATCCGGGTCTGGATCACGTCGATCTTGCGCTGCGCCTGAACGATGCGCGTGTCATCCGGTCGCAGCCCCGACGGCAGCATGTCCAGTTCAATCATCGCGGCAGCCAGCTGGCCCTGAAGCGAAGCCAGAACCCCCATCTGCCCCTGCAGATCGACGGTGGGGTCAACAATCTGGTTTTCGGTGCGGAAACGGGTCAGTTCCTGGCGCACGGCACGCAGACGGGCAAACGCCTTGTCCAGTTCCTCTTTCGCGAAACGCGTCGCATCATTGCGCGCCACCGCCGACAGCTCATTGATCATCTCCGAGCTTTCGTCGAACACCGTCTGCGCCACCAGCCTTGCATCCTGCGGATCGAAGGCCAGAACCCGCAGCGCAATCAGCCCCGTCGCCTTGTCATAGGCCACGCGGATGTTGCGGCGCATGTGGTCGTGCAGATCCTCGATCGTTCCGTCGGGGTCCAAGGCGAACACCGGATCGCGCGGCCAGTTCCCCGAATAGATCCGGCGCAGGTCAAGCCTGGCATCCAGTTTCTCGACCAGTTCCTGGCTGCGCAGGAAATCATCCAGAATGTCACTGTCCGAAATCATCGAACCCGACAGCAGCGGAATTCCGCCCAGCACATCAAGCGAGGATTTGTATTCCTCCTTGCGGACCGAAAACGCCACCGTTGATGCATATTGGTCCGACGCCCAGAACCACAGATACCCCGCCGACAGCACAAGCGGCAGCGCCACAAACATCACAAAGGTGCTGCGCACCACATTGCGCGACCGGCCCAAGGCGCGCCGAAGCGGGCCGGAAAGCCGTGCCAGGGCCGTTTCCTGCCCATTGCCCACCGCCTGCGTCATGCGCCCCCCGCGATCCGCATCCGCCGTCTTTTGTTGGTCTGTCAATGGTCCCTCGCATCGGCTATGGCTTGTGCGACTTGGCCGTTGATTACATAACGACAGCCTGCAACGCCAGTAACAACTGCCCCACCCCATGATCGCCCGATGACCGCCGCCACCCAAAAGGACAGACCGAACCGGCAGTTCCGCACCTTCAGGACCATCGCAGCCCTGATGATGCGCGAAATGGCGACGACCTATGGCCGGTCGCCAGGCGGCTATGTCTGGGCGCTGGTCGAACCGATCGGCGCGGTGGCGATCCTGACCCTGCTGTTTTCGCTGGCCTTTCCCGCACCACCCATGGGCAAGAGCTTTGGGCTGTTCTACGCCACCGGCTATCTGCCCTTCATGCTGTTCAACGACATGTCACGAAAGGTGTCTTCGGCGATCAAATTCTCGCGCCCGCTGCTGAACTATCCTGCGGTGACCTATGTCGATGCGCTTCTGGCACGGTTCTTCCTGACACTGCTGACGCATTTCGTGGTCGCCACGCTGCTGCTGGGCGGGATCGGGCTGCTGTTCGAACCGAACCTTCACCCCGATATCCCGCGCACGATCCTGGGCTTTGTGTCCGCGGGACTGCTGGGCTTTGGGGTCGGGGTGTTCAACTGCTACCTGATGACCGATTTCCCGGTCTGGGAACGCGCCTGGTGGGTTCTGACGCGGCCGTTGTTCATCATTTCGGGGATTTTCTTCACCTATGACAACCTGCCCCCGGTGGGGCAGGACATCCTTTGGTATAACCCCTTGCTGCACACCGTCGGGCTGGTGCGCGACGGGTTCTACATCACCTACAATGGCAATTATATCAGCGTTCTCTATATCATGCTGTTCGCCGCCATCTTCGGGCTGATCGGAATGTTGCTGGTGCGCCTGAAATACCGGGACTTTCTGGAATGACCGCAACGCACGGCATGTCGGACAAATTGTAAGAAGTCTGTATCGCCCGGGCCGCCCGTGTTGAGAAATGGGTAAGACTCGCGGCCTAGCCTCAGCCCTGCACGGGGGTGCATGGGAATGGGGATTGGGGATGCCAAGGTTCTGGCATGGCGCCACGCTGCTTGCGGGCGTGGAATGGTATGTTTCCGCACTGACGGATCTTGAGGTCGTCTTGCCGGGTGACGGGGTCTATCTGCTGGGCACGACCGGCCTTGGTGGCGGGGTATCAAGCTTTCGTCTGGATGTGGGGGCGGCGCCCGTCTTTCTGGGCGGGCAGATGCTGTCGGGTCTGTCGCATCTGACCCCGCCACAGGTCGAACTGCTGACGACCGGCCCGGGGGCGCTGGTGATCGCAACGGGGCTGAATACCGCCGTGCCGAATGCCTGGCATCTGGGCAGCGATGGCACGCTGGGGGGACAGGCCAACGCCGATCTGTCCGGGCTTTCCTTCGACGGTCTGCTTGCGACGGCACAGATCAGCGTTGGCCCGACCACCTACATCTATGCCGCCCGCACCAACACCCTGACGCCCGAGGTACTGCGTCTGACGGGCACGGGCGCGCCTGCCCCCGTGGCCGAGGCCGGCGGGAACGCGGCGCATGGGTTCAACCTGCTGGAAACGGTGTTCAGCGATGGCCAGCCGATCCTGCTTGCCGCATCGACCGGGGGCAATGTCCTGCGCAGCCTGCCGATCCGGCCCGATGGAACGCTTGGCGACGCGCATGAGGTTGCGATGGAATCCGGTATCGGCTTCAACGCACCCAGCGCGCTGGTCACGGCTGAGCTGAACGGCAAGACCTACGCGATCATGGGCGCCAGCGTCAGTTCGTCCCTGACCGTGTTTGAGGTGCGGCCAAGCGGGGAACTGGTGCCGGTCGATCACATCGTGGACAGCCTGACCAGCCGGTTTGCACAGGTCAGCGTCCTGCGCAGCTTTGCCGTGGGCGAACAGATGCATGTCCTGGCAGGCGGCGGCGATGGCGGGTTGTCGCTGTTCACGCTGCTGCCCGGCGGGCAGCTTCACTATCGCACGACGGTCAGCGACACGGCCCAGATGACCCTGGCCGATCTGTCCGCGCTGGCGGTCTGGGTCGGACCCGAAGGCATCGTCCAGATCCTTGCCGGCAGCGAAAGCGAGGCCGGGATCACCCAGCTGATGCTGGACCCCGGCCCGGGCGGCGTGACACAGGTCGCCGCACCCGGCCAGACCCGCATCACGGGCGGCACCGGCAATGATATTCTGATGGGCGGTGCCGCGGCGGTCGAGATCGCAGGCGGCGCGGGCGACGACATCCTTGCATCCGGGGGCGGCACGGCAACGCTTTGGGGCGGTGCGGGCGCCGATCGGTTTGATCTGTCGCTGAACGGTCGCAGCAACCGGATCATGGATTTTGAACCCGGCACGGATATCATCGACCTGACCCGGATGCCGTTGCTGCGGTCGGCGGCACAGCTTGAGATTGTCCCGACGGCCTCTGGTGCCACGCTGCGTTTTCTGGGCACCGAGGTGCGGATCGAAACGATGCAGGGCACCCCCCTGTCCGAGACCGCCGTTGCCGCCGCGATCCAGTTTCCCATCGCGCGCTATACCCCGGGCCTGGATTGGGCAAGCCTGTTCACCCCCCCGCCAGACGAGCCACCCGTTGCCCCGATGCCCGAGGACATCGTCGACCAGAACCTGCCTGGCGCAACCGGGGACGACATTCTGACAGGCGGCCACGGCAATGACACGCTTCTGGGCGGCGCAGGGAACGATACGCTGGACGGCGGCCCCGGCAATGACGTGCTGACCGGGGGCACGCTGACCCTGACCGCGCCAGGTCTGTTGCTGGCGAATTTCGGCCGCCTTGCCGGGGGATGGGTCTCGCAAGAGGTCTACCCCCGCCTGCTGGCCCAGTCCGCACAGGGCGACATCGCGATCGGCTTCGGGATACGGGGCGCCTATGTCAGCACGCTTGACCCCGACAACGGCACCGCTGCGGCCAGCCTGATGATCGCGAATTTCGGTCGCAACCAGGGCTGGACCAGCTTTGACCAGTTTCCGCGCATGGTCGGGGATTTCAACGGTGACGGCATCGACGATGTCGTGGGCTTTGGCGTCAGGGGTGTGTACGTTTCCTACGGCACCGTCTCGGGCAGCTTTGAACCCGCCCGCTTTGCCGAGGCCAATCTGGGGGTGAACCAGGGCTGGAAAAGTTTGGCCGTCCAGACCCGCGCGGTTGGTGATGTGAACGGGGACGGCATTGACGATCTTGTCGGGTTTGGCACCCGTGGAACCTTTGTTGCCCTGGGCATGGCCGAGGGCGGGTTCACCAAAACCGCCTTTTATCTGAACAATTTCGGCGCGGTGCAGGGCTGGATAGACAACAACCGTTTCCCCCGTATTCTGGCCGATGTGAACGGCGACGGGATGGATGACATCATCGGCTTTGGCGCACGCGGCGTCTTTGTCGCGCTGGCCGAACCGGGCAGTTTTGGCCCCGCGCGCATGGTGCTGCAGGACTTTTCCGTCCAGCAAAGCTGGACCGATTTCGACAAGCAGCAGCGCATCGTGGCCGATTTCAATGGCGACGGGTTTGCCGATATCCTGGGAATCACGGGCGACACGATGCGGATCGCCCTGTCGCTGGGGAATGGCACCTTCGACAAGGTCCGCGAGTTCAGCGCACCGTTGCACGGCGACTGGCTGGGGCAGAACCTTGAACCGCGGCTGTTTCGTGACATCGATGGCGACGACATCATGGATGTGGTCACCTTCACATCACAGGGCATCACCCTGTCGTTTGGCCTGCCCGATCAGGACACGTTCATCTTTCACGATGGCTTTGGCCAGGATGTGATCACCGATTTCGACTCGCTTTCCGCGCGGGAACGAATCGATTTTTCGGGCCATTCCGCCTTTTCCAGCTTTGCCGATGTTGCCGCAGCGATGCAGCAGGTGGGCGAAGATGTGGTGATCAGCGCCAGTGCCGACCAGTTGATCCTGCAGAACGTTCTGCTGACAACGCTTGACGCCGATGATTTCCTGTTCTGAACCGGTCGCTCAACGCAGCCGGTTCAGCAGCTCAACCGAGGGATAGCCATCCGGTGTCATGCCGTTCGCGCGCTGAAAGGACTCGATCGCCGCAATGGTGTTGGGCCCGATCTTGCCATCCGTACCTTGCGTGTCAAAGCCCCGCGCGCTCAGCCGTTCCTGCAATTCCTTGCGTTCAGCCACGCTCAGCGCGCGGTCACTGCGCGGCCAGGGGGCGCGGAACGCACCCTTGCCGCGGACGCGATCCGACAGGTGGCCCACGCCAATCACATAGGAATCGGCCGCGTTATAGCGTGAAATTGCGGTAAAGTTGGAAAAGATCATCAAGGCTGGCCCCCGCGCGCCCGCCGGCAGCAGGATCGAGGCCGCGCCAAACCGATCCGGCACCGCGGCGCCGTCAGCACCGCGCACACCCAGCGCCGCCCATTCGGCGGGGGATTTCTTCACGTTCTTGCCCGCCAGCGCATAGTTGAAACCGGGCGGCAACTGCACCTCGATCCCCCAGGGCTGCCCCTTGACCCAACCCGAACGCGCCAGATAGGCCGCGGTCGAGGCCAGCGCATCGGTCGGATCATCCGACCAGATGTCGCGCCGCCCGTCGCCAGTGAAATCCACCGCGAAAGACAGGTAAGACGTCGGGATGAACTGCGTATGCCCCATCGCGCCGGCCCAGCTTCCGGTCATATGCGCCGGGTCCACATCCCCCGCCTGAATGATCTTCAGCGCCGCGATCAGCTGTTCGGAAAAGAACGCGCCACGCCGCCCATCATAGGCCAGCGTGGCCAGCGCCGGAATGATCTGCATGGTGCCGCGGTTCTTGCCATAGTTGCTTTCCATGCCCCAGACGGCGGCGACCACCTCGGCCTCGACGCCATAGCGCGCCTCGATCGCGCGCAGGGTCGGCCCGTATTGCGTCATCATCGCCCGACCGTTTTCGATCCGCGTGTCGGAAACGGCGCTATCCAGATATTCCCAGATCGCCTTGGTGAATTCCGCCTGGCTGCGGTCGCGTTCAATGACGCGGGGATTATAGCGCAGGTCACGCATCGCGCGGTTCCAGGTCGCTTCGGAAATCCCGGCCGACAGGGCCTGTGGCCTGAACGCCGCCGCCCATGCTTCAAGCCCGCGCTGCGCCTCGGCCGATGCAGCGGGGATCGGGTCAACGGCGGACTGCATGACGGCACCTTTGGCAAGGGGACGGGGCGATTCCGTGGGCGCCGCACAGGCGGTCAGCCCCGAAAGCGCAAGAATGGTGATGGATGCTGCCTTGACTGCCTGTTTCACGATCTGCCTGCCTTTGCTTTTTGCACAAGTGTAGCAAGCGATCCGGGGAAGGCAAATCACCATTGGCCCATCATTGCACCTTCGGATGATCCTTGCCGAAAAACGGCGTCAGCTGGGCCACGATCACCGAATTTTCATCCAGCGCGCGCTGCATCAGGACGCGTTCTTCGACGTCGATTTCGTGACCCTGCTTTTCGCGTTCCGCGATCGTGCCATAGCCGGTCACATCCAGTGGCGCCAGATCGGCCTGCTTCAGGATCGCCACGGTTTCGCGCACCGCCTCGGCCTCGTCGACGCCGCTGGCATAGCACAAAAGACCCGCCCCGGTGGCGCCCCTGGGCAGACCGTCATCCTTGGACCGGCCCACCTCGACCAGCAGGGTGTAAACCTGCTGGGGGCGCTTTTCCCTGGGTTTTTCGGGCGTATCAGTCACGAAGCAGCTCGTTGATCGAGGTCTTGGACCGGGTCTTGGCATCCACCCGCTTCACGATCACCGCGCAGTAAAGATTCACGCCGTTCTTCGACGGCATCGTGCCCGACACCACGACCGAACCGGCCGGAACCTCGCCATACATGACCTCGCCGGATTCACGATCGACGATCTTGGTGGACTGGCCGATATAAACGCCCATCCCCAGGACCGAGCCTTCGCGGACGATCACGCCCTCGACCACCTCTGACCGGGCGCCGATGAAGCAGTTGTCCTCGATGATCGTGGGGCCGGCCTGCATCGGTTCCAGCACACCGCCGATGCCAACGCCGCCCGACAGGTGCACGTTCTTGCCGATCTGCGCGCAGGACCCGACGGTGGCCCAGGTATCGACCATCGTACCTTCGTCGACATAGGCGCCAAGGTTCACGAAGGACGGCATCAGCACCACGCCCTTGCCGATGAAGGCGGATCGGCGCACGACGCAATTGGGCACCGCGCGGAAACCCGCGGCCTTCCACTGCGCCTCGCCCCAATGGGCGAACTTGCTGTCAACCTTGTCCCACCAGCTGCCGCCCTGCGGCCCGCCGGTCTGGACCTCCATGTCCTTCAGGCGGAACCCCAGCAGCACCGCCTTTTTCGCCCATTGGTTCACATGCCATTTGCCGTCGGCCTGACGTTCGGCCACCCGCAGGACGCCTTGGTCCAGCGCGTGCAGGGTGGATTCGATCGCATCGCGGACCTCGCCCTTGGTGGCGGGGGTGATCGTATCGCGCGCCTCCCAGGCGGCTTCGATGGCGGTTTCAAGGGCGGCGTTCGACATGGTGTCCCCTTTGCTCTGGCGCGTTTCATGTGGTTTTGTCGGGGATCAGCCTATAGTTGGAAGAAGGCCATCGCGCAATCCGGCGCGGGCGCCCGGACCGAAAGGACGACGATGAAAGACGACACCCGCAGCCATCCGTTCCGCGACAGCCATCAGGATGCCCGCGCCGCCGAGGCCGTGCCAGATACGCCACAGACGCGCGCACCGGCCTACCGGCTTTCGTTCCTGGACACCGATTTCCTGATGCGCGAGGAACTGCGCCCGGTGCGGCTGCAGCTGGAACTTCTGAAACCGCAGATGGTGCTGGACGAACGCGGGGTGAAAACGACCGTCGTGCTGATGGGGTCTGCCCGCATTCCCGAACCCGGGCAGACAGGCAAGGCCGAGGGTCTGGCACAATGGTATGACGAGGCCCGCAAGCTGGCGCGGCTTGTGACCGAACGCAGCCTGAAAACCTATGGGCGCGAGGATGTCGTGGTCACCGGCGGCGGCCCCGGCATCATGGAGGCCGGCAACCGCGGCGCGCATGAGGCGGGCGGCCATTCCATCGGGCTGAACATCGTGCTGCCGCATGAACAGGCGCCCAACGGCTATGTGACGCCGGACCTGTGTTTCAACTTTCACTATTTCGCGATCCGCAAGATGCATTTCCTGATGCGGGCCAAGGCCATCTGCATCTTCCCGGGCGGGTTCGGCACGCTGGACGAAATGTTTGAAAGCCTGACCCTGATCCAGACCCGCCGGATGAAGCGGGTGCCCTTCATCCTGTTCGGGCGCGCGTTCTGGGAAAAAGTCGTGAACTGGCAGGCGCTGGTTGAGGCCGGAACGATCTCGGCCGAGGATCTGGACCTGCTGAGTTTTGTCGAAACCGCAGAAGAGGCGGTGGCGATCATCGACGGCTGGGATTACGGCTGCGACTGACCCCGGCCCGCGCGCGGGTGGCCGGGGGATTTATGTGAGTATTTTTGCCAAGAAGAAGCAGGGCGCGTGACGATCACAGCCCGGCTTCGGCCGCAATTTCGGCGCGCGACTTGCGGGCACGTTCAGTGGCGGATTTCAGCTGGCCGCAGGCGGCCATGATATCCTCGCCGCGCGGGGTGCGGATCGGACTGGCGTAACCGGCCTTGTAGATGATGTCGGCGAAGGCCTCGATCCGGTCCCAGTCGCTGCGCTGATAGGGGGCGCCGGGCCATTCGTTGAACGGGATCAGGTTGATCTTGGCGGGGATGCCGCGGATCAGCCTGACCAGACGTTTCGCATCCTCATCACTGTCATTCACGCCCTTGAGCATGACATATTCGAAGGTGATCCGTTCGCTGTTGGACAGGCGCGGATAGTCGCGCAGCGCGGCCAGCAGGGTTTCGATGTTCCATTTCTTGTTGACCGGCACCAGACGGTCGCGGACCTCATCCGTCGTGGCGTGGAAGCTGACCGCCAGCAGACAGCCGATTTCCTGCGCCGTGCGCGCAATTTCCGGCACGATGCCCGAGGTGGACAGCGTGATCCGGCGGCGCGACAGGCTGATGCCCTCGCCGTCCATCACCACCTGCATCGCGTCGCGGACGTTTTCAAAGTTATACAGCGGCTCGCCCATGCCCATCAGCACGACATTGGACACAAGGCGCGTTTCATCCTTGGGCTCGCCCGGCTTGGGCCATTCCCCCAGATCGTCGCGCGCCAGCATCACCTGGCCCACGATTTCCCCCGCCGTCAGGTTGCGGACAAGTTTCTGCGTGCCCGTGTGGCAGAAGGAACAGGTCAGCGTGCAGCCCACCTGCGAGCTGATGCACAGCGTGCCGCGGCTTTCCTCGGGGATGTAGACCACCTCGACCTCATGCCCGCCGGCGATCCGCACCAGATATTTCCGCGTGCCATCCATCGAGACCTGTTTGGACACCAGTTCCGGCACCTGGATCACGAATTTATCCGCCAGCAGCGCGCGGTAATCCTTGGCAAGGTTGGTCATCCGGGCAAAGTCGCGCACGCCCCAGTGATAGACCCATTGCCAGATCTGCCCCACGCGCATCCTGGCCTGTTTTTCGGGCGTCCCCGCCTCAATCAACGCCAGGCGCAGCTGGTCGCGGGTCAGGCCCACGATGTTGCGCCGATCCCCCTCGGGCAGTTTGCGCGGGATGGTCAGCAGGTCTTGCGTGATCGGGGCGGTGGCGTCGGTCATCGGTCTCTCGGGGATGGGGCAAGCCGTGCATATAGGGGATTCGCGCGCCAAAACCTAGAGGCAATGAAAAAGGCCCCGGAAACCCGGGGCCCCCTTGCGCACGGGCGCAGATTATTTGCAGCGGGTTTCGGCATCCTGGGTGGCCGCGGTAAAACCCAGCAGGGAAAAAAGGTCCTTGGTCTGCGTACCCCGGCCCGAACGGCCGGTGACCACGGCCTCTGACCCCGCCTTCATCGCGGCGATGATCCTGGTGTCGTCTTCTGGCGATCCGGCCCAGGCGCCTTCGCCTTGCGTGAACAGGGTGAACTTGCTGCCGCCGACATCCAGTTCCACGGTCGATCCTTCCGCGAAGGGATAACCGCCGATGAACGACACCTCGCCGCCGGCGCCGGGGCGATAGGTCACGAACAACAGGATATCCCCGCGCCGCACCGCGACGGGCTGCCCGTCACGGGTGTTCACCGTTTCCTTCGGGGCCGAGACGCCCCAGCATTCCTTGGGGCTGTCGCCGACAAAAACGCTCCAGTCGGTATTCGCGGCGACGCGGGCTGCATCCTGTGCCGACGCGACCGGCCCGATGGCCAGCGATCCGGCGAAAAGCGCGGCGCCCAGGGCGCGCTGCACGAAGTCTTTCATGGTTCACAGCCTCCAGCTGCCAATTGCCTCTGCCCGCCTTGCGGAACCTTCACGGTTTCCTTTTTTAGAATGGCGCGGCACATTTCAACTCGATATCCAAGTGATAACGCAAATGTGCCGCAAGGGGAAACCCCCCGGGCAGGATTTCGCGCATGGAGGGCAGACAATGGCAGCGGTGGACATGATCGAGCTGTGGCGGGGCGGGATGCTGGAAAGCGTCCATCGGGGCCATGCCGTGATCTGGGGTCCCGCCGGGATCGAGGCCGCCTGGGGCGATCCGGCGGCGGTGATCTTTCCGCGGTCGTCGTGCAAGATGGTGCAGGCGCTGCCGCTGCTGGAAAGCGGGGCCGCGGCGGCGGCGGGGCTGTCTGACCGGCAACTGGCACTGGCCTGCGCAAGCCACAATGGCGCGGCGATCCATACCGATGCGGTGGCGGACTGGCTGGGCGCGCTTGGCATGGGCGAGGCCGACCTGCGCTGTGGTGCGCACATGCCGCAGGACAAGGCCGCCAACAAGGCGCTGACCTGTTCGGACACCGCGCCTTGCCAGTTGCACAACAACTGTTCGGGCAAACACGCGGGCTTTCTGACGCTGGGCCGGCATCTGCGCGCGGGCCCCGAATATGTCGAGCTGGACCATCCCGTCCAGCGCGCGGTGAAGGCCGCCTTTGAAGAGGTTACCGGCGAAAGCTCGGCCGGGTATGGCATTGACGGCTGTTCGGCCCCGAATTTCGCCTGCACCCTGTCGGGCCTTGCCCGCGCGATGCAGTTCTTCGCGGCCGCAAACCCCGATGGCCCCGTGCGTGAGGCCGCCGCCGCGCGGCTGGCGCGCGCCATGGCCGCCTTCCCCGAAATGGTCGCGGGCGAGGGTCGTGCCTGCACCGGGCTGATGCGCGCCATGGGGGGCCGTGTCGCGGTCAAGACCGGGGCCGAGGCGGTCTTTGTCGCCATATTGCCCGATCAAAGGCGCGGAATTGCGCTGAAGATCCTGGACGGCGGCACCCGGGCATCAGAAGCGGCTATCACGGCGCTTCTGATCAGGCTGGGCGCGCTGGCGCCGACCCACCCGGTGGTCACAAGGTTGCTAAGCGGCAAACAAAAGAACTGGCGCGGGATCGAAACCGGCGAACTGCGCCTGGCGCATGGGTTTGGCTGATGGTCCGCCCGGGTCCTGCGATCAGATCATCTGCCAGATCAGCCGCAGCGCCAGCGCCGTCGAGGTGATGACCAGCAGCGGCTTGATCACCCGCGCGCCCACCCGCATCGCCAGCCGCGATCCGATGCGCGCACCCGCGACCTGTGCCAGCCCCATTGCCAGCCCTGTCACCCACCAGGGCGCCCCGATCGCGGCAAAGGCGATCAACCCGCCCAGATTCGAAGAAAAATTCAACAGCTTGGTATGCGCCGTGGCCTTCAGCACGCCATAGCCGGCCAGCGTGACAAAGCCGATCATGTAGAACGCCCCCGCGCCCGGCCCGATCAGCCCGTCATAAAAGCCGATCAGCGGCACGACAAAGGCGGTGAAGGCTGCCGGTGTGATGCGTTGATGACGGTCGGTATCGTCCAGTCCTTTCTTGAAGGCGAAGAAGGCCGCGATACCGATCAGCACGACCGGCAGGCCCAGCCGCAGCCCCTCGGTCGGCAGCACGCTGACCAGAAGCGCGCCCACCAGACCCGCGACAAAGGCCAGCGCCGCCGCCCCGATCTGGCTGCGCAGCCTGACATGCCCCGAAGCCGCATAGCTTAGCGCCGCCGTGGCCGCGCCAAAGACGCCCTGCACCTTGTTGGTGGACAGCGCCTGCAGCGGGCTTGCCCCCGCCAGCAACAGTACCGGCAGCGTGATCAGCCCGCCCCCGCCTGCGATACTGTCGACAAACCCCGCAGCGAAGGCGGCGGCGATCAGCAACAACGCAATCTCGAATGAGACTTCAAACATGGGCGGCTCCGGGCAGGCGGTCATTCATCCGCCGCCCGTGGGGCAAAGTAAAGTGCAATCGCGGGGCTACCGCTTGGCCCCGGCCGGGGCTAGTTTGCATGCATGAGCGGGGGACCAGGATGATCGCAGAATATGATGCGCTGGATGCTGTTGCCATGGCCGCGCTTGTGGCGCGCGGCGATGTGACGGCGGCAGACCTGTTGGATACCGCTTTGGCCCGGACCCGCGCGCTGAACCCTGCGCTGAATGCGGTGGTCTGGCAACAGCCCGATCTGGCGCGGCGGCATATCGCGCGGGGGCTGCCGGCCGGCCCGCTGCGGGGGGTGCCGTTCCTGCTCAAGGATCTGGGCGCGGAATCGGCCGAATTCCCCTGCGCCTCGGGCTCACGCATCCTGCCGCCTGCGACGGAAAGCGCCGACAGCGCGATCTGGGACCGTATCCGGGCCACCGGCGTTGTCACCTTTGGCCGCACCACCGCGCCCGAAAACGGGATCGGTGTCACGACCGAGGCGGCGGTCTATGGCGGGCCCACCCGCAACCCTTGGGATCTGTCGCGCACGCCGGGCGGATCGTCGGGCGGGGCCGGGGCGGCGGTGGCGGCCGGGATCGTGCCGGTGGCGCATGGATCGGACGGGGGCGGGTCGATCCGCATACCGGCCGCCTGCTGCGGGCTGTTCGGCTTCAAGGCCACACGGGCACGCCTGCCCGATGGCCCGTTTTCCGGCGAGGGCTGGGGCGGAATGGCGATCGACGGCTTCCTTAGCCGATCTGTGCGCGACACCGCGGTGCTGCTGGATGCCTGCGCCGGCCCCGATCCGGGCGCGCCCTACTGGCCGCCGCCGCTTGCGCGCGGCTATGGCGATGCGATCACCCGCCCGCCACCGCGCCTGCGCGTAGCGATCTGCGACACCACCTTGACCGGCACCCCGATCGACCCCGAGGTGGCCGAGGCCGTGCGCGATGCAGGCCGGCTGCTGGAATGCCTTGGGCACGTGGTCGAGCCTGCCCGCCCCACCGCCGATACCGAGGCGATGATGCATGCCTGGACCCGGATCGTCGCCTGCGGCACCGCGCTTTCGGTCCGCACCGATCTGGGCGGGCGCCCGCTCTCCCCCGATCTGGTCGAAGGCGTCAGCCGCGGCGCCTGCGCCTATGCCGAAACGCTCTCGGGCGCGGATTACCTGCAGGCGCTGGGCCAGATCCACGCCTATGGCCGACAGATGGCCGACTTTTTCGCCCGCTTTGACATCCTTCTGACCGCGACCCTGGCCGAACTGCCCGCCCGGATCGGCCGCTTTTCCCATGAGACCGAGGATTTCGTGCATTTCCGCACCGGCCCCGGCATGGTCTTTGACTATTCGCCCTTCTGCGCGGCCTTCAACGCCTCGGGCCAGCCCGCAGCATCGCTGCCACTGGCCTGGTCGACCGGAGGCCTGCCGATCGGCATCCATCTGGCAGCGCCCTTTGGCGCCGACGAAACCCTGATCGCGCTCTGCGCCGAACTGGAAGCCGCCCGCCCCTGGTTCCACCGCCGCCCGCCCCTTGCAGCGACGGCGGGCCCGTAATGACACCGGCCCCACGATACGCCGCGCTTGCGGCTTTCGTCGCACCGGCCCGGCCAAGGGCGCAATGGTGGCGGCTGCTGGTCGCCCTGGCGCTGATCGGCGCGCTATATTTCGCGGCGATCCAGGCGCTGATCGCGGCGCTGGCCAACCTGCTGGGCACCTGGCGCGCCGCGCAGATTCTGCTGGAACTAAGCACGGCGGACACGCCACGCGGGGTGATCGTGCTGTTTGCGACCTTCCTGCCGCTTTGCGCCGCGATGCTGGTGGCGACATGGCTGATCCACCGGCGCAATCCGGGCACGCTCATCGGCCCCCTGCCCCGCGCCATCGCCGACTTCACGCGCACCGCGCTGCCGCTGACGGCGCTTTGGGTTGCGCTGCTGCCACTGACCGCCCTGTCCCCCGAAATCGGTAAAAGCACACCCCTCGCATCCCTGCTGACCTGGGCCCCCGTCGCGCTGCCGTTGCTGTTGGTCCAGGTCGCGACCGAGGAGCTTTTGTTCCGCGGCTATCTGCTGCAGCAACTGGCCGCCCGAAGCACGGCGCGGCTGGTCTGGATGGTCGCGCCCGCCGCCCTGTTCGGCGCGCTGCATTACGCCCCCGGAACCTTCGGCGCGAATGCGATCTGGCCCGCGCTCTGGGCTGCGGCCTTCGGCTACCTGGCCGCCGACCTGACCGCCCGGACTGGCACCATCGGCGCCGCGGTCGGGCTGCATTTTGCGACCAATGCATCCGCGCTATTCTTGGTCGCGCTTTACGGCCACATGGATGGCCTGGCGCTTTACACCATCGTGATCAACCCGCGCGATGCCGGCCAACTTCTGCCCTGGCTTGCGGTGGATGCGCTGGCGCTGCTGATCTCATGGCTTCTTGCGCGGCTTGTGCTGCGCGTCTGATTGCATTTCCGCGCCGCCCGGCTTATCTGGGGCGCACGCGACGGAAGGGGGGCTTGCCCGATGAACTGGATCTCGAACTACGTCCGACCGAAGATCAACTCGCTCTTCTCGCGCCGCGAGGTGCCCGAGAACCTTTGGTCCAAATGCCCCGAATGCGGCACGATGCTGTTCCATCGGGAACTGTCGGAAAACCTCAACGTCTGTACCAACTGCGATCACCACATGGCGATCACGCCGCGCGCACGCTTCACCGCGCTGTTCGACGGCGGCATCTTCACCGAGGTCAGGGTTCCCGAACCGATCACCGATCCGCTGCAGTTCCGCGACCAGAAGAAATACCCGGACCGCCTGAAGGCCGCGCAGAAATCCACCGGCGAGAAAGAGGCGATGCTGGTCGCCGAGGGTGAAATTGGCCGCACCCCGATCGTCGCCGCCGCCCAGGATTTCTCGTTCATGGGCGGGTCGATGGGCATGTATGTCGGCAATGCCATCATCGCGGCGGCCGAACGCGCGGTGAAACTGAAACGCCCGCTGGTGCTGTTTTCCGCCGCGGGCGGCGCGCGCATGCAGGAAGGCATCCTGTCGCTGATGCAGATGCCGCGCACCACCGTCGCGGTCGAACTGCTGCGCGAGGCAAACCTGCCCTATGTCGTCGTGCTGACACATCCCACCACGGGCGGTGTCACCGCCAGCTATGCGATGCTGGGCGATGTCCAGATCGCCGAACCCAACGCCCTGATCTGCTTTGCCGGGCCGCGCGTGATCGAACAGACGATCCGTGAAAAACTGCCCGAAGGTTTCCAGCGCGCGGAATATCTGCTTGACCACGGCATGCTTGACCGCGTCACCCACCGGACGAAACTGCGCGACGAACTCATCACCATCCTGCGCATGCTGATGCGCAAGCCCCCCGCGGTTGCGGGCGACCTGCCCGCCCCCAAGGCCGAACCCGCAGCCGAAGACGCAACAAAGACCGCCTGACACCTTCGGCTTTGTCCAAATATCCCGGGGGTCCGGGGGCAGAGCCCCCGGCCTGCCCGCCGTTCCAGGGGTTATCATGGCGCAATCCTCCGATGACATCCTTGCCCGCCTGATGGCGCTGCATCCCAAGGTGATCGATCTCACCCTCGATCGCGTCCACCGGCTTCTGGCCGCGCTTGGCCATCCCGAAAGGGCCTTGCCCCCGGTGATTCACATCGCCGGCACCAATGGCAAGGGATCGACACAGGCGATGATCCGCGCGGGGCTGGAATCGATGGGCCAGCGCGTCCACGCCTACACCTCGCCGCATCTGGCACGGTTTCACGAACGCATCCGTCTGGCGGGCGACCTGATCTCGGAACCCGCGCTGGCGGCCCTGCTGGATGAATGCGAAGCTGCGAATGCGGGCCAGCCCATCACCTTCTTCGAAATCACCACCTGCGCCGCCTTTCTGGCTTTCTCGCGCACCCCCGGCGACACGACCCTGCTTGAGGTCGGCCTTGGCGGCAGGCTGGATGCAACCAATGTCATCGACACGCCGCGGCTGACGATCATCACCCCCGTCTCGATCGACCATCAGCAATATCTGGGCGAAACCCTGCCCGAAATCGCGGGCGAAAAGGCCGGGATCATCAAGCGCGGCGTGCCGGTGATCGTCGGCCCCCAAACGCCCGAGGGGCTGGCGGTGATCGAATCCCGCGCCGCGCGCCTTGGTGCGCCGGTTCTGGCGCATGGCCAGCACTGGCATGTGGGCGAAGACCGTGGCAGGCTGATCTATCAGGATGAAACCGGGCTGCTGGACCTGCCCCTGCCCAATCTGCCCGGGCCCCATCAGATCCAGAACGCCGGGGCGGCACTGGCCGCACTGCGCCATCTGGGTGCCGATGAGACCACCTGCGAAGCCGCCGTCACCCGCGCCGAATGGCCCGCCCGGATGCAGCGCCTGCGCTGCGGGCCGCTGGTTGCCGCCGCGCCGCAGGCCGAACTCTGGCTGGACGGTGGCCACAACCCCGCCGGGGGCGAGGCCGTGGCCGCCACGCTGGCGCGCCTGCCCACCCGCCCCACGCATCTGGTTTGCGGCATGCTGAACACCAAGGACATCGGTGGCTACCTGCGCCCGCTGGCCGCGCGCGCCGCCAGCCTGACGGCCGTTCCCATCCCCGGCGAAGCCGCGACCCTGCCCGCCGAGGCGACCGAAGCCGCCGCCAGGGCCGCAGGCTTTGCCAATACCGCGGTCGCCGTCTCGGTGCTGGATGGGGTTCAGGCCATTGCCGCCCGCGACCCGCACGCGCGCATCCTGATCTGCGGCTCGCTTTATCTGGCGGGGCAGGTGCTGCGCGAAAACGGCTGAACACCCTCTGTGCGCCGATGCCACTTTGGTACCGCCGCGTTCCCGCCTATCTTGCGCAGGCAGGAACATCGGAGCAGCCCATGACACTTGAATTCGGCCTCGACACTTTTGGCGACATCACCCAGGACGCGCAGGGCCGTGCCCTTTCCGGCGCGCAGGTCATCCGCAACGTCGTGGCCGAGGGGGTTCTGGCCGACCAGGTTGGCCTTGACTACATCGGCATCGGCGAACATCACCGCAGCGATTTCGCGATTTCGGCGACCGAGCCGGTGATCACCGCGATCCTGCAGAAAACCGCGCGCATCCATGCGGGCAGTTCGGTCACGGTCCTGTCCTCGGACGACCCGATCCGGCTCTATCAGCGTTTTGCCACGATCGACGCGCTGGCGCCGGGCCGGGCCGAGGTTACGCTGGGCCGCGGTTCGTTCACCGAAAGCTTCCCGCTGTTTGGCTTTGCGCTGAACGATTACGAAACCCTGTTCGAAGAAAAATTCGAGCTGTTCACCCGCCTGCTGCGCGACGACCGGATCAGCTTCACGGGCAAGCATCGCGCGCCCTTGAAAGGCGTCACCATCTATCCGCGCGCCGAAACCCCGATCCGCACCTGGCTGGGCGTGGGCGGCAGCCCGGAATCGGTGATCCGGGCGGCCAGCCACGGCTTGCCGATGATGCTGGCGATCATTGGCGGCGATCCGGCGCGTTTCGCGGGCCATGTCGATCTGTTTCGCCGGGTCCATGCGCAGCTGGGCACCACGCCGGGCCTGCTGGGGGTGCATTCGCCGGGCCATATCGGCAAAACAGATGAGACCGCGCGCCAAAGCTTTTTCGCGGGCTACAAGGCCATGCACGACCGGATCGGCGCCTCACGCGGCTGGCCGCCCTTCCGGCGCGAGGATTTCGAACGCGAAATCGCCCACGGCTCGCTTTACGTCGGCGGCCCGGAAACAGTTGCCGCCAAGATCGCGCGCACCGTGAAAATCCTTGGTCTGCAACGCTTCACGCTGAAATACAGCGCCGGTCCCGTCAGCCACGACAGCCTGATGCGCTGCATCGAGCTTTATGGCACCCGCGTTGCCCCCCTTGTGCGCGAGATGCTGGCCTAGCCCGGCATCTGGCCCCATTCGGCGCCCTGCATTTCACGCAGGCGCGATGCCGTGCGTTCAAATTCAAAGGTGCCCTCGCCCTCGATATACAGCCGCTCGGGTTCATCCGCGGCTGAACAGATCAGGCGTACCTTCGCCTCATAAAGCGCGTCGATCAGCGTGACGAATCGCTTGGCCTCATTGAAGTTCGCGGCCGACAGCAGGGGGATGTCATCGACGAACAGCACCCGCACCGTCGCAGCGATGGCCAGATAATCGCCCGGGCCCAGCATCGCGGCGCACAGATCCCAGAAGGACGCACGCCCCACCCCGTTATGGTAATGCGGCAGCACCAGTTCGCGGCCCTTGACGGTCAGGACCAGACGGCTGGCCGCATCATGGCCGGTCAGCTCATCCCAAAGCCCGTCCATTGCCGCACGCGCAGGCACACCCGCCGGCGTGAAATAGACCTGCGCCCCGGCCAGCCGGTGCTGGCGGTAATCGGTTTCGCTTTCCAGTTCGTGCACATCCATCTGCCCCCGGATCAGGGCGATGAACGGCAAGAACAACTGCCGGTTCAGCCCGTTCTTGTACAGATCCTCTGGTACCCGGTTCGAGGTGGTCACGACCGTAACCCCCATGTCGAACAGATATTCGAACAGCCGCCCCACGATCATCGCATCGGCGATATCGGTGATCTGCATTTCGTCAAAGCACAACAGCCGCACGTCATCGGCCACCGCCTGCGCCACCGGGCGGATGGCATCCTGTACATGGGTCTTGCGCACCTCGTGCAGCCTTGCTTGAATTTCCTGCATGAAGGCGTGGAAATGCACGCGCCGCTTTGGCACGGCCACCGCCTCGCAGAACAGATCCATCAGCATAGACTTGCCGCGCCCGACACCGCCCCACAGATAAAGCCCGCGTGGCGCCGGCGGGGCCTTGGCGAACCGGCCCAGCAACCCGCCCTTGCGCGGTGTCTCCAGCGCGGCGCGCACCGTTTCCAGCATCGGCAGAACCGATCGTTGCGCGGCATCGGCCCGCAGGGTCCCCGCGCTGACACGGGCGTCATAGATCTGGGTCAGGGTCTGTTTCATGACGCTTCGCATAGCGCGCGCATGCGCGATTGAAAAGCGGCTCTGCCGCGCTCCCGCTTCCGCCCCTGGCTTGAGCCCGCGTTGCGCTTGGCATAGGCTCGCCGCACCGTATCTTGCGACAGGAGCCTGCGATGACCAAAGCGATCCCCCAGCGCCTTCACCTTGCGTTTGGCGGCGCGCTGGTCGATCTGTCCCTTCCCCGGCCCACGGATATGGACAAGCGGCATGCCGCCGGGATCGTCCCCAATTCCGCCGCGTCCCGGCGCAGCGCGGATGATGCCCGGCTGCGTCACGAGGAGGCCGCCAGATCGGCCACGGGGGATCTTGGCACCTGACAGGATTGCACCGATGCGCCGGTCCCTTCTGCTTTGGCTGCATCTGCTGCGGCAGCCGCGCGCCCAGCGGCCGTCCTACGGCGGGACGCTGGCGGGCGTGGCACGCCCGGCGGGGACCCTGGTCTGGCTGCATGTGCCCCGCGGTGCCGCGAACACGGCAGCGGCGCTGATCGCGCGTCATCTGATCGCGGCGCGACCGGCCTTGCAGGTCCTGGTAACCACCGCCGAAGGCGCGCTGGACGGCAACGGCCTGCCCGGCATCACCCAGATGCAGCCCGCGCCCGAAACGCTGGGCGACATCAACGCGTTCCGCGATCACTGGCAGCCGGATCTGGGCGTCATCCTGGGGGCCGGGGCCGCGCCCGCGCTGATCGCAGGGATGGCCGGGGCCGGTGTGCCCCTGTTTCTGGCCAATGCCAGGCTTGGCCCGGCCGAGGCCGCGCGCTGGCGGTTTCGCCACGGCATGGCACGCGCGCTTCTGTCGCGGTTTGTGCGGATCATGGCCGAAGATCAGCCAAGCGCCGCCACGCTGGCCCGTCTTGGCGCGCCGCGCGACCGGCTGGAGGTTGCCGGCCAGTTGACCGAGCCACCCGTACCCCTGCGCTGTTCCGAGGCCGAACGCACCTCGATCGCGGCGCAGATGCGGGCGCGCCCGGTCTGGCTTGCCACCGCCGTGCCGCCGGCCGAACTTGACGCGGTAGTTACCGCCCATGCCCATGCGCTGCGCCATGCCCATCGGATGCTTCTGATCCTGGCCCCCGAAGACGGCGGTACCGCCATCGACCTGGCCCAGCGCCTGGAGGCCGAGGGCTGGGACATCGCCTGCCGCATGCGCGAAGGCGAACCCGATGAGGATACCCAGATCTTCCTGACCGACGATCCGGGGGAATACGGGCTGTGGTATCGGCTGGCGCCCGTGGCCTATATGGGCGGCACGATCAGCGGCACCGGGTTTGCGCCGCGCCCGCCTGAAGAGGCGGCGGCCCTTGGTGCGGCCATCCTGCATGGACCGCAGGTCGCGCCCTATGCCGCGCAATACGCCCGCCTGACCGAGGCGCGCGCCGCCCGTGCCGTGACCGATGGCGCCAGTCTGGGCGAGGCGGTGGCCGATCTTATCGCGCCGGACAAGGCGGCGATCCTGGCGCATAATGCCTGGGCGGTTACCTCGGGCGGGGCGGGTGTTGCCGAACGCGTGACCCGGACCATCCTGGCCGTGCTTGATGGCGCCAAGACCGCGAAACAAGGGGCAGGATGATGCGCGCACCGATATTCTGGTACACCCCGCAGAACCGCCCGGCCTGGCAGGCGCGCCTGCTTGCACCGCTGGGGGCGCTTTATGCCGCCGGCACGGCACGACGGCTGGCCCGGGGCGCGCGTGAACGGGTGGATGTGCCGGTCATCTGCGTGGGCAACATCAATGCCGGCGGCACCGGCAAGACCCCCACCGTGATCGCGCTGGCACAGCACCTTGCCGCGCGCCGGGTTGCCGCCCATGTCGTCAGCCGCGGCCACGGCGGTAACCTTGACGGCCCCGTTCAGGTAAATGAACGCCACCACAGCGCCGCCGAAACCGGCGATGAACCGCTGCTGATATCAGCCTTCACCCCCACCTGGGTCGCCAAGGACAGGGCGGCGGGCGCGCGCGCGGCGGTGGCGGCGGGCGCGCAGGCGATCATTCTGGATGACGGGCACCAGAACGCATCGTTGGCCAGGGATCTGTCGATCGTCGTGGTCGATGCCGCCAGGGGCTTTGGTAATGGCCGTTGCCTGCCTGCGGGGCCGCTGCGCGAACCCGTGGCGGTTGGGCTTCGGCGTGCGGATTTGCTGCTGTCCATCGGCGCCACCGGCGCGCAGGCGGCCTTTGCCCAAAGCTGGGGCGCAGCGATCAACATCCCGCATCTGACCGGCGCGCTGTGCCCGCTGCAGACGGGAATGGATTGGCAAGGCCTGCGTGTTCTGGCCTTTGCCGGGATTGGCCATCCCGAGAAATTCTTTGCCACGCTGCGCGGGCTTGGCGCCGATCTGGTCCGCGGCGAGGCGCTGGAAGATCACCAGCCCTTCACCCCCGCGCTTCTGACCCGGCTGGAAAGCGAATCCCGCCTGCTGAGCGCGCAAATGGTCACCACCGAAAAGGACGCCGCCCGCCTGCCCGCCAGTTTCCGGCCCAAGGTGCTGGCGCTGCCGGTGCGCCTGCAGATCGACGACACCGCGCCCCTGGATGCCGCACTGGCCCGGATCGGGCTTTGACTGGCCCAGCGGATCGGTGTGGTTCCGGGGGCCATAGCCCCCCCCGGTCAGGCCTTCGCCTTCAGCGTCGCGCGAACCCGGGCGTCATGTTCGCCCAACTTCGGCGAGGGCCGGTCCAGCGCCAGATCCGCCCCCGAGAAGGTCACCGGCAGCCGCACCCCCGGCACACCATCCGGCGCGATCTGCATCCCGCGCGCGACGATCTGCGGATCGGCAAAGACATCGGCCATTTCATTGATCGGGCCGGCGGGCACACCGCGGGTCTCACAGGCGGCCAGCAGATCGGCGCGGGTGAAGGCCCGGCTTTTGCCGGCGATCAGCGCGCCAAGTTCATCGCGGTTGGCGATACGGTCGGCATTGGTCAGATAGCGCGGATCTTCGGCCAGATCGTCCAGGCCCAGAATGGCGCACAGCTTGCGATACTGGCTGTCATTGCCCGTCGCCAGAATCACGAAGCCATCCGAACAGGGAAAGACCGCGTAGGGCACAAGGTTGGGATGTGCATTGCCCATCCGCTGCGGCGATACGCCCGTGGCCAGATAGTTCATCGCCTGATTGGCCATGATCGCGGTGGCCACGTCGAACAGGGCCATGTCCACATGCTGCCCTTCGCCGGTGGCATTGCGCTGGTGCAGCGCCGCCAGAATCGCGGTTGAGGCATAGATGCCGGTGAACACATCCGTCACCGCCACGCCCACCTTCTGCGGCTGGCCATCGGGTTCGCCGGTCACGCTCATCAGGCCCGACATGCCCTGGATGATATAGTCATAGCCCGCCCGGTGCGCATAGGGGCCGGTCTGGCCAAAGCCGGTGACCGAACAATAGATCAGCCGCGGGTTGACCGCGCGCAGCGAGGCGTAATCCAGCCCGTATTTCGCCAGACCGCCGACCTTGAAATTCTCGATCAGGATGTCGGCACCGGCCACCAGTTCGCGCACGAAGGCCTGGCCTTCGGGGGTGCGGAAATCACAGATCACCGATTGCTTGCCGCGATTGGTGGCGTGGAAATAGGCCGCCGTTTCCTCGCCGTCGCGGGTGATGAAAGGGGGGCCCCAGCGGCGGGTGTCGTCGCCTTCGGGCGCCTCGACCTTGATCACCTCGGCGCCCAGATCGGCCAGGATCTGGCCCGCCCAGGGGCCAGCCAGAATCCGCGCCAGTTCGACGACTTTCAGCCCGTTCAGCGGTGTCATGATTACTTCGCCAGTTCCTTGTCAAGGATCGCCTTCAGATCCTCATAGCTCATGTTGGAATGTTTCGTGCCGTTGATGACCAGCGTGGGCGTGGCCGAAATGTCATCGGCGGTTGCGTTCTTCTGATAGGTTGCCACCATCTGCTGGGCCCGCGCCTGATCGTTCAGGCAGGCCTCCAGCTGATCCCCGCTCAGCCCGGCCTTCAGCCCGATCTTGCGCAGATTGGCAGCGACGGTCGCATCCTGGCCATTGCCGATCCAGTCGCGCTGGGTGTCATAGATCATGTCGGCGATAGCGAAATACTTGGGCGCGCCGCCGCAGCTGGCGACCAGCCCGGCCCAAAGGCCGAACTTGTCGAAATACACCTCGCGGTGGATAAAGCGGACCTTGCCGGTATCGACATAATCGGCCTTCAGCCGGTCCACGACGTTTTCGTGGAAGCTGGCGCAATGCGGGCAGGTGAAGGACGCATATTCGATCAGCGTAACCGGCGCATCCTGCTGGCCCATAACCATGTCGGGCAGGATCTGCGCATCGCCGGTTTCCTGCGCCACGGCGGCCAGGCTAAGCGCGCCATCGGCAGGGGCCGCGCCACGCGTCAACCACCAGCCGCCACCGGCCAGAACCACGGCAGCCAGCGCACCGGCCAGAAGCTTGGAAGAAGTCGTCGTCATCGGTCAGCCTTTCTTCGACGGGGCCCGGTTCGCGGCCCGGGATAAGACATTGGCGGCAAGGGTTTCAAGAGCGGCCCGCAGGCCGGGGTCTGAAAATCCCTGCGCGGTTTCGCTGGCGCGGGCGCGGATCTGGGGGTCCGGCGCGGCAGGGGGCGGGGGTTTGGGCGCGGGGGCGAACTGGGCCTGCCCTTCGGCAAAGCCGATCGGGGCGGTCTGCGTCAGGATCACGCGCGAAATCGCGTTATAGCCATAGCAGGCGTTGACCCGTTCGCGGATGCGGGGCAGCTGCATCTGCAACATCGGTGCCGCCGCGCCGATCGTCAGCAACGTCAGCGTGGCGCCAAAGCCGCCCTTGGCATAGCCGATCTTGACCGGCCGGGTCTGGGCGGCGATGTCCTCGCCCACGACTTCGGACCAGTGTGTCAGAAGACGCGAAACGGCAAATCCGCGCGCCTCGCCGGCGTTGCGGATACGGTCCTTGACCAGGCCGGCCGCGGGTTCAAAGCCGCGCATCCTGCGGCTGGCCCCGCCACCGCCCATGCCCTTGACCGCGCCCTTGACCATGCCCGCCCGTCTTTCCCTTTGCCCCGTCCTATTCTAGGCAGGTAGCGAGGCATTGCCAGCGGATAGCACCGAAGGGGGGCATAAAGATTGCGTGACGACACCGACAGCCTGATCGGCGCTGCGCTGCTGGACTGGTATGACCGCGAAGCGCGCGTGATGCCCTGGCGCGTCGGCCCGGCCGAGCGTACCGCCGGGCAGCGCCCGGACCCCTATCGCGTCTGGCTGTCCGAGGTGATGCTGCAGCAGACCACCGTTGCCGCGGTGCGCGCCTATTTCCGCCGGTTCACCGAGACCTGGCCCACGGTCCACGATCTGGCCGCCGCCGGGGACGGCGCCGTGATGGCGGCCTGGGCCGGACTTGGCTATTACGCCCGTGCGCGCAACCTTTTGAAATGCGCGCGCGCGGTGGTGCAGGATCACGGCGGTCAGTTTCCCGGCGATGCCCAGGCCCTGCGCGCGTTGCCCGGCATCGGCCCCTATACCGCCGCCGCGATCGCCGCGATCGCCTTTGACGAACCGGCGGTGGTCGTCGATGGCAATGTCGAACGCGTGGTCAGCCGCCTGTTCGCGGTGCAAACGCCGCTGCCCGGGGCCAAGCCGGAACTGGTCGCGCTGGCCGGCCGGATCACGCCGCAGGCGCGCCCCGGCGATCATGCCCAGGCGATGATGGATCTGGGCGCCACGATCTGCACCCCGCGCAGCCCCGCCTGCGGGATCTGCCCGCTGCGGGGTCGGTGCCAGGCACAACAGGCGGGCATCGCCGCCGATCTGCCGCGCAAGGCGCCCAAGGCCGCCAAGCCGGAACGGATGGGCTTTGCCTATGTTGCGCGCGACCCGGCGGGCGGGGTGCTGCTGGAACGCCGCCCGGACCGGGGCCTGCTGGGCGGCACCCTGGGCTTTCCCGGATCGGATTGGTCCGAAACGCCCAGCCCTGCCCCGCCCTTTCCCGCCGACTGGCGCGCGGCGCCGGGCGTCGTGCGCCACACCTTCACCCATTTCCACCTGACCCTGCGGGTCTTTGTCACGGTGACCCCGGGGACAGACGGCTTTACCCCGCGCGCCGATTTCCGCCCCGCCGCCTTGCCCACCCTGATGCGCAAGGTCTGGGCGCTGGCCGAGGGCGCCGATTGGCCGCAGCGGGGGTGATTGCGCGCACCCCGAACGCGCCGCTATCATCCGCCGCACAGCGACCTTACCACCGTGACCTTGCCGAGGAACCCATGTCCACCGCCACCGACATCCGCCGCCCCGGACGCGCCCTGCCCTTCTGGCTGTCGCTGGGGATGGTACCACTGGCCGCCCTGGGGGCGGTGGCAGGCGGCTGGACGGTGCTGCTGCTGCCCATTTACGGCTGGGTGATGGTCAGCCTGCTGGACGCGCTTCTGGGCCTGAATGAGGACAACCCCGACGTCACAACCCCCGACGCGGACCTGTTCTGGTACCGGCTGATCACGCTGATCTGGTTTCCGGTCCAGTTCCTGACGATTTTCGGCCTGATCTGGTGGGCCACCCACACCAATCATCTGGGCCTTGCCGAAACGCTGGGACTGTTTTTCGGCGCGGGCGTGATTTCGGGATCGATCGGGATCGTCTACGCGCATGAACTGCTGCACCAGAAAAGCCCAGCCGAACGCTGGCTGGGCGATCTGCTGCTGGCCATGGTTCTGTATTCCCATTTCCGCACCGAACATCTGCTGGTTCACCACCGCTATGTCGGCACCCCCCGCGATGCGGTGACGGCGCGCTACAACGAAGGCTTCCACCGCTTTTTCTGGCGCGTGCTGCATGACTGCCCGGCCTCGGCCTGGCGGGCCGAAGCGATGATGCTGGCCCGGGCGGGCCGTCCCGTCTGGCACCGCAGCAACCCGTTCTGGCGCTACGCAGGTTTGCAGGCGGCGGCACTGGTGCTTGCCTTTGCCGTGGGCGGCTGGGCGGGGCTGGGCCTGTTCGCCTTTCAGGCCTTCGTCGCCATCTGGCAGCTGGAACTGACCAATTACATCGAACATTACGGCCTGACGCGGGAATACCGGGGCGAGGGGCGCTATGAACATGTCCTGCCGCGGCACAGCTGGAACGCGCCGCAAACGGCGTCGAACTGGCTGCTGATCAATCTGCAGCGCCATTCCGACCACCATTTCAAACCTGAACGCCGCTTTCCCCTGCTACAGACCTACCCCCCGCAAGAAGCGCCACAGCTGCCCCTGGGTTACCCCGCGATGGCCGCGCTGGCGATGATCCCGCCCCTGTGGCGGCGGCGGATGAACCCGCGCGTTCGCGCCTGGCGGCGGCAGCACTATCCGCACATCACCGACTGGGGCGATTACAACAAGGGCAGGACGCCGCTGCCGCGCGGATCGGCGTGACGCGCAGCCGCGCGGGCCGGTTCAGCCCTGCCTGGGGCGGAAAGCCGCGATCCTGGCCGGATCGGTTTCGATCCGTGCCGCGCCGATCAGATCAAGGCAATAGGGCACGGCAGCGAAGACCGCGTCAAGGCAGGTGGCAATCGCCGAAGGCTTGCCAGGCAGGGTGATGATCAGCGACTTGCCCGCAATGCCCGCGCTTTGGCGCGACAGGATCGCGGTGGGCACTTCGCGCAACGAGGCGCGACGCATTTCCTCGCCAAAGCCGGCCAGTTCCTTTTCAACCACCACCGCGACGCCTTCGGGCGTCTCATCGCGCGGGGCCGGGCCGGTGCCGCCCGTCACCAGGATCAGGTCGGCGCCTTCATCCACCAGCTTGCGCAGGGTTTCGGCCACACTGGCGCGCCCGTCGGGGATGATGTGGCGTGTGATGCTGAGCGGCGAGGTCACCACGCCGCGCAGCCAGTCTTCGCAGCCGGGGCCGCCCTTATCCTCATATTCGCCGCTGGATGCGCGGTCGGACACGGTGACAATGGCGGCGCGGGGCTGGGCGGCGGTCATTTCTTCGCAACCCGTGCGTTGCGCGTTGCGATCAGTTTCAGCCGCAACGCATTCAGCCGGATGAAGCCCGCCGCATCCTTCTGATCATAGGCGCCGGCGTCTTCCTCAAACGTCACATGCTTTTCGGAATAAAGCGAATGATCCGACCAGCGCGCCACCGTCCGGGCCGACCCCTTGTAAAGTTTCACGCGCACCGTGCCGGTGACGTGTTCCTGGCTTTTGTCGATCAGGGCTTGCAGCATTTCGCGTTCGGGGCTGAACCAGAAGCCATTGTAGATCAGCTCTGCATAGCGCGGCATGATCGAATCCTTCAGATGGCCCGCGCCCGCATCCAGCGTGATCTGTTCAATGCCGCGGTGCGCCTCCAGCAGGATGGTGCCGCCGGGGGTTTCATAAACGCCGCGCGACTTCATGCCCACGAAACGGTTTTCTACCAGGTCAAGCCGGCCCACGCCATGCGTGCCGCCCAGTTCGTTCAGACGGGTCAGGATCGTGGCGGGGCTCATACGCTGGCCGTTGATGCCGACCGCATCGCCACGCTCAAACTCGATTTCCACCATCTCGGGCTCATCGGGGGCATCCTCGGGGTGGACGGTGCGCTGATAGACGTAGTCGGGCGCCTCATCCGCGGGATTTTCCAGCACCTTGCCCTCGGACGAGGTGTGCAGCAGATTCGCATCGACCGAGAACGGCGCTTCGCCGCGCTTGTCCTTGGCGATCGGAATCTGGTTCTGTTCAGCAAATTCCAGCAGCTTGGTGCGGCTGGTCAGATCCCATTCGCGCCAGGGGGCGATCACCTTGATCGCGGGGTCCAGCGCATAGGCCGACAGTTCAAAGCGCACCTGATCGTTGCCCTTGCCGGTCGCGCCATGGGCCACCGCATCGGCGCCATGTTCATGCGCCAGTTCCACCAGCCGCTTCGAGATCAGCGGCCGCGCGATCGAGGTTCCCAGCAGGTACAGCCCTTCATACAGCGCATTGGCCCGGAACATCGGGAAGACGAAATCACGCACGAATTCCTCGCGCACATCCTCAATATGAATGTTTTCCGGCCTGATGCCCAGCAGTTCCGCCTTGGCACGCGCGGGTTCCAGTTCCTCGCCCTGGCCCAGGTCTGCGGTGAATGTGATCACCTCGCAGCCATATTCGGTTTGCAGCCATTTCAGGATGATCGAGGTATCAAGACCACCGGAATAGGCCAGGACAACTTTCTTGGGCGCGGACATGGGGCAGCCTCTTTAGCGCAAGGAATATCGCAACGGGGTCTATTGGGTTTTTCCCCTTCGGGCAAGGGTGTGCCATGTGAAAGGCCGGGTGGCACGGTCCTGTCGGTCGGCGCGGCTTGACACAGGCGGTGCTTCGTGGCCGAACGGGGCGAACGGTCAGGCGAGGGTTGGATCATGGGCGGCTTTTCAGAGACAGCGCGGCAGGCAACCAAGGCGCTGCGCGAGTTGTTCGACCCGACGCCGCTGCAACGCAACGACCACCTGTCGAACCGCTACGGCGCGGACATCTGGCTGAAACGCGAGGATCTGACCCCCGTGCGCAGCTACAAGCTGCGCGGCGCCTTCACCGCGATGCGCAAGGTGCGCGCCACCGACCCCGCGCAAGACCACTTTGTCTGTGCCAGCGCCGGCAACCACGCCCAGGGCGTTGCCTATGCCTGCCGCCATTTCGGGGTGCGCGGCACCATCTTCATGCCAGTAACAACGCCGCAGCAAAAGATCGACAAGACCAGAACCTTCGGCGGGGCGGCGGTGGAAATCGTGCTGACCGGCGACTATTTCGACCAGACGCTGGCCGCCAGCCAGGATTACTGCGCCCGGCTTGGCGCACATTTCCTGTCCCCCTTCGATGATGCCGACGTGATCGAGGGGCAGGCCAGCGTGGGGGTGGAAATCTTTGCGCAGCTGGGCGGCGCGCCTGACATGGTGATCCTGCCCACAGGCGGTGGCGGGCTTGCGGCCGGTGTCACCGGCTACCTGCGCGAGGTGGCGCCTGCGGTCGATTTCCGCTTTGTCGAACCGCTTGGCGGCGCCAGCCTGACCGCGGCCGTGGCGGCCGGTCACCCGGTCACGCTGAAGCAGGTGAATTCCTTTGTCGATGGCGCGGCGGTTGCACGGCTTGGCACATTGACCTTCGAACGGCTGGACTGGGTCCGCCCGGACCAGGTGCTGCTTGCCCCCGAGGACCGGATTTGCATCACCATGCTGGAAATGCTGAACGTCGAGGGCATCGTCCTGGAACCCGCCGGGGCGCTGTCGGTCGATGTCCTGCCCGAACTGGCCGAGGACATTCGCGGCAAGACCGTGGTCTGCGTCACCTCGGGCGGGAATTTCGATTTCGAGCGGCTGCCCGAAGTCAAGGAACGCGCGCAACGATATTCGGGGCTGAAGAAATATTTCATCCTGCGCATGCCGCAGCGCCCCGGCGCCCTGCGTGAATTCCTGCACATGCTGGGCCCCGATGACGATATCGCGCGCTTTGAATACCTGAAGAAATCAGCCCGCAACTTCGGCTCGGTCCTGATCGGGATCGAGACGAAGCAGGCCGGGGCCTTTCAGGACCTGACCGGCAAACTTGACGCCGCCGGCTTCAGTTATCGTGACATCACCGAGGATGAGGCGCTTGCGGATTTCCTGATCTGACGACCCCGCCCGCCGCGATCATGCCGCGTCACAGAATTCTGCAACGCGGGCCATGAACTGCACCTTGGACCGGCCATAGCAATCGATTACAGCGCCAACATCGACCTGGTCCTGCTGACCGGCCGCACATTTGCGTTCACCGTCCTGACAGATCGCACCAAAGGCCGCAAAGCCCAGGTTCCAGGCCGAACCTTTCAGGAAATGCAATTCCTCCCCCAGCTTTTCGGGGCGCTGGCCCAGGCGCATTACCACGCCCTCAACCTCATCCAGGAACAGGTCCAACACCTCGGCAAACCCGTCCGCACCGATTTCGGATCGCAGTTCCGCGACCCGGCTCCAGTCAATCATCATACCCTCCACCACAGGAATCCTTCACCACAGATAAGCTTAGGGCGCAAAGATTTCCGAAGCTTTAATCCGCATGCCCGATTTCGGTTCACCTGCCGTTAAGGGGGCGTGGCTAGGATCACCAGGTGATTGTTTCCGGGGTCTTGATTTGCAGCAGATGGCAGCCGATCGTGAAATGACGTGGGCTACCCCCGCCCCTGACGGGGCGCGCCGGGTGCTTGTCGTGGATGACAGCCGGATGCAGCGCCGGATTCTGTCGGCGCAGCTGTCACGTTCGGGGTATGAGGTGGTCGAGGCCGCGACTGCGGAAGAAGCCATTGAAATCTGTGGGAAATCCGAACCAGACCTGGTAATTTCAGACTGGATGATGCCGGGGATGAGCGGGGTTGATTTCTGCCGCTGGTTCCGCGGGATGGATCGGTCGGGATATGGCTACTTCATCCTGCTCACCTCAAAGACCGAAAAGAATGAGGTCGCCCAGGGGCTGGAAAGCGGGGCGGATGATTTCATGTCCAAACCCGTCAGCGGCGATGAACTGCGCGCGCGCCTGGCCGCAGGCGAACGCATCCTGCGGATGGAACGTGAACTGAAGGAAAAGAACCGCCTGCTGCGCGCCCAGCAAGAAGCGATCAACCGCGACCTGATCGAGGCGCAAAAGCTGCAGCAAAGCCTTATCAGGGAACGCCACCGCAGCTTTGGCAGCGCCGAGGTGTCGCTGCTGCTGCGGCCTTCGGGCCATGTCGGGGGCGATCTGGTCGGTTTTTTCCCGATCAATGCGCGGCGCGTGGCGCTGTTCGGCATTGACGTTTCGGGCCACGGGATCACATCGGCGCTGATGACGGCGCGGCTGGCGGGCTATCTGTCAGGCGCATCGCCCGAACAGAACATCGCCCTGATCCAGACCGAATATGGCATCTATGACGCCCGCCCCCCGGCCGAACTGGCGGCACACCTGAACGCCCTCGTTCTGGAGGAAATGGAAACCGAAAGCTATTTCACGCTGGTCTATGCAGATGTCGACCTGGTGTCAGGCCGCGTCTTGCTGGTGCAGGCCGGGCATCCGCATCCGGCGGTACGCCGGGCGGGCGGGGATGTGGAATATATCGGGGTCGGCGGCCTGCCCGTCGGCCTGATCGAGGGGGCGGCCTATGAAACAAGCGAAACCGTGCTGAAGCCGGGGGACCGGCTGTTGCTGATGTCCGACGGCATGACCGAGGCTACGGACCCGCAGGGCACCCTTCTGGGCGAAGACGGGCTGCGCGATCTGATGCTGCGCCATGCCGATCTGCCGGGGCCCGCATTTCTGAAATCGCTGATGTGGGATCTTGCGGCCTATGCTGATGACAACCTGACCGATGATGTCTCGGCGGTGGTATTCGATTTCTTCGGCGCGAAGGCGAATGCGGATTGACCGCCGCCCGGTTCAGCCGCGCAGCGCCGCAAGCGCCACCGCCAGAAAATGGCGGTCACCTTCATTGCCCAGCGCATCCAGCGCCTCATCCAGGGGCAGCCATACCGCGCGATGCCCCGGTTCGGTTGGCGGTCCGACCGGCCGCACCGGACGCGCGGCATAGATGGTGCACAGCTTTTCCGCCCAGCGATCGTATTCCGGCATGAAGGTGAACCGCCGGAACGCCCCCAGGCGCACGGGTCGCGCGATGATCCAGCCGGTTTCTTCCCGCACCTCGCGGTGCAGGGCACGGATCGCGCTTTCACCGGGGTCAATGCCGCCGCCAGGCAGCTGAAATTCCGGCTGCGGCCAGGATTGATGGGTCACCAGCACCCGGTGTCCCTGCCGCAGGACGGCATAGGCACCGGGGCGCAGGGCATAGCGCTGACCGCGTTTCACCGTCTCACCAAAACGTCGGATCATGGCTTGCCCCTTGGGTGATCGGTTGCCGTGCCTATATTGCCGGGGTATGCCAGCCCCCGGGCTGTTCGAAAACCCCCAAGGAACCCTGATGACCACGCTTTCGCAAATCGCCTGGGACGATACCGTCCTGCCGTTTCAGCTGGACCTGTCCGATATCCGCGGCAGGGTCGCCCGGCTGGACGGTGTTCTGGAACGGATTCTGGCGCAACACGATTACCCCCCCGCGATTGAGGGGCTGGTGGCCGAGGCTGCCTTGCTGACCGCGCTGATCGGCCAGACGATCAAGCTGCGCTGGAAACTGTCGCTGCAGATCCGCGGCAATGGTCCGGTGCGGATCATCGCGACCGATTACTATGGCCCGTCGGATGATGGCGCGCCGGCGCGTATCCGTGGCTGGGCCAGCTTTGACGCCGAGGCGCTGGACCCTGCCGCCAATCCCTTCGCCCAGATCGGCGCGGGGTATTTCGCGATCCTGATCGATCAGGGCCAGGGAATGGTGCCGTATCAGGGCATTACCCCGATCGCGGGCGGGTCGCTTGCCGCCTGCGCCGAGACCTATTTTGCCCAGTCCGAACAGCTGCCCACGCGGTTTTCGCTGTCCTATGGCCGTTCGACCCTGCCCGGTCAGGGCGAACGTTGGCGCGCGGGGGGGGTGATGATCCAGCACATGCCCAAGGCCTCGCCGTTCGCCGCATCGGGTGAAGGCTCGGGCGAGGGTGGGTTGCTGCACCACCACGATCTGGTCGAAGGTGATGAGGGTGAGAACTGGCGCCGTGTGAACATGCTGCTGGATACGGTTGAGGAGATGGAACTGATCGGCCCCACGGTGCAGCCCACCGACCTGCTTGTGCGCCTGTTCCATGAGGAAGCGCCGCGCGTCTTCGATCCCCAGCGTATGGAATTCGGCTGCACCTGTTCCGCGGACCGGGTGCGGGAATCGCTTTCGATCTATTCGGCCAAGGACATCGCGCATATGACTACCGATCAGGGCACGGTCACCGCCGATTGCCAGTTCTGCGGTGCGCATTACATATTCGATCCGCAAAGCCTTGGCTTTGAGGCGCAAAAGAACCCCGATGGCACCCCCAGGGAGCCTTCGGATGGCTGATCCGCTTGCCCCGGTTCTTGCCGCTCTGGCGCGACCGGGGCGGCCGTCGTCGGATTACGATCTGAACCCCGGCCCCCCCCTTCCCGAGGGACGCAGGCTTCGCCCCGCCGGGGTTTTGCTGGCGTTCGAGGACAGGGCCGATGGCGTGGTGCTGCACCTGACGAAACGATCTTCGCATCTGCGCAACCACCCCGGCCAGATCGCCTTTCCCGGCGGCAAGGTCGATCCGGGCGATTCTGGCCCGGTCGGCGCGGCGCTGCGCGAATCGCACGAAGAAATCGGCCTGTCGCCCGGCAATGTCGAGGTGTTGGGCACGATGGCAGCGCATGAGACGGTGACCGGCTTCCTGGTGACCCCGGTGCTGGCCCGGGTTCGCGCGCCCTTTGTTCCCACCCCCGAAGCGGGCGAGGTCGCCGAGGCCTTCACCGTGCCGCTGGCGCATGTCGCCGGCCTGGCGAACTTTAGCATCGAGGGCCGGCGCTGGCTGGGCACAAGGCGGCATTATTATGTTGTGCCCTATGGCCCCTATTACATCTGGGGCGCGACCGCGCGTATCCTGCGGGCGCTGGCGGACAGGATGGCGCCATGAAGCTGTCGGGTGCGTGGATCGAGGCCGATCATGTCCAGCAGGTTCTGGCGATGCTGGATCGGGGTGGCCATCAGGGGCTGCTGGTCGGGGGCTGCGTGCGCAACGCGCTGCTGGGGCAGGCGGTATCGGATATCGACATATCCACCGATGCGCGGCCCGAACGGGTGCTGGAACTGGCGGCCGCCGCGGGGCTGAAAGCCGTGCCCACCGGGATCGAACATGGCACCATCACCGTGGTCGCGGATCATCTTCCCCATGAAATCACCACCTTTCGGCGTGATGTGGAAACCTTTGGCCGCCATGCGGTAGTGGCCTTTTCCGACCGGATCGAGGACGATGCCGCGCGGCGCGATTTCACCATAAACGCGCTTTATGCCCGCGCCGATGGACAGGTTCTGGACCCGTTGGGGACGGGGCTGGCGGATCTGGCGGCGCGGCGGGTGCGGTTCGTGGGCCACCCCGGCGACCGTATCCGCGAAGATTACCTGCGGATCCTGCGGTTTTTCCGCTTCACCGCCTGGTATGGCGACCCCGATCAGGGACCAGAACCTGATGGGCTGGCGGCCTGCGCCCGCCATGCGCGCGGGCTTGAGGGGCTGTCGCGCGAACGTCTTGGGGCCGAATTGAAAAAGACTCTCGCCGCGCCAGACCCGGCCCCGGCGCTGGCCGCGATGCAGGCGGCGGGGGTTCTGGCCCATGTCCTGCCCGGGGCAGATGCGCGCGCGCTTGCGGTTCTGCTGCATCTGGAAGCCGGTGCCCCGCCCGACCCGATCCGGCGGCTGACGGTTCTGGGGGGCGAAGGCGTGGCCGAACGCCTGCGCCTGTCCAGGGCCGAGGCAAAGCGGCTTGCAAACCTTGTCCTTGCGCGGCACGAGGCATCCCCCGGCACCCTGGGCTATCGTCTGGGCGCGACGGATGGGGCGAATGCGGTTCTGGTCCGTGCCGCACTGTTGGGCGAGGCCCCGCCCCAAGGCTGGCAGGCGGCGGTGGCGCAAGGGGCGGCGGCGCGGTTTCCTGTCGTCGCAGCCGATCTGATGCCGGCGCTGTCCGGACCCGCGCTTGGCGCACGCCTGCAGGAACTTGAGGCGCGGTGGATCGCATCGGGATTTACCCTGTCGCGGCATGAGCTTCTGACCTGACCCTTGGATACAGCCGCACCGCCCTATATGTTGGCGATGAAAGCGAGTGATCCGATGATTGACCCCTTCCGCCCCGCCGAAGGGCCCCCGCCACAGCGACTTGGTGCGTTTTTCCGCTGGTGCCTGAAGGGGTCATGGCCCGCCCTGTGGCTTGCCGGCGCGCTGTCGGCCCTGTCCGGCACGATGGAGGTGGTTTCCGCCTTCCTGCTGGGATGGGTGATCGATGCCGCGCTGGCGGCGGAACCAGGCCGGGTCCTTGCCGACAACTGGCCGCTGATGACGGCTTTTGCCGGGTTCTATCTGCTGCTGCGCCCGATGGCCTTTGGCATGTCTTCGGCAGCATCGAACCTGCTGATCAACCCCAATGTAATGCCTTTGGTACTGTCGCGGCTGCATCGCTGGACGATGGGTCAGTCCGTCACCTTCTTTGACAATGATTTCGCGGGCCGCATCGCACAAAAGCAGATGCAGACCGCCCGTGCCGTCACCGATGTGGCGACCGAGATCATCAATACCGGCGCCTTCGCGCTGGCCTCGATTGTCGGCTCGATCGCGTTCCTTCTGGGTGTCGATATCTGGGGCGCGATGGGGATGACGATCTGGCTGATCCTGTATCTGTCGCTGATCCGCTGGTTTCTTCCCCGGGTTCGGGGGAAATCGGCCGCGCGCGCCTCGGCCCGGGCGATGGTGACGGGGCAGGTCGTCGATACGGTGACCAACATCAAGACAGTCAAGCTGTTCGCCCATGCCGCACATGAGGACCGCGCCGCGCTGGGGGCAATGGCCACCTTCCGCACCCGCGCCCGTGATTTCGGCGTTGTGTCCACCACCTACCGGATGTCACAGATGGCGCTGTCGGGAATATTGCCGGTGATCCTGGTCGGTGCGGCAATCCTGATGTGGCAGCAGGGCGCGGCCAGCGCGGGCGATATCGCGGCCTCGGGCGCGATTGCGATGCGCATCGCGCAGATGTCGGGCTGGGTATCCACCGCGCTGATGGGGATCTGGGGGTCCGTGGGCGAGGTCGAGGATGGCATGCGCACGCTGGCCGCGCCACATGCGCTGACCGATGCGCCGGGCGCCGCCGAACTGACCAAGGCCCGGGGTGAGATCCGGTTTGAAGGCGTCTCTTTCGCCTATGGCCGACGCGCCGGCGGGGTAGAGGGCATCGACCTTGTCATCCGCCCGGGCGAACGGCTGGGGATCGTCGGGGCCTCGGGCGCGGGAAAATCCACGCTCGTGGCGCTTTTGCTGCGGCTTTACGATGCCGAGTCGGGCCGCGTGCTGATTGACGGACAGGACGTCCGCAAGGTGACGCAGGAAAGCCTGCGCCGCCAGATCGGGATGGTCACCCAGGAAACCGCGATGTTCAACCGTTCCGCGCGCGAAAACATCCTGTATGGCCGCCCCGACGCGACCGAGGATCAGATGATCGCCGCGGCACGGGCCGCCGAGGCGCATGACTTCATCCTTGGCCTGCAGGACCACAAGGGCAACCGCGGCTATGACGCCACACTGGGCGAACGGGGGGTCAAGCTGTCGGGCGGCCAGCGCCAGCGCATCGCCCTTGCGCGTGCCTTCCTGAAGGATGCACCGATCCTTGTGCTGGACGAGGCGACAAGTGCGCTGGACAGTGAGGTCGAAGCCTCGATCCAGGCGGCGCTGCACCGGGTGATGGCGGATAAGACCGTCCTGGCCATCGCGCACCGGCTGTCGACCATCGCGGAAATGGACCGGATTGTCGTGCTGGATCGGGGCCGGATCGTGGAACAGGGCAGCCATGCCGGGTTGTTGGCGCTGGGCGGCCTTTATGCGCGCTACTGGGACCGGCAGTCAGGCGGCTTCCTGGGCCTGAAGGAGGACGGGGCCGAGGCGGCGGAATAGGGCCTTTGCACCGCGCACGCAGGCCTGCTATCCGGCTTGCGAAGGAAAGGATGCCCATGCCCCTGACAATTGACCGCCTGTCCCTGCATGCCGATGGCGTGGCCCGTGGCCCGGAGGGCACCGTCCATGTCGCCATGGCCCTGCCCGGCGAGGTCGTGGAAGGCGCGATGACCGCCGGTCGCATCGCCACCCCCCGCATCCTGACACCCAGCGCCGACCGGGTGCGCCCGCCCTGCCCGCATTACCGCGCCTGCGGCGGATGTGTTTTGCAACACGCCTCGGATCGTTTCGTCGAAGCCTGGAAGGCCGAGGTGGTGCGCGTGGCGCTTGCCGGTCAGGGGCTGGAGGCGCCGGTTACCGGGGTCGACACCTCGCCGCCCCGGTCACGGCGGCGCGCGACGCTGGCGGGGCGGCGCACCAAGACGGGCACGCTGGTGGGCTTTCACGCCCGCGGTTCGGATACGCTGGTCGATCTGCGCGACTGCCTGATCCTGCGGCCGGAACTGATGGCCATGCTGCCCGCCCTGCATGAGGCGACCGCCCTTGGCGCCAGCCGCAAGGCCGAGGTGGCCTTTACCCTGACCCTGTCCGATGCCGGGGGCGAGATCGCTGCCCAAGGCGGCAAAGAAATCGATCCGCCCCTGTTCGAGGCACTGGCCGATCTGGCCCGCCGTCACGATCTGGCGCGCCTGGACTGGAACCGCGATACTGTGGCCGCACGCCGCCCCCCGATCCAGCATTTCGGCAAGGCGCGCGTCACCCCGCCCGCCGGGGCCTTTCTGCAAGCCACCGCCGAGGGCGAGGCCGCCTTGCTGGCGGCCGTCCGCGCTGCCGTAGGCAAGGCCGGGCGGATCGCCGATCTGTTTGCCGGGTCGGGCACCTTTGCCCTGCCGCTGGCCGAACAGGCCGAGGTGCACGCCGTTGAGGGCGAGACCGCGATGATCGCTGCGCTGGACCGGGGCTGGCGCGCGGCGCAGGGCCTGAAACGTGTCACGACCGAGACGCGCGATCTGTTCCGCCGCCCGTTGCTGCCCGACGAACTGGCCCGGTTCGACGCGGTCGTGATCGACCCGCCCCGCGCCGGGGCCGAGGCGCAAGTGGCCCAGATCGCCGCCGCGCAGGTACCGGTACTGGCGCATGTGTCCTGCAACCCGGTCACTTTTGCCCGCGATGCCAGAACGTTGGTCGGCGCGGGCTATCGGATCGACTGGGTCCGCGTGATCGATCAGTTCCGCTGGTCGGCCCATGTCGAACTGGCAGCGCGCTTCAGCCTGCCGCGCTGACACAATCGTGATCGGCCCGTGCGAACACTGGCGAGAAACACGAATCCGCGTTAGTTTCCCGTCAAACAAGAAAAGCCGATTGGCAGGCATACGGGCAGTGGCATGCAGACACGAAGATCAATCCTATTCGGCAGCGCAGCCCTGGGCGGGCTAAGCCTGCTTGGCGGTTGTGGCGGCGACAGCAGCGGTTTCAGCGGTGGCGGCCCAAAGTTCCGCCACTATGACGGCCCCCCGGTCACGCAGGTGCAGGTCTTCAAGGAAAAACGGAAGATGTATCTTGTTTCCGGCACCCATGTACTGAAGAAATACGACATCAAGCTGGGCGGCAACCCGATCGGGCACAAGCAGTTCGAAGGCGATGGCAAGACGCCGGAAGGCGCCTATTGGATCGATCGGCGCAACGGCAACAGCGCCTATCACCTGTCGCTGGGGATTTCCTATCCGAACGACCGCGACCGCGCCCATGCCGAATCCCGGGGCAAAAAGCCGGGGGGCGATATTTTCATCCATGGCGAGGCGGGCAAGAACAATGGCCGCAGCAGGGACTGGACGGCAGGCTGCATCGCAGTGACCGATGCCGAGATCGAGGAAATCTATTCGATGGTGCGCGACCACACGCCGATCTTCATTTTTCCCTGAAGATCACCCCATGAAAAAGGGCCCTGCGGGGCCCTTTTGCTGCCGGTCTCCGCGGGCGTCAGCCACCCGTGACCATCGTCCACCAGATCTTGCCCGACGGTTCCTGGAACCAGGCGAAACCCATTTCGCGCGCGGCAGGGTTCAGGATCACGTCCCGCGTATCGGCCAGCGCCATCCAGGCGGACAGCGTCTCGATCTCGGTTTCGAAGGTTTCCGAGATGTTTTCCCCCAGGACCTGCGCCATATAGCCCGCCCGGCGGGCGCGATCCAGCGGGGACGACCCGTCCGAACCAAAGTGCCAGGGCCGGTTCTGTGCGGCCATGTCGCGCGAATGGGCCGCTGCGGATGCCGTCAGTTGCGGGTTCATCACCACGGGTGCGGTGCTGCGTGCGGCCCGCAGCGTATTGACCGAATCAAGCACGCGGGCGGTGATTTCGGCCTCGTCACCGGGGCGGATTCGGTACATCTGCGGCAGCGGCTTGCCATCCGGTCCAAGCGGCGGGCCCGCCGGCTCACACGCGGCAAGCGCAAGAACGCCAAGCATTATCAAACCTTTGACGATATTCATCGGGCCCACCCTCTGCTGAATAGCGCAGAGCCTTACATCTTTGGTCCAAGCGCCGCAAACCCACAGTTGCGTGAACATGCGTGATGACATCCGTTTGATTTGCACCTGCGGCACGCAGGCCATATCTAAAACGCAAAATCCGGCAAAAGTCCGGTGTCGATGGAGTGGACAAGATGACTGACGTGCGCAAGACGCTCAACCGCAGGGCCTTTCTTGGCAGCGCCGCGCTGTTCGGTGCCGGTCTGGCGATGCCGGGCGCCGCGCAGACCCTGGATGCCGGTGCGCAGACGTTCGAGGAATCCGCGAACACCAACATGCGGCGCAACATTTCCAGCTTCCGCGCGATAGATTGGCGGCCTTATTTCAACGACACCCGCAATGGCGCGATTCTGGTCGATATCACCTCGCGGGCGCTGCATTTCTGGTCCGAGGATCAGATGGTCTACAAGCTTTACCCCAGTTCGATCCCGGTATCCGACGACCTTACGCGCCGCGGCCGGACCGAGGTGATCCGCAAGGTCGAAGGGCCCAGCTGGGCGCCGACCCCGGCGATGAAGCAGCGCAATCCTGAATGGCCCGATTATGTGCCGCCCGGGCCCGACAACCCGCTGGGTACCCATGCGCTGCATCTGTCGTGGCAATATTATCGCATCCACGGCACGCATGACACGCGCAAGATCGGGCGCAAGTCGTCGAACGGATGCATCGGCCTTTACAACGAACACATCGCCGAACTGTTCAACCTGTCCAAGGTCGGCACGCAGGTTCTGATTATCTGACCTGGTACATGAAAGCCCCGCAGCCAGTATACTGCGGGGCAAAAGCCGGGTCCCGGCTTACTTGATCCAGCCCATCAGGTTTTCAGCGATCACCTCCATCAGGGCGGTGATATGGGCGTCATCATCGTTCAGGCAGGGGATGTAGGTAAAGCTTTCGCCCCCGGCATGTTCGAAGGCCTCGCGGATTTCGCCGTTGATCTCTTCCAGCGTCTCAATGCAGTCGGCCGAGAAGGCCGGCGAGATCACGGCGATGTTTTTCTTGCCCTGTCTGGCCAGCTCGGCCACATGTTCGACGGTGTAGGGGCGCAGCCACTCCTCGCTGCCAAAGACCGACTGGAAGGTGGTGTGGATATCCTCCTTGCCCCAGCCCAGCCGTTCACGCAGCAATCGTGTCGTCTTGGCGCATTGGCAATGGTAGGGGTCGCCTTCCATCAGATAGCGCCTGGGCATGCCGTGATAGGACGCCACCAGCACATCGGGCTTCTTGTCCGGCGTGGGATAGAAACGTTCCACCGATTGCGCCAGCGCCTCGATATAGCTGGGCCGGTCGACATATTCCGGCGCGACCCGCACGGCGGGCTGACGCTTGATATCCATCAGCGCGCGGAAGAACTGATCATTCGCCGTGGCCGAGGTGGGGCCCGCATATTGCGGATACAGCGGGAAGAACAGGATTTTTTCACAACCTTGTTCAACCAGCCGGTCCACCACCGATTTGGTCGAGGGATTGCCATAGCGCATGCAGAAATCGACGATCACCTCATCGCCCCAGGCGGCCTGCGCGGCGGCGGCGATCTTGGCGGTCTGCGCCCTGGTGATCGTCATCAGCGGGCTTTCGTTTGCCTCATGATTCCAGATCGACTTGTAATTCGCCCCCGAAGTAAAGGGGCGTTTCGTCAGGATCACCAGCTGCAGCAGCGGCTGCCACAGGTAGCGCGGGTAATCGATCACACGCTTGTCCGACAGGAATTCGCTCAGATAGCGCCGCATCGACCAATAGTCGTAATTGTCCGGCGTGCCCAGGTTGGCCAGCAGTACCCCGATCTTCTTGCGCGGCACCGGCGGGTGATCGGCGGGGGCATGGGCAAGGCGGCCGTGGCCGGGGTGAATCAATTCCTTGGTCATCACTGTCGTCCTGTGCTGTCTTGGGCTTTTGGCATCGGCTTTTGGATTGAGCCCGACTTATAGCGTTTTGCGGGGGCGTCAATGCGGCCTTGTGGTTCGGTCCGCGGCGTTATTGCCCGGCCTTGTCACCGGCGGATTGTTCGGCCGCGCCCAGCGCATCGGCAAGACGCGCCGCCGCCGATCCGGGACGCAGCGGCTTTTGCTGGCTTTCATGCGGCTTCCACCCGGTCAGCCAGACCATGTCAAAGCTGGCGCGAACGCGGCCACCGGGTTCGGCATAGGCCGCGGCATAACGCCGGGCGGCCTGGGCAAAGACCGCTCGGGGCGTGAGGGTTCTGCGCCGGCCGGTCAGGGCATTGGCCTCGCCCATGGCACGCAGATCGGCCATAAGCCGGAACGGATCGGCATAGCTGACACGGCGCAACACGCTGTCAGCCACCGGCAGGGCCAGGCCCGCGCGTTGCAACAAAGCGCCCAGATCGCGGATTTCGCCCATCGGCAGGACACGGGGCGACAGACCGCCCGTCACGGCCACCTCGGCCTCGGCCAGGGCGGCGCGCAGTTCCGCCAGCGTCTGACCGCCAAACATCACCGCGATGAACAACCCGTCAGGGCGCAAGGCCCGCGCGGCCTGCACGATCTGGCCGACCGGGTCATTGGCCCAATGCAAAGCCAGTGCATGCACCACAAGATCATGCGCGCCGGGGGCAAGGTCCAGCACCTCATCATCCGCCACGATCCGGGCCGCAGGCAGGGTTTCGCGCCACGGATCAGGAAAAGCCGTCACGACAGCCGGTGCCGTAAACGTTCTGTTAACCTCGTTCAGCCTTTCCTCAAGCTCGGCGGCGGCGTCGTCGTGCAGGAACAGCGCAGGTCCGCTGCGCCGCGCGCGGGCGCGGTTTCGGTCAAGGGCGGAACGATCGGTCAGAAGGGGCGGTGTGGTCATGATGGGGGCGAAGATTAAGGCGCTTCGGGCCGGGATGCCAGCGGCGATGACGCGCGCGTTGCATCTGGTGTTTCCGCCGCGCTGCATCGCCTGCGGCGAGGCGGTGGGGGATGATTTCGGCCTGTGCGGCCCCTGCTGGCGCGAGACGCCCTTTCTGACGGGCCTGTGCTGCGACCAATGCGGCGCCCCCCTGCCGGGCGAAGGAACGGAGGATGACCGTTGTGACGACTGCCTTGGCGTTCCCCGCCCCTGGGGGCGGGGCCGCGCGGCGCTGGCCTATGACGGTACGGCGCGACGGCTGGTGCTGGCGCTGAAGCATGGCGACCGGCTTGACCTTGTGCCGCCGATGGCGGGCTGGCTGTATCGGGCGGCCGGACCGATCCTGCGGCCAGGCATGCTGATCACGCCGATTCCGCTGCATCGGTTGCGCCTGCTGAAACGGCGCTACAATCAGTCCGCCTTGCTTTCGGCCAAGCTGGCGGCACGGGCAGGACTGGACCATTGCCCCGATCTTTTGCAACGCACCCACGCCACCCCAAGCCAGGATCATCGCAGCCGCGCCGAACGCTTTGCCAATCTGGACGGTGCGATCCGCGTGGCGCCCCGGCGCACAAAGCTGGTGCAAGGGCGGCATGTGCTGCTGGTGGATGACGTGATGACATCCGGCGCGACATTCACCGCCGCCGCCAGGGCCTGTCTGGCAGCGGGGGCCGCAGACGTATCCGTTCTTTCACTGGCGCGCGTTGCGAAGGATGCCTAAATCCCTATAGTCTTTGCCGACGGAAGGGATGTTGCATGAAACGCGTCGAGATCTATACCACCCGCACCTGCCCCTATTGCATCGCCGCCAAGGCGCTGCTGACAAAAAAAGGTGTTACGTTTGAGGAAACCGACGTCGGCGCCGACCCCGCCCTGCGTGCCACGATGATGCAGCGGGCCAATGGCCGCCGCACCGTCCCGCAGATTTTCATCGGCGGGCGGCATGTGGGGGGCTGCGACGATCTGCATGCACTGGACCACGCCGGCAAGCTTGACCAGCTTCTGGCGGGCTAAGCGATGCGCGCGGCCCTGATCCAGCTGTCGGTTTCCGATGATCCGGTAGCGAACCTGCCGGTAACGGCCGGCCTTGTCCGCCAGGCCGCGGCGCAGGGGGCGGGGTTCGTGCTGACACCGGAATGCACCAACCTGCTGTCGTCGGACCGGGCGCACCAAAAGGCCGTTCTGCATGACGAAGCCACCGATCCGACACTTGCCGCCCTGCGGGCCGAGGCGGCGGGACTGGGGATCTGGCTGCTGATCGGATCGCTGGGCCTGAAATCGGGTGACGCGGACGGACGCTTTGCGAACCGGTCATTCCTGATCGCCCCCGATGGGTCGATTGCGGCGCGCTATGACAAAATTCATATGTTTGACGTCGATGTGTCGGAAACGGAACGCTACCGCGAATCCGAGGGCTACCGGCCCGGGGCACGGGCGGTCCTGGCACAGACCCCCTTCGCCGCGATCGGGCTTAGCATCTGCTATGACCTGCGCTTCCCGCATCTGTACCGGCGCCTTGCCAAGGCGGGCGCGCAGATCCTGACGGTGCCGGCGGCCTTCAACAACACCACCGGCGCCGCGCATTGGGAAAGCCTGCTGCGCGCCCGTGCGATTGAAAACGGCTGCTTCGTGCTGGCACCTGCGCAATGCGGCACCCATGCCGCCCATGCCGGACGCGCGCGGCGCACCCATGGCCACAGCCTGGCCGTTGCCCCCTGGGGCGAGGTCCTGGCAGATGGCGGCGATGCGCCGGGCATCACCCTGGTTGATCTGGACATGGCGCGCGTCGATCAGGCCCGCGGCCGCGTGCCCTCGATCACCCATGACCGGGACTTCACAGGCCCATGACCGAGACTGTCGATCCGCTTGCGGCAACGCTGTTTTCCGAGGTCTTCATGGCCGATCAGCTGGCGCGCAACCGCATCAGCCGGGTTTTGCCGAAGGGGATGGAGATTTCGCATTTCTCGGTGCTTAATCATCTGGCCCACATCAACGAGGAACGCACCCCCGCCCAGCTTGCCGCGACCTTCCATGTGACCCGCGGCGCCATGACGAACACGCTGTCCAAGCTGGTCTGGGCCGGCCATGTCCACATCCGCCCCGATTGGGACGATGCCCGGCGCAAGTTCGTCGCCATCAGCCCCGCCGGGCGCGCCGCGCGCGATGCGGCGCTGGCCGCTTTCATGCCGGTCATCTCGGACATCGTGCGCGACATCGGCCCCGACAAGGTCCGTGCCGCCCTGCCCGTGCTGCGCGAATTGCGCATCCGGCTGGAAGACGGCTAGCCCATTCAGGTCACCACCCGCAGCGTCAGGTTGATCCGCCCGCCACCGGGCAACAGGGGCGAGCTGCCCGGCGCGATGCGGTCGACCCCGTGATAAAGCAGCCGCGCGGCCCCGCCCATCACCAGCACATCGCCCGACCGCAGCCACAGGCTTTGTGTCCGCCCGCCCCGGGTTTCATTGCCGATCCGGAACAGCGCGTCGTCGCCCAGTGAAATGGACACGACCGGCTGCGTGAAATCGGTCTCATCCCGGTCCTGATGCATCCCCATCCGGGCATGGCCGTCGTAAAAGTTCACAAGACAGCATTCCGGCATCCGGGCCGAACCGGACACCGCGCGCCAGACCGACAGAACGCTGTGCGGGATCGCGGGCCAGGGCAGCCCTTCGGGATGGGTTTCGCTATAGCGATAGCCGCGCCGGTCCGAGACCCAGCCAAAGCGCCCCGCCGAGGTCATCCGGACGCTCATGGGGCGGCCATAGGGCGTCATCGGCGAAAACAGCGGCGCCGCGGCCGCCACCGCGCGAAGATCCGCCACCATCGCGCGTTGCTCTTGCAGATCAAGCCATCCGGGAAAATGCAGAAAACCGCGGATTTCGACCGGATCGGGGCGGGTTTCGGCGGGTTCTGGAAAATCCGTCATTTTCTTGCGATGTTCCTTTGGCGCGGGTGCTTGCAGGGTCCATGACCCCTCCTTATATACGCCGGGACGCCGGGTTCCGACAGGGTCGGGAACCGGCAGACATGTGAAACCCAGGGATTGGGGCCGGGGGCCTTATCGGACCCGGACCCCGCTACATCGCCGCAACAAGAGGTGCAAATCATGGCCAAAGTCATCGGGATCGACCTCGGGACCACCAACAGCTGCGTTGCCATCATGGACGGGTCGCAGCCCCGTGTGATCGAAAATTCCGAAGGGGCGCGCACGACGCCCTCGATCGTCGCCTATACCGACAGCGAACGCCTTGTGGGCCAGCCCGCCAAGCGTCAGGCCGTCACCAACCCCGCCAACACGATCTTTGCCGTCAAGCGCCTGATCGGCCGCCGCGTCACCGACGCTGAGGTTGAAAAGGACCGCAAGTTGGTGCCCTACAACATCGTTGACGGGGGCAACGGCGATGCATGGGTCGAAGTTCGCGGCGATAAATATTCCCCCGCGCAGGTTTCGGCCGTGATCCTTCAGAAGATGAAGGAAACCGCAGAATCGTATCTGGGCGAAGAGGTGACCCAGGCGGTCATCACGGTTCCCGCCTATTTCAACGACGCCCAGCGTCAGGCCACCAAGGACGCGGGCAAGATTGCCGGCCTTGAAGTGCTGCGGATCATCAATGAACCGACCGCGGCCGCGCTGGCCTATGGCCTGGACAAGAAGGAAACCAAAACCATCGCGGTCTATGACCTTGGCGGTGGCACCTTCGACATCACCATCCTGGAAATCGACGATGGCCTGTTCGAGGTGAAATCGACCAACGGCGACACGTTCCTGGGCGGTGAAGACTTTGACATGCGCATCGTGAACTACCTCGCCGAGGAGTTCAAAAAGGAACATGGCGTCGACCTGACCAAGGACAAGATGGCCCTGCAGCGCCTGAAAGAGGCGGCGGAAAAGGCCAAGATCGAACTGTCGTCCAGCCAGCAGACGGAAATCAACCAGCCGTTCATCTCGATGGACATGAAATCCGGCACGCCGCTGCACATGGTCATGAAACTGACCCGCGCCAAGCTGGAAAGCCTGGTGGCCGACCTGATCAAGGCCTCGCTCAAGCCCTGCGCCGCGGCGCTGAAGGACGCGGGCCTGTCCAAGGGCGATATCGATGAGGTCGTTCTGGTCGGCGGCATGACCCGCATGCCCAAGGTCGTGGAAGAGGTGACCAATTTCTTCGGGAAAGAGCCGCACAAGGGCGTGAACCCCGATGAGGTCGTGGCACTGGGCGCCGCCATTCAGGCCGGCGTGCTGCAGGGCGACGTGAAGGATGTCGTGCTGCTGGACGTGACACCGCTGAGCCTTGGCATCGAAACGCTGGGCGGTGTGTTCACCCGCCTGATCGACCGCAACACCACGATCCCGACGAAGAAGTCACAGATCTTTTCGACCGCCGAAGACAACCAGAACGCCGTGACGATCCGCGTGTTTCAGGGCGAACGTGAAATGGCGGCCGACAACAAGCTGCTGGGCATGTTCAACCTGGAAGACATTCCGCCCGCGCCGCGCGGCATGCCGCAGATCGAGGTGACCTTCGACATCGACGCCAACGGCATCGTGTCGGTCAGCGCCAAGGACAAGGGCACCGGCAAATCGCAGAACATCACGATCCAGGCTTCGGGCGGTCTGTCCGATGACGAAATCGAAAAGATGGTCCGCGACGCCGAGGCCAATGCCGAAGCCGACAAGAAGCGCAAGGAACTGGTCGAGGCGAAGAACCAGGCCGAAAGCCTGCTGCATTCGACCCGCAAGTCGCTGGAAGAACATGGCGACAAGGTCGACGGCTCGACCGTTGAGGCGATCGAGCTGGCCGCCAATGCGCTGGAAGAAACGCTCAAGTCCGAAGATGCCGGCAAGATCAAGGGCGGCATCCAGAACCTGACCGATGCCGCGATGAAACTGGGCGAGGCGATCTATAAGGCGCAGCAGGCCGAGGCCGGCCCTGCCGATGAAGACGGTCCGCGCGACGTGGACGATGACATCGTCGATGCCGACTTCGAGGATATGGGCGAAGACAAGCGCAAGTAAGCGCCGGAACTGCAGAGCGGGCCCCGATCGGGCCCGTTCCACGTTCCCCCAGGGGGTGCATGAATGGCAAAACGCGATTTCTACGAGGTTCTGGGCGTGGCCCGCGGGGCCTCGGCCGATGAGATCAAGAAGGCCTATCGCACGAAGGCGAAGGAACTTCACCCCGACCGCAACAAGGACAATCCCGACGCCGAAGCCCAGTTCAAGGAAGTGAACGAAGCCTATGACGTGCTGAAGGATGCCGACAAGAAGGCAGCCTATGACCGGTTCGGTCACGGCGCGTTCGAAGGCGGCATGGGTGGCGGTCCGCGCGGTGGTGGTTATGGCCAGGGCGATTTCGCCAGCGCCTTTTCCGATGTGTTCGAGGATCTGTTCGGCGATTTCATGGGGGGCCGCGGCCAGGGCGCCGGGCGTTCGCGCGCCACCCGCGGATCGGACCTGCGCTACAACATGCGCGTCACGCTGGAAGAGGCTTTTGCCGGCGCGCAAAAGCAGATCACCGTGCCGGGATCGGCCGGTTGCACCGCCTGCAACGGCACCGGGGCCGAAGGCGGGGTCGAACCCGTGACCTGCCCGACATGTTCCGGCATGGGCAAGGTCCGTGCGCAGAACGGGTTTTTCACGGTCGAACGGACCTGTCCGACCTGCGGCGGCCAAGGCCAGGTGGTCAAGAACCCCTGCCGCGCCTGCCACGGTTCCGGCCGGATCGAGAAAGAACGGACGCTTGCCGTCAACATCCCTGCAGGGGTGGAAACCGGCACCCGCATCCGTCTGGCCGGAGAGGGCGAATCAGGTCTGCGCGGGGGGCCGTCGGGCGATCTGTACATCTTCATCGAAGTGCGCGACCACGCGATTTTCCAGCGCGACGGGGTGACGTTGTTCTGCCGCGTGCCCGTGTCGATCACCGCCGCAGCCCTTGGCGGCGAGGTCGAGGTGCCAACGATCGAAGGCGGCCGCAGCCGGGTAAAAATTCCGGCTGGCAGCCAGTCGGGGCGTCAGATGCGGCTGCGTGGCAAAGGCATGCACGCGCTGCGCGGCGGTGGCATTGGTGACATGGTGATCGAACTGGCAGTCGAAACGCCGGTTAACCTGACGGCACGCCAAAAGGAATTGCTGCGCGAATTCGAGAAGATCGAAGCCGAGAACAACCCCGAAGGGGCGTCATTCTTCAAGAAGGTCAAGACCTTCTGGGATGGAATGAAAGGCTGACGGGGCGCCTGCGGGCGCCCTTTTCACATGCCGGTGGCGAGTTAACCCTTTTTTCATGCCGAATCGGCGAAGCTGCCGACATGAGCCAGCACCCGAACGCCTTTAACGAAGTCCCCCTTCCGCTTTTCGGCGATACCGATGAGGCCATCGCTCTGCCGCTGCGGGGGGACCGCCTGCCATCCTACATCCAGGACCATCGCAAGCGCCTGCGCAGCCGGTTCATCCAGGGCGGCGCTGTGGCCATGCCCGATTATGAGCTTCTGGAACTGATCCTGTTCCGCGCCATTCCACGGCAAGATGTAAAACCGTTGGCGCACCGCCTTTTACAGACATTCGGCGATTTCAACCGTGTTCTGTCCGCCCCACCCGCGCGCTTGGGAAAGGTTCCGGGCGTTGGCGAGGCCGTGATACAGGAACTTAAGATCGTCGAGGCAGCGGCGCATCGCATGGCGCGCGCACGGGTGATGAACCGGGCGGTCTTGTCATCCTGGGATGCGCTGCTGGATTACTGCCATACCGCGATGGCGCATCGTGAAACGGAACAGTTCCGCGTTCTGTATCTGGACCGCAAGAACGTTCTGATCGCGGATGAGGAACAGGCGCGCGGCACCGTTGACCATGTGCCGGTCTACCCGCGCGAAGTGGTCAAGCGCGCCTTGGAACTGAACGCCTCGGCGCTGATCCTTGCACACAATCACCCCTCAGGCGATCCAACCCCGTCAGAGGCGGACATCACCATGACCGCCCAGATTCAGGAAGCGGCGGCCGTTCTTGGTATCGTTCTTCACGACCATCTGATCATCGGCAAAAACCGCGAGCTGAGCTTTCGCGGCAGCGGATACCTTTGACCACGTTTTTTTCAGCGCCGATTGGCGCAGGGCGGCCCGCCACAGGCAAGGTCGGCGCGGGCGTCCTGGGGCGGGGTCGGCACGTCCTGATCCCTGGGAATGCGCCGCACGGGCAGATCTGGCAGCCGCAACCCCGCCGCCAGCGGTTTCAGCGCGATACCCGCCCGGGGCGCGGAAATTGTTGCCATCACCGGGGTCACGTTGCGGATGCCCAAGTTTGTCGCACCGTCTGTAGATGCGTCAGTGGCCTGCAGCGCATATGCGATCCGTTCACCGATGACATCGGCATGTTGCATCAGATGGCCGATACCGCCAGCCAGGGCCAGCGTCGCGGCAATCGTAACAATCCGGTGCTTCGTCCACATGATGCCCCCCAAGTCGTAGCGATCATGACCAGAATCGTAGGGAACAAATACGGCGATGGCGTGACTCTGGAATGGCAGCATTAACCATTTGATAACCGTGGCGCGCAGCAAATCTTGCGCGGCCTTCGCGTGGACCAGCAAGATATTGAAAGGATGGCGAAGGCCGCCCCGTCTTTGCCCGATTTCGCCCCAATCAGGCGAGTCGCCCGTGGCAATGCTTGAACTTTTCCCCCGAACCACAGGGACAGGGATCATTGCGCGCCGGATCGCCCCAGGTTGCCGGATCGTTTTCATCAAAACCGGGGCGGGCCTTCGGATTGGCCGCACCCGCTGCGGGGGTCATCTGGCGCAGCATCTCGGCCTGTTCCTCGGCGGTCAGCGGGCGGATCTGGCCCAACCGCTTGGTCACATCGGCGCGCAGGCTGTCCAGCATGGTTTCAAACAGCTGGAACGCTTCGGTCTTGTATTCTGACAGCGGGTCGCGCTGCGCATAACCACGAAAGCCCACGACCGAACGCAGATGTTCCAGCGTCACCAGATGCTCGCGCCACTTGGTGTCGATCGTCTGCAACAACAGTTGCTTTTCGATCGAGCGCATGTTTTCGGCGCCGAAGGCTTCGGCCTTCTGCGCCATATAGCCATCGGCCGCGGCTTCCAGGCGTTCGCGAATGCCGTCCTGATCCACACCTTCCTCGGCCGCCCAATCAGCGATCGGCAGATCAAGGTTCAGCGCCTCGGTCGCGGCCTTGCGCAGACCTTCGATATCCCATTGATCTGCATAGGATTTCGGTGGCATGTATTCATCAACCAGGTCATCGATGACCTGATGGCGCATGTCGCGGGCGATTTCCTCAATATCCTCGGCTTCCATGATCTCGCGGCGCTGACCAAAGATGACCTTACGCTGGTCATTCATCACGTCGTCGAACTTCAGCAGCTGCTTGCGGATGTCGAAGTTGCGGCCCTCAACCTTGGCCTGCGCCCGTTCCAGCGACTTGTTCACCCAAGGGTGAACGATCGCCTCACCTTCCTTCATGCCCAGTTTCGACAGCACGGCATCCAACTTGTCCGAGCCGAAGATCCGCATCAGATCGTCCTCCAGCGACAGGAAGAACAGCGACCGGCCCGGATCGCCCTGCCGCCCCGAACGGCCACGCAACTGGTTATCGATGCGCCGCGATTCGTGGCGTTCGGTGGCCAGAACGAACAGGCCGCCCGCCTCCAGCACCTTGGCCTTTTCGGCGGCATGTTCCGCCTCGATCCGGGTGCGGATCTCATCGGGATGCGCTTCGGGGTTGGCGGCCAGTTCTTCAAGAACCTTCATCTCGACATTGCCGCCCAGCTGAATATCCGTTCCGCGGCCAGCCATGTTGGTGGCGATCGTCACCGCGCCGAAGCGACCGGCTTCGGCCACGATCCTGGCCTCTTGTTCGTGCTGGCGCGCATTCAGGACGTTATGCGCGATGCCTTCCTTTTGAAGCATGCCCGACAGCATTTCGGATTTCTCGATCGAGGTGGTCCCCACCAGGATCGGCTGGCCCTTGGCATGCGATTCCCTGATCGCCTCGATCACGGCGGCGTATTTCTCACGCTGGGTGCGATAGACGCGGTCGTGTTCGTCCTTGCGCTGGATGGGGCGGTTGGTCGGCACCTCGACCACACCCAGCTTGTAGATTTCCATGAATTCCTCGGCCTCGGTGGCGGCGGTGCCCGTCATGCCGGCCAGCTTTTCATACAGGCGGAAGTAGTTCTGAAAGGTCACACTGGCCAGCGTCACGTTTTCGGGCTGAATCGTCACGCCCTCTTTCGCCTCGATCGCCTGATGCAGCCCGTCAGACAGGCGTCGGCCCGGCATCATCCGGCCGCTGAATTCGTCGATCAGGACAACCTCGCCGTCGCGCACGATGTAATTCTGATCCTTGTAGAACAACTTGTGCGCCCGCAGCGCCTGGGTGACGTGGTGCACGATGGTCGTGCTTTCCGGGTCGTAAAGCGACTGGCCGGGGGGCAGGATGCCCGCTTCCTGCAGGCGCTTTTCCAGGAATTCGTTGCCTTCTTCGGAATAGGTCGCGTTGCGCGCCTTTTCATCCAGCTTGAAATGTTCGGGCTGGATTTCCGGGATGAAGCGATCCAGCGTCTTGTACAGTTCGGAACGGTCCTGCGACGGCCCCGAGATGATCAGCGGGGTGCGCGCCTCATCGATCAGGATGGAATCGACCTCATCGACGATGGCGAAATAATGGTCGCGCTGCATCATGTCCTCAACCCGGCTGCGCATGTTGTCACGCAGATAGTCGAAGCCCAGTTCATTGTTCGTGGCATAGGTCACGTCGGCGGCATAGGCGGCACGCTTTTCGGTATCGGACTGGAACGGTACGACGACGCCGGTGGTCAGCCCCAGCGCGCCATAGACCTTGCCCATCCATTCCGCATCGCGCCGGGCCAGATAGTCGTTCACGGTGACGACATGCACCCCGCGCCCGGTCAGCGCGTTCAGATAGACCGGGAAGGTCGCCATCAGGGTCTTGCCTTCGCCGGTCTTCATTTCGGCGATATTGCCCTGATGCAGGAAGATGCCGGCCTTCAGCTGCACATCAAAGGCCCGCAGGCCCAGGGCGCGCCTGGCGGCCTCACGGCAATTGGCGAAGGCCTCGGGCAACAGCGCATCCAGGCTTTCGCCTTGTTGCACCCGCGCCTTCAGTTCAGCCGTCTTTTCCTTCAGCCCCGCATCGCTGAGCTTTTCGAACTCGGGCTCCAGCGCGTTGATCTTCGCCACGATCGGGCGGACCGATTTCACCTTGCGGTCATTCGGCGTGCCAAAGACCTTCTTCGCGAGTGTTCCTAGCCCGAGCATTTTTTCTCCGCGGGTTCGCTTGACCAAATCGTGTGACGCGTGGCCTTGCCCGCGTCCTCGCGCAAGCCTAGAACGGCAAGCGAATAAAAGGGCGGAGCGGCCTTCACAGGACCCTAGGCGATGTAAGCGCCGCCTGTCAGAGTGTCAACGCCGCGGGGGACCGCGGCCCGGATGGAAAGGCTTAATATGTCCCTTGTGACCCGATTCCTTGGCGCAACCGCGCTGTCGCTGACGCTGGCACAGGGGGCAGTGGCCGAAGGGCTGACCGCGGACAGTGTGATGGCCACCGTCAATGGCACGGAAATCACCCTGGGCCACATGATTGCGGTGCGCGACGGCCTGCCTGCGGAATATCAGCAGCTGCCCGATGACATCCTGTTCAACGGCATCCTGGACCAGCTGATCCAGCAAACCGCCCTGGCCGAGATCGGCGCCGGCAATCTGACCAAGCGCGACGAAACCGCGTTGGAGGTGGATCGCCGCGCCTATCTGGCCGGTGCCGTGCTGGACCGCACCGCCACCGCGGCGGTCACCGAGGAAAGCATCCAGGACGCCTACAACACCCGCTTTGCCGATGCGGAACCCTCGCGCGAATACAATGCCGCCCATATCATCGTCGCAACCGAGGAAGAGGCCGCCGCGATCAAGGCCCAGATTGAGAACGGTGCCGATTTTGCCACCGTGGCGCGCGAAAAATCCGCCGATGGCGCCGCCGCGAATGGGGGCGATCTGGGCTGGTTCGGGCTGGACGTGATGGTCAAGCCCTTCGGCGATGCCGTGGCCGCCATGCAGCCCGGCGACATCGCAGGCCCCGTGCAGACCGAATACGGCTGGCACGTCGTGAAGCTGATCGAAACGCGCCTGGCCGAGGCGCCGACGATCGAGGATGTCCGGATGGAACTGGAAGGCGATTTGCGCCAGAAAGCCGTTGAAAGCCGCGTGACAGAGGCCGTCGATCAAGCCAAGGTGGAACGCAATGTCGAGGGTGTCGATCCGGCGGTCCTCAAGGACAGCACGATACTGGGCGATTGATCCAAAGGGGCGGGCACGATGGCGAAACGGAAAGAACTCAAGGCCAAGGTCGAAAAGCTGAAGGCCAAGGTGAAGCTGCTGAAGGGTCAGATCGAGCACGGCCTTGAAGCCACGGTCGAGGCGGTCGCCGAGGCCGCGCAAAAGGCAAAGGCGGCCAACCCCATTTCGCCGCTGGCCCCCGCGGCGTTCCCCGCCCTGCCGCAGATCGACGGCGTGGATTTTGCCGCGATCGCGGCGGGCGTGCGCTATGCAGGCCGCACCGATGTGATGCTGGCCCGCCTTGCGCCGGGGACGGTCGTCGCCGGTGCCTTCACGCGGTCCTCGACCCGCGCGGCCTGTGTGCTTGACTGTCAGGCAAAGCTGAAGATGAAAGTTCCGGCGAATGCGGGCGCCGCGATCATCGTGAATTCGGGCAATGCCAACGCCTTCACCGGCGCCGCCGGGCAAGAGGCCGTCGATGCCGTCACCGGCGCGGTCGCGGCTGAACTTGGCCTGCCCGCCAGTCGCGTCTTTTCGTCCTCCACCGGCGTCATCGGCGAGCCGCTGCCCTATGACCGGATCACCGCCAAGGTGCCCGATCTGGCGCAGGCGCTGGACGGCGCAGCGATTGAACTTGCCGCGCGCGCCATCATGACGACCGACACCTTCCCCAAGGGCGCCGGCGCCGAGGTGCAGGGCGACGGCGGCGTGATCCGCATCGCCGGCATTGCCAAAGGGTCGGGCATGATCGCGCCCGACATGGCGACGATGCTGGTCTATATTTTCACCGATGCGAAGATCTCGGCCGCGAACCTACAGAAAATCGTTTCGCGCCAGGTGGATGATACGTTCAACGCCATCACCGTTGACAGCGACACCTCGACCTCGGACGCGCTGATCGTCGCGGCAACCGGGCGCAGCGCGGCAGCGGAAATCAAGGACATGCGGTCCAAGCCCGCCCGCGATTTCGAGGCTGCCCTGCGCGCCGTGATGATGGATCTGGCCCATCAGGTGGTGAAGGATGGCGAGGGTGCGACGAAATTCGTAGAAGTCCGCGTGACCGGCGCCGCCGATGCCGCCGATGCCCATCGCGTCGCCATGTCCATCGCCAATTCGCCGCTGGTCAAGACCGCCATCGCGGGCGGGGATGCAAATTGGGGCCGCGTCGTGGCTGCCGTGGGCAAATCGGGCGCCAAGGCCGACCGCGACCGGCTGAAGATCAGCTTTGGGGACATGGTCCTTGCCGAAAAGGGCTGGCGTGTGCCTGAATATGACGAGGCCGCCGCCTCGGCCTATATGAAGCGGCAAGAGCTTGTGATCGGGGTGGATCTGGGTCTTGGCACGGCGGCGAAATCCGTCTGGACCTGCGATCTGACGCACCGCTACATCGACATCAACGCGGATTATCGTTCGTGAAGACCATCCTTGTTTCGGCCGTCGCACTGATTGATGCCGACGGCCGCATCCTTCTGGCGCAGCGCCCTGCGGGCAAGTCGATGGCCGGGCTGTGGGAATTCCCCGGCGGCAAGGTCGAACCCGGCGAGACGCCCGAGGCCGCGTTGATCCGCGAATTGCATGAGGAACTGGGGATCGACACTTGGGCCTCATGCCTGGCGCCGCTGACATTCGCCAGCCACAGCTATCCCGATTTCCACCTGTTGATGCCCCTGTTCGCCTGCCGCAAGTGGCAGGGCATCGTGCAGCCGCGCGAGGGGCAGCAACTGGCCTGGGTGCGGGCGACGGACCTGCGCCGCTATCCGATGCCGCCCGCCGATGAACCGCTGATCCCGATCCTGCGCGACTGGCTTTAGACGCCGACGCTGTTCGGTTTCCGTTAAGATTCGGGCGCTATCCCTGTTGTCAGAACAACAGGGGGATAACATGTTCTGCACGATCACCATTGGAAACTACATCTTCATTCAGGGCATGCTGGAAAAGCTGCGTGATGACGGAAAGGCCGTGGTCCGGGTTGGCGAGGACCGTTTTACAGGGGTTCCGGTAACAAAAAACGCCGCCTGAGCGGCGGCGTTTCGGGGTCTATAGCCGGGGGGCATCGCCCCCCGTTTTCGTTACAGCGTGCGCTCAATCTCTTCGCGTTCGAAAATCTCGATCACGTCGTTGGGACGGATGTCATCGTAATTTTCAAAGGCCATCCCGCATTCCTGGCCGGATTGCACTTCCTTGACCTCATCCTTGAAGCGCTTGAGCGTCTTGAGCGTGCCTTCGTGGATCACCACGTTGTCGCGCAGCAGACGCACGCCGGCGGAACGCCGCGCCACGCCTTCGGTGACAAGACAGCCCGCCACCTTACCCACGCCCGAAACCTTAAAGACCTCTTTGATCTGTGCGTAACCGATGAAGTTTTCGCGCACTTCGGCCTTCAGCAGGCCCGAGGCCGCCGCCTTGATGTCATCGACCAGATCGTAGATGATCGAATAATAGCGGATTTCAACGCCCTTCTGGTTGGCACTGGCCCGTGCCGGCGCATTGGCCCGCACGTTAAAACCGATCACCGGCGCGCCCGAGGCTTCGGCAAGGCCGATATCGGATTCGGTGATCGCACCCACGCCCGAATGCAGTACGCGCACGCGCACCTCTTCGTTGCCGACCTTTTCCAGCGCCTGCGTGATCGCCTCGGCAGACCCCTGCACGTCGGCCTTCACGACCACCGAAAGTTCCGCCACGCTTTCATCGGCCTTGGCCTTCGCCATCAACTGTTCCAGCGTGCGGGCGGCCCCTGCGGCGGCGCGCTTGTCCTTGGCGGCCTGTTCACGATAGTCGGCGATTTCACGCGCCTGGGCTTCGGTTTCCACGACGTTCAGAACGTCACCGGCTTCGGGCGTGCCATTCAGGCCCAACACCTCAACCGGGACCGAGGGACCCGCTTCATCGACGCGTTCGCCCTTGTCATTGACCAGCGCGCGCACCTTGCCCCACTGTTCACCGACAACGAAGATGTCGCCGCGCTTCAGCGTGCCGTGCTGCACCAGAACGGTGGCGACCGGGCCGCGACCCACGTCCAGCTTGGCTTCGATCACGGCGCCCTGCGCGGCACGGTTCGGGTTGGCGCGAAGTTCCAGGATTTCCGCCTGAAGCGCGATGGCCTCCAGCAGTTGATCCAGCCCCTTGCCGGTCTTGGCCGAAACCTCGACGTCCTGCACATCGCCCGACATCGCCTCAACGACAACTTCGTGTTGCAGCAGATCGGTGCGCACCTTCTGCGGGTTCGCGCTTGGCTTGTCGCATTTGTTGATCGCCACGATCATCGGAACACCGGCGGCCTTGGCGTGGTTGATCGCCTCGACCGTTTGCGGCATCACCGCGTCATCGGCAGCCACCACCAGCACAACGATATCCGTCACCTGCGCGCCACGGGCCCGCATCGAGGTGAAGGCGGCGTGACCGGGCGTGTCGAGGAAGGTCAGCACCGCCCCCGATTCGGTCGTCACCTGATAGGCACCGATATGCTGGGTGATCCCGCCCGCTTCGCCCGAAACGACGTTGGCGTTGCGGATCGCATCCAGAAGCGAGGTCTTGCCATGGTCGACGTGGCCCATGATCGTGATGATCGGCGGGCGCGGTTGCAAGTCTTCGTCGCGGTCCTGAACCGTGTCGATCACCTGTTCCACGTCAGAATCGGACACGCGCACCGCCTTGTGGCCGAATTCCTCGATCACAAGTTCCGCGGTGTCGGCATCGATGGTCTGGTTCGCGGTCACCATCATGCCCATCTTCATGAGCGTTTTGATGACATCGGCCACGCGTTCGGCCATCCGGTTGGCAAGTTCGGACACCACGATGGTTTCGGGCAGCTGTACGTCGCGGACCATCTTTTCGGCCTTCTGGCCAAAACCCATCGCCTTCTGGCGCGCCTTTTCCTGCTTGCGCTTCATCGCGGCGAGCGAGCGTTGCCGCCCGCCTTCGCCACCTTCCAGTGCGTCCGACAGGCTCAGCTTGCCGGTGCGGCGGCCTTCGTCACCCTTGGCCTTGCTGCGCGAATCACGATCGGCCGCGCGATCATCGCGGTCACGGTCGGTCTTGCGCGGGCCGACGGTCGCAACGCCCTTGGTCGCGGCGCGCGCCGCGGCGGCCTCGGCTGCGGCCGGGTCTGCGGGGGCCTCGGCCTTGGCGGGGGCCTTGCGGACCTCTTCCTTCTTCTGGGCGCGCAGCTCGGCCTCGCGGGCCTTGCGCTCATCCTCTTCGGCTTTCAGGCGCAGGGCTTCCTCGCGTTCGCGATCCTCACGCTCTTTGGCCTCGATTTCGGCGCGACGGCGCTCACGCTCTTCTTCGCGGGCCTTTTCCTCGGCCTCGCGCTGCGCAGCTTCCTCAACCTCACGGATCTTGGCGGCCTGAAGCGCCTTCAGGCGGCGCTCCATTTCCGCATCGGAAATGCCCGCCGGGCGTTTCGACGGATCGCCCAGGGCCGGATTGGAAGAACCGGCACCCTTCGCGGGGGCACCGCCGGGCTTGGGCACCACCACCTTCTTGCGCTTGGTTTCGACCACCACGCTTTTCGTGCGGCCGTGGGAGAAGCTTTGCTTCACCTGACCGGGACGCGCGCCGCCAAGACCCAGGGGTTTTTTGCCGTCAGTATCGCTCATGCCGTCTTCGTATCCTTCCCGGCGGTCTGGCCGCCGTCCTGCCTGCGCAATCCCGCAAGCCTTGCCGCTTCGCTTATAACACGTGGAGTGAGTCCGCCAGCCGCAAGCGCGCCGTGTATGGCATGATCGCGGCCGAAAGCCAAACCCAATTCCGCAGAAGTGAGGCAGCCGAACCATCGGCCACCTTCCGGGGTCCAAAGCTTGCCCTTGCCCCGTTCGGACCCGTCCGAGGCCTGCAGAAGAACCTTGGCCCTGCCTTCGGCCAACCAGCCCTTCACCTTTTCGAACCCGATCACCGCCCGGCCCGATTTGCGCACCAGAGAGATAAGTTCGACCACACGATGCGCAAGCCCCTGTTCCACCATATCCACCAGATTTTCCGGCACGGTGACGGGGGCGCGGGCGGCACGGGCGAACAGGCCCTTGGCGGCGGCACGGGCGATCAGGTCGCGATCAGCCGTGACCCAGACACCCCGGCCCGGCAGCTTTTCCGCCAGGTCGGGATAGATCGCACCGTCGGGCCCGACGACAAAGCGCACAAGCCCGGCCTTGGGCTGCACGTCACCCGTGACGATGCAGCGCCGTTCCGGCTCTGTCCTGTCCTTGTCGCGGCCCCCACGGGTCATGCTTCACCCGAGGCTCAGGCCTCGGCCTCCTCGTCTTCGCCGGTCTCGTCCTCGGCTTCGGCTTCCAGTTCCGTCGGATCCACCCAGCCAAGCTGGATGCGGGCAGTCATGATCAGCTGCTGCGCTTCTTCCAGGCTCATGTCGAACTTTTCAAGGATGCCATCATCCTTGACCCGCGCGCCATCCACCGTGGTCCAGCCACCGGCCAGTTCCCAGTCGGCGCAGGTGGCGAAATCTTCCAGCGTCTTGATGCCGTCTTTCGCCAGCGCCTCGATCATCTGCGGGGTCAGGCCCTCAAACTCGAACAGCGACTGTTCGACACCCAGTTCGCGGGCGGCTTCCAGGGCCTTGCGGTTCTGTTCCTCGATATAATCGCGGGCGCGGGCCTGCAGTTCTTCGGCGGTGCCTTCGTCCACGCCTTCGATCGACAGCAGTTCATCCAGGTCCACATAGGCGACCTCTTCAAGGCTGGTAAAGCCTTCGGCCACCAGCAGCTGGGCGAAGAATTCGTCCAGATCCAGCGCATCGACGAACAGCTTGGTGCGTTCGGCGAATTCGGCCTGCCGGCGCTGGCTTTCCTCGGCCTCGGTCAGGATGTCGATATCCAGACCAGTCAGCTGGCTGGCCAGGCGCACGTTCTGGCCGCGACGGCCAATGGCCAACGACAGCTGTTCATCGGGCACCACCACCTCGATCTTGCCGGCTTCCTCGTCGATCACGACCTTGGATACCTCGGCCGGCTGCAGCGCGTTCACAAGGAAGGTCGCCTGATCTTCGTTCCACGGGATAATGTCGATCTTCTCGCCCTGCAATTCGCCCACGACGGCCTGCACGCGGCTGCCACGCATCCCCACGCAGGCACCAACCGGGTCGATCGAGTTGTCGCGGCTGATCACGGCGATCTTGGCGCGGCTGCCCGGATCGCGCGCAACGGCCTTGATCTCGATGATGCCGTCATAGATTTCGGGCACCTCCATCTTGAACAGTTCCGCCATGAACTGCGGGTCGGTGCGCGACAGGAAGACCTGGGGCCCGCGCGCCTCGCGCCGGACATCCTTGATGTAGGCGCGGATGCGGTCGTTCGGACGATAGCTTTCGCGGCCGATCTTTTCGTTGCGGCGCAGGATCGCCTCACCCCGGCCGATATCGACGATAATGTTGCCGTATTCCTCGCGCTTGACGACACCGTTGATGATTGTGCCCTTGCGGTCCTTGAATTCGTCATACTGGCGGTCGCGCTCGGCCTCGCGGACCTTTTGCAGGATCACCTGCTTGGCCGACTGCGCGGCGATCCTGCCCAGATCGACGGGGGGCACCTCGTCCACGATTTCATCGCCAATCTGCGGGTCGGCCAGGTATTGGCGGGCCTGTTCCACGGTCACCTGCGCCTGGTAATTTTCCAGCTCGTCATCGGCAACCACGGTGCGCACGCGGGTAAAGGTTGCCCGGCCCGTCTTGCGGTCGATCTTGACGCGGATATCCATCTCGGACCCGTAGCGCGACTTTGCGGCGCGGGCGAGACTGTCTTCCATCGCCTGAATCACCAGATCCGGGTCGATCATCTTCTCGCGCGCGACAGCCTCGGCCGTCTGCAACAGTTCCAGCTGGTTGGCAGAGGTGATTGCCATGGGTCTCAAGCCTCCTCGGGGTCGGGGGTATCCGTTTCGGTTTCGATCTCGTCGAACATGTCTTCGTCGATAACGCCGGCGGCCTTCTTCTGGCGCAGCATCTCGGTGATCAATTCGTCGGTCAGCACAAGTTTCGCATCGGACAGCCAGTCGAATTGCAGGCCGATCACGACCATTTCGCCGGCATTCTCGATCTCGATCAGCACCTCATTGCCCTCGGCGCCGCGCAGGATGCCCTTGAATCGCTTGCGCCCGTCGATCTGTTCGGCGGTTTCGATGCGGGCCTCATAGCCTTCCCACATGTCAAAATCCTTCAGCCGGGTCAGCGGCCGGTCGATCCCGGGGGACGAAACTTCAAGGTTGTAATTTTCCTCGATCGGGTCTTCGACATCCAGCACCGCCGAAACGGCGGTCGAGATGCGGGCGCATTCGTCCACGACGATCCCGCCCTCGGGGCGGTCCGCCATGATCTGCAACGTCGGCGTCTTGCCACCCATCAGGCGGATGCGCACCAGTTCAAAGCCCATCCCCTCAATCACGGGGGTGACGATTTCCGCAAGGCGCCGGTCGATGGCGGTCTTGGCGATCAGGTCGGTCATGGTTCCGATCCTCAAAAACAAAAAACGGGCCGCGCGGCCCGTTGCACTTTCCCGGTGGGCTTCGGGTTTGGACCCCGCAGCGCCGCTGTTGGATCTGCATATAGGCCAAAGACAGCGGTCGCGCAAGCCTGTTGCATGTTCAGCCGCGCAGCCGGTCCATCGTCGCCACAAGCGCCGCGGTGATGCCGGGTTCGGACAGCGCATGCCCCGCCGCCGGAACCATCCGCAAATCGGCCCGCGCCCAGCCCTGGGTCAGCCGCCAGGCGGACACCGGCGGGCAGATCATGTCCAGCCGGCCCTGCACGATGGTCGCGGGAATATGCTCGATTCGCGGCCGGTCGCGCAGGATCTGGCCATCTTCCTCAAGAAAGGCATGGTGTTTGAAATAATGGTTTTCCAGCCGGGCGAAGGCGCGGGCATAATCGGGCGGCGCCTCGCCCGGGGGGGTATCGGTATCGACACTGGCCAACGCATTTTCCCAATGCGCCCAATACCGGCCAAAGCGGGCCTCGGTCGCGTAATCGCCAGAAAACAGGCGCTTGTGATAGGCCTCGATCAGATCGCCCTGCTCATCTTCCGGGATGGGGCGGCGGAAATTTGCCCACAGATCAGGATAGAACCCCCCCGCACCACCGCCATAAAACCAGTCAAGTTCCGCCTTGGTGGCCAGGAACACGCCGCGCAGCACCAGATGATCGACCCGGTCGGGATGGGTCTGCGCATAGACCAGCGCCAGTGTCGCCCCCCAGCTGCCGCCGAACACGGTCCAGGACGGAATGCCCAGCAGGTCACGAATACGTTCGATATCTGCCACCAGGTGCCAGGTGGTATTGGCCTGCACACAGGCATGGGGCCGCGACAGGCCGCAGCCGCGCTGATCGAACAGAATCACCCGGTAATGCGCCGGGTCGAAAAATCGTCGCATCTGCGGGCTGCACCCACCCCCCGGGCCGCCATGCAGAACCACCACCGGCTTGCCCTGCGGATGGCCCGATTGCTCGACATAAAGGCGGTGACCGTCGCCGACATCGACCATGCGCTGATCGAAGGGTTCGATCGGCGGGTAAAGAAAGGCGCCCGATGTGCGCTTTTGCCCTGCGGTTCTGTCCATGACAGGACTATATAACGCAAAAACGTAGCCCGCCACGGGTTGCGCGCAGTAAGAAGCGAGGTTTGCGATGCAAAGCGCGACGAATACCGTCGATCCCGCCGAGGTGGCGAAATTTGAGGCTATGGCCGCCGAATGGTGGGACCCGAATGGCAAGTTCAAGCCGCTGCACATGCTTAATCCCTGCCGGTTGGATTACATCTCTGGCCAGATTGCCGCGGAATTCGGTCGCGACCTGAAATCCCCCCGCCCGCTTGAGGGGGTGCGCCTGCTGGACATCGGCTGCGGTGGCGGCCTGCTGTCGGAACCGATGGCGCGGCTTGGGGCAACTGTGGTGGGCGCAGATGCCGCCGAACGCAACATTCCGGTGGCGCGGCTGCATGCCGAGCAATCGGGCCTGGACATCGACTATCGCCACACCACCGCCGAGGCGCTGGCCGCCGCAGGCGAACGCTTTGACGCGGTGCTGAACATGGAGGTGGTCGAACATGTCGCCGACCCACAGGGCTTTATCACCACCTGCCAAGAGCTTCTGAAGCCGGGCGGGCTGATGATCTGTTCCACCCTGAACCGTAATCCCAAAAGCTGGCTTATGGCGATTGTCGGCGCGGAACATGTGATGCGCTGGCTGCCCAGGGGCACGCATGACTGGTCAAAATTCATCACGCCCGATGAACTCTACGCCCTGATCCGCACCGCGGGCCTGGACCCGGTGGACCGCAAGGGCATGGTCTTCAACCCCATCACCTGGCGCTGGTCGCTGTCGGACCGGGACCTGTCGGTGAATTACGTCACCGCCAGCATCAAGTGCTAGGCCGGCCCGATCGCGCCCGGCAACCATGAAAAGACCCCGCCGGAACACGGCGGGGCAAGGCTGCGCCTGCGGGCGGACCACAGGCACCGGCGGTAACCTTGAATTCGGGGGGCTTAGTTCGGGCGGTCTTCCAGTTCGGCCCGGATCTGCTGACGCAGCAGGTCGATCGGCACCATCTTGCCGTCGCGCTTGAAGTGCCAGTAGGTCCAGCCATTGCAGGACGGCGCGCCTTCCAGATGCGCACCCACCTGATGGATTGATCCCTTGACGTCATTGCCGACCAGCGTGCCATCGGCCCGCACCTTGGCCTTGAAGCGGTTGCCGATGGAAAACAGCTCTTCGCCCGGGCGCAGCATGCCGCGTTCGACCAGCTGGCCAAAGGGCACACGCGGTTCGGCGCGCTTCGAGCCGGTGATTTCCAGCGCTTCCTTGTCAAATTTGCGAATCCGGGCCAGGCGCTTTTCGGCAACCTCACGATAGGCGGCCTCGCGCTCAATCCCGATGAAATCGCGGCCCAGCATCTTGGCCACGGCGCCGGTGGTGCCGGTGCCGAAGAACGGATCAAGGATCACGTCGCCCGGGTTCGTGGTGCCCACGATCACGCGGTGCAACAGCGATTCGGGCTTTTGCGTCGGATGGGCCTTGTCGCCCTGCGCATCCTTCAGCCGTTCATTCCCGGTGCAGATCGGCAGCACCCAATCAGACCGCATCTGCACGCCTTCGTTCAGCGCCTTCAGCGCCTCATAGTTAAAGGTGTATTTCGCGCCTTCGGATTTTGACGCCCAGATCAGCGTTTCATGCGCATTGGTCAGCCGCTTGCCGCGGAAATTCGGCATCGGATTGGACTTGCGCCAGACCACGTCGTTCAGGATCCAGAAGCCCTGGTTCTGAAGCTCGGCCCCCATGCGGAAGACGTTGTGATACGACCCGATCACCCAGATCGCGCCATTGGGTTTCAGCAGACGGCGCGCAGCGGCCAGCCAGTCGCGGGTAAAGCTGTCATAGGCCGCGAAAGAGGCGAACTGATCCCAGGCATCATCAACCGCATCCACCTTGGAATTGTCGGGCCGGTGCAGATCGCCGCGCAGCTGCAGATTATAGGGCGGATCGGCAAAGATCAGGTCTACGCTTGCCTCGGGCAAGCTGTTCATCATCTCAATGCAGTCGCCTGCAAGGATCTGGTTCAAGGGCAGCGCCGCCGCGGCTGCCTTGGTCATGGTCTTTGTCATCTCTGCCTCTTTTGTCCCGATCGGGTGCCGGCTTGGTGCCAGTCTGTGGGGACAAAGATGAGTCAAAGCCGATTCGGCGTCAAATTCTTTTTTGAATCAATCACTTATGAATTTGCCTTGATACAAGATGTTGTGCACCGGCTTGAACGAACGTCTATGAACAGGGGTTACCCCAAGATCTAGAAGCGCCTGCAGGTGGTCCTTGGTCGGGTAGCCCGCATTCCGTTCCCAACCGTATCCGGGGTATTGTTGCGCCAAATCCACCATCAGCGCATCACGCGCCTGTTTCGCCAGGATCGAGGCCGCCGCGATCGAGACCGAACGCGCATCGCCCTTCACCACCGCCTCGGCCGACAGGGACAGATCGCGTGGCACCCGGTTGCCATCGACCAGCACATGATCGGGCGGCAGGCACAGCCCGGACAGCGCCCGGCACATCGCCAGATGTGATGCCTGCAGAATGTTCAGCCGGTCAATTTCCTCGACGCTGGCATGGGCCACGCACCAATCGGCGCTTGCCATGATCCGGGCCGCCAGGCCGGCGCGGCGGGCGGGCGACAGCTTCTTGGAATCGTTCAGCCCCTCGGGGATGTGCAGCGGGTCCAGCACCACCGCGGCGGCGGTCACCGGGCCGCACAGCGGGCCGCGGCCCACCTCATCCACACCGGCGATGCGCAAAAGGCCGCGGGCGCGCGCGGCCTGTTCAAAGCTTTGATCAGGGAACTGGGCCATGATCGGGGGATGCCCCGGATCATGGCCCAGCGCAACGGCAAAGCGCGCGGATCAGCGCCGGGCGACCCTGAAGCCCCGTTCGCGCAGGCAATTCAGGCCGTACACCGTGCCACGCCCGCGTTCGGTGCGGATGTCGAAAGCGCAGGCCTGCGGCATGCGGCGATCAAGCCCTTCGCGCCGCAGGCAGCGTTCGGCAACCACGTCGCGCTTCTTGCGGTCAACCCGGATGTCGGTAACGCAATGCGCCGGGATCAGCCGCTGATCGCGTCGCTGCCATTGGTTGCGATCCTGCCGGCGGTCGCCCTGTTCGGCCCAGCGATCACGATCGCGGTAGTCGCCATAGTGGCGCTGTTCCTGGGCCTGGCGTTCCTGCTCTCTCTCACGTTCCTTCTTCTTGTCGATCCCGTCCACAATCAGCCCAAGTGCCACCACGCCGGCGATGGCGGGCAGGATGCTGCGGGTATCGTTGCCTGGATAAACCTGCTGCGCTGCGGCGGGCACCGCGCCCAGCACAACGGAAGCGGCAATCATCAGGGCGGTCAGGCGGGCACGAAACCCTTTGGTCGCGGACATGATGTAATCCTTTCTGCAAAGGCGGGATGGCCCGCCGGATAACGATGCCCAAGGCTCACCCCGATCTGCATGGCCAAGCAATATCACCACGCTGCTATCGGATAACAGCCGCCTACCCCGCCCTTTGCTATTGCATAACCGCCTGCCCCGGCGCAGCTTTTGCACATGATGAAACACGCACTTCTGATCCCCTTGCTGGCCCTTGCCCTGTTGGCCGCCGCCCCGGCCCGGGCCGAGTGCTATGCCGATTACAAGGCCAAGCAGGACACCCCCCCCCTGCGCCTGCATTACGGGGTTGCCCGGTTGCCCGACACGGCCTGCAACCCGCAGGCGGCTTCACGCCAGTTGGCGCCACGGCTGGCCCGGGAAGGCTGGACGCTGCTGAACATTCTGTCCATCTTCGGGCCCGAGGGGCTGAAGCAAAGGAAAGACAGTGCCGGACCATATTTCCTCCGTTACTGAGGGGTTGCGGACCGGGTCGCGCGCGATTGTCTGGGGCGTCGCGGCGATCGTGGCCATACTGGGCGCAGCGGCGGCGATGCTGTTTCTTGCCCTGCCCGATGCCAATGCCTTCAACACCCGTGTCGAACGCATCTTTATCGAAAATGACGCCCTGACCGCCCCATCCGAAATCCGGTTGCTGGAAATCCTGGCGCAATCCGGCACCACCTTTGCCGAGGTGCTGGCAACCTACCGGGTCATCATCTTCATCCTGATGGTCTTTGGCGTGGCGCTTCTGGTGGCGGCGCTGGTGCTGCTGCTGACGATCATGACGCTGAACCGGCGCATGGCCGCGATCCGCCGCGCCGGGATCGAGGTGCAGGCGTTACGCATCCTGCGGGCCGAGAATGCGGTCTTGCTGAACGACATGGCCTTTACCCTGACCCCCGCCGCGATCGAAACCCTGGCCGTTCTGGCCGAGGCGCGGATGGATGATGAAATCCTGACCGGCGCGCAGATTGAGGCCACCATATCCGGCCGGGACGCCGCCGATTGCGACGAGGCCGCCGGGGCCACCCGCATCAAGCGGCTGCGCGACGCCCTTGGCAATCAGCTGGTGGCGGAGCTGCTTGTCAGAAACATTTCACGCAAGGGCTATACCCTCGCCATCGCCCCCAATGCGATCCGCGTGGACTGACTTTCGCTTGCGAAGGGGGGGGCGGGGCCCTATATCGCGGCTTCACTTTACCGTTGGGCCGGGAACGGGGGGCAGCCATGATTCAGACGCCTTACTATCTGATCGACAAATCGCGCCTGCTTTCCAACATGGAAAAGATCGCCGCACTGCGCGAAGCCTCGGGCGCCAGGGCGCTGCTGGCGCTTAAATGTTTCGCCACCTGGTCGGTTTTCGATTTCATGCGCGATTACATGGATGGCACCACATCGTCCTCGCTGTTCGAGCTGCGTCTGGGGCGCGAAAAGTTCGGGCGCGAAACCCATGCCTATTCCGTCGCCTGGGCCGATCATGAGATCGACGAGGCGATTGGTTACGCCGACAAGATCATCTTCAATTCCATCGGCCAGCTGGACCGTTTCGCCGACAAGGCCGCGGGCATCGAACGCGGGCTGCGGCTGAACCCGCGGTTTTCGACCTCGGGATTTGACCTGGCCGATCCGGCCCGCCCCTTCTCGCGCCTGGGCGAATGGGATGTGGCCAAGATCGAAAAGGTCATCGACCGGATTTCCGGCGTCATGATCCACTACAACTGCGAAAACGCCGATTTCGACCTGTTCGACCAGCAACTGACCCGGATCGAAGGGGAATTCGCAGGGGTTCTGTCACGGCTGAAATGGGTCAGCCTGGGCGGCGGCATCCACTTTACCGGCGAGGGTTATCCGCTGATGAAACTGGCCGCGCGGCTGAAGACCTTTGCCGAGAAGTTCGGCGTGCAGGTCTATCTGGAACCGGGCGAGGCGGCGATCACCAATTCCACCACGCTTGAGGTGACGGTGCTGGACCTGCTGGACAACCAGAAGAAACTGGCCATCGTCGACAGCAGCATCGAGGCGCATATGCTGGACCTGCTGATCTATCGCCAGCCTGCCAGGCTGCCGCAGAATGGCCCACACGAATACCAGATCTGCGGCAAATCCTGCCTGGCCGGCGATATCTTTGGCGATGCGCGCTTTGACACACCCTTGACGATCGGCAGCCGCATTTCGGTGCAGGATGCGGCGGGCTACACGATGGTCAAGAAAAACTGGTTCAACGGCGTGGCCATGCCCGCCATCGCGATCCGGGAACTGGACGGAACCACCCGCCTTGTCCGGCAATTCGGCTATGAGGATTACGCCTCTAGCCTGTCCTGAGGGCGCAAGCCCCCTTCCCCTGTCCTGTTGAAAAGGAGACAGCCGAAGTGAAACGTAACGTGCTCATCATCGGTGCCGGTGGCGTGGCGCAAGTCGTCGCCCATAAATGCGCGCAGAACAATGACGTTCTGGGCGATCTGCACATCGCCTCGCGCACGAAGGCGAAATGCGATGCAATCATCGCAAGCGTTCATGCAAAGAACGCGATGAAGGTGCCGGGCACGTTTCAGGCTCATGCGGTCGATGCAATGGACACCGCCGCCGTGGCCGATCTGATCGGCAAGACGGGCGCGCAAATCGTGATCAACGTGGGCTCGGCCTTCGTGAACATGACCGTGCTTGAGGCCTGCATCGAAACCGGCGTGGCCTATATGGACACCGCGATCCATGAAGATCCGGCCAAGATCTGCGAAACGCCACCGTGGTATGGCAACTATGAATGGAAGCGGCGCGAGGCCTGCAAGGCCGCCGGCGTCACCGCGATTCTGGGCGTCGGCTTTGACCCCGGCGTGGTGAACGCCTACGCGCGGCTGGCGGAAAACGAATTCCTCGATACGATCGACAGCATCGACATCGTGGACATCAACGCCGGCAGCCACGGCAAATGGTTCGCCACGAATTTCGACCCGGAAATCAACTTCCGCGAATTCACCGGCACGGTCTATTCCTGGCAGAACGGCGGCTGGCAGTCGAACAAGATGTTCGAAGTGGGCAAGGAATGGGATCTGCCCGTGGTCGGCAAGCAAAAGGCCTACATGACCGGCCATGATGAGGTCCATTCGCTGGCCGCGCGCTATCCGCAGGCGGATGTGCGCTTCTGGATGGGCTTTGGCGATCACTACATCAACGTCTTCACCGTGCTGAAGAACCTGGGCCTTCTGTCCGAAAAGCCGGTCAAGACCGCCGAGGGGCAAGAGGTGGTCCCGCTCAAGGTTGTCAAGGCCGTCCTGCCCGACCCGGCCAGCCTTGCGCCGGACTATACCGGCAAGACCTGCATCGGCGACCTGGTGACGGGAACGAAAGACGGCAAACCCGCCAAGGTCTTCATCTACAACGTCGCAGACCACAAGGAAGCCTACGAAGAGGTCGGCAGCCAGGGTATCAGCTATACCGCCGGCGTACCCCCGGTCGCCGCCGCGATACTGATCGCCAAGGGCACCTGGGATGTGGGCCACATGGCCAATGTCGAAGAACTTGACCCCCGCCCATTCCTGGAACTTCTGGGTGAAATCGGCCTGCCGACCCGTGTGATCGACATCGACGGGACCGACCGCACTATCTGAAATGACAACGCCGCCCGAAAGGGCGGCGTTTTCCGTGGTGACCCCGGCAGAACAGGCGAACCGCCAAATCGATCAAGAGATGCAGGGGACACTATTGCCAGGCCCGAAGTCGCGCAGGGACCAAGATGCACCGCGTGAAATTGCTCGTCCAACACCTGAGCGGACGGGATTTCGACCGTCAGGTGGCCAAGTTCGCGGTGCGTGCGCCCCCCACTCACCACGCTCGGCACGCCCTATCACCAGGCCACAGGACAGGTCTGTCCGGGGAAAGGGGAACTCCGCCCATCAGCCCGTTTGTGAAACAAGGCCGCTGAGGTCCAGAAGCTGCAAATCCGGCCTGCAAGAAAATCCTTGTCCATCGTGTTGGAGATCGCGACCTTCAGGTAGGAGATTGCGCCCTTGCCAAGGCCAAGCTGACGTCATGCCTTTTGATCAACCCAAAGAACTGCCAGCGCGTCATGCCCTCGGAAAGGCCACCGTGCGCCAGATGCCGCTTCATGACAGCGCCTCTTTTCTGGGCGCCCACTCTTTTGCGAGGCTATGAGCGTCGGGAAAGCCGGATGCTTTCACATGAACTTTGCCCCCGGTTTCGGTTGCCGCCGCGCCTGGGTTTTCATTTGGCCCACACCGGGGCAGCGATCGCGTGATGAGCGGCCGCTTTGCGGGACAAAGCTGCCCACCAGCGCGCATCTTCCCGGTGATCTTCCATCAGAGAAGGGAGCGGAAAACCTGCGCATAGATCGACCAGGGCTGCCGTCAGGATCTGGCGCGCATCATCCGGGCGGGTCTCGCTGATTGCTGTGCAGAGGTCTCTTGCCCGGTCGATCCGGAGCATGTATTCTTGCTTCTGAAGCGTGGCTATTTTTCCATTGGCCCGTTTCTTAAGATCCGCCCCGATTGCGACCGCCATCGCATCAGGGCTTTTCTTTTCCGGATAACCTGAGCGCTGCGATTCTGACGGTATCTGTGACGAACCACAGAAACACGACGCCATATGGCCACCGTCGATCGCATGCAAGTCGTTGATTTTGTTGGTGACCCCGACAGGATTTGAACCTGTAACCTGCCCCTTAGGAGGGGGCTGCTCTATCCAGTTGAGCCACGGGGCCACGATCTCCTTATCGCGGGCAATTGCGCGCCATGCAACCGCAATGCAACCGCAAGTCCGTCGATATGCTTGCGTGGTTAGTGCCACATTGGTCCGGTCGTCCGCAAGTGTGCCGTAACCCGCCAGACACTGGCGGTTATCGCTAACAGTACCGGATCGCGGCGCTTGCGCAGGGGAAAGTTTTGGCGCTAAACCTTGTGAAAGCCCCCATCGAAAGGTGCCCAGCGTGTCCCGTTCCCCCGCCGATTCCCGCCGAGCCCTGACGCTGCGCGATGTTTCTGAAGCGTCGGGCGTATCGGAAATGACGGTCAGCCGCGTGTTGCGCAACCGTGGCGATGTGTCCGATGCCACGCGTGAAAAGGTGCTCGAGGCGGCGAAGGCGCTGGGGTATGTGCCCAACAAGATCGCGGGCGCGCTTGCCTCGCAGCGGGTCAACCTGGTGGCGGTGATCATCCCGTCGCTGTCGAACCTGGTCTTCCCCGAGGTTCTTACCGGGATTTCGAAAGAGCTGGAAGATACCGGACTGCAGCCGGTGGTTGGGGTCACCAACTACGCGTTGGAAAAGGAAGAGACGGTTCTTTACGAAATGCTGTCCTGGCGTCCCTCGGGGGTAATCATCGCGGGACTGGAACATACGGATGCCGCGCGCGCCATGCTGGAAAACGCGGGCATCCCGATTGTCGAGATCATGGATGTCGATGGCAAGGGCATCGATTCCGTCGTCGGCATCTCGCATCGCCGGGCCGGGTTGAAGATGGCCGAGGCAATCGTTGCCGCCGGATACCGCCGCATCGGCTTTCTGGGCACGAAGATGCCCGAGGACCACCGCGCGCGCAAACGTCTGGAAGGCTTTAAAGAGGGGCTGGAGGCCGCGGGTCTGTCCCTGGCCGATCAGGAATTCTATGCCGGCGGGTCGGCGCTTCTGAAGGGACGCGAGATGACCGAAGCGATCCTGAAACGCAGCCCCGACCTTGATTTCCTGTATTACTCCAATGACATGATCGGTGCAGGTGGGCTTTTGTGGTGCCTGGAAAACGGCATTGATGTGCCCAATCAGATCGGTCTTGCCGGGTTCAACGGCGTCGACCTGCTGGAGGGCCTGCCCCGCCGTCTGGCCACGATGGACGCCTGCCGGCGCGAAATCGGCCAACGTGCCGCCGCGATCATCGCGGGTCGCAGCCCATCGGGCCTGATCGGCGGCGAGATCATCGAACTGCAGCCCGTTCTGCAGCCCGGCGACACGATCCGCGAACCCTGATCGCGCCCACAAACCACCCGGGATCAGCGCTTGGCATTCCAGCTGATCGAATTGTACTGGCGGGTATAGAATTCCCCCATCAGACCGATGACCATGAACGCCATCCCGACATAAAGCGGGTAGGTCACCGATGAAAAATGCGGGCTGTAGTTGATAAAGGTGAAGCCGCGGGCCTGATCGATCATGTGAAACAGCGGGTTCCAGTCGAACATGCCCAGCATGAAGGCCGGCAGCATGTTGGCCACGAACATCTTGCCCGAGGCGAACATGTTGGCGCGGATGTAGATCAGCTGGACAATTTGCACGGCTTCGGGCGCCCAGGGCTTCAACGCCATGAAAACCAGGCCTATCGCGACCCCGGTGAACCAGGCCAGCAGCACCATGCCCATCGCGGCAATCGGATTTTCAATCTCGATCGGGTTAAAGCCCGCATGATAGATGTAAAGCACCACGACCATGGACAGGATCTGCAGGTAAAGCGCGCCCAGCGCCGCCGAAGCGATGGAAACCGCGGTGGTCATCGGGCCATGTTTCATCATCGGCGACGTGGACCCCTCGGCCGTTGTGACGGCCGTCAGCGTCTTGGTGTGGGTCATGTAAAGAAAGATCCCGCTCATGATATACAGCAGGAAATCCCCCCGGATCGCCACGCCGCGCATCCCTAGGATGTCAAGCATGAAATAGAACACCAGCACCAGCATCACCGTCTGCAGCATGTTCAGCAGCAGCCCGATCACCGCATTGCCATGCGTCTTGCGCACCGATCGCACGGTGGCGTGATAGATCAGCTCCAGCAGGGCGAAGCCCGACCCAAGCGTGGAATTGCTGCGTCTTGCCTTGAACATCGCGTCCGGTTCCCGCCGTGAAAGGCTGCGTCTTGCCCAGTGTCGCCCGGAAAACTTGCCGTTCCCTTGACGCGCGATCATAAGGGGAGGCAACAGTCATGGCAATCCGGCCGCATGCGGCCAGGACAGGAGAGGAACATGGATCACGATCGCCTTGTCACCGTCATGCGCCGTCTGGCGCTGGAAGCGGGGGACCGGATCATGCAGATCTACAATGCCCCCGATTTCGAAGTCCGCGTGAAATCCGACGCCAGTCCCGTGACCAAGGCCGATGAGACCGCCGATGCGCTGATCTCGGAAGGGCTGGCCGAGGCCTTTCCGCAGATTGCCCTGGTAACCGAGGAACAGGCCGCCAGCCACGGCCAGACCGCTACCACCTTCCTGATCGTCGATCCGCTGGACGGAACCAAGGAATTCATCCAGCGTCGTGGCGATTTCACGGTGAACATCGCCTATGTCGAAGACGGCATTCCGCTGCGCGGTGTCGTCTATGCCCCGGCCAAGGGGCGGCTGTTCTACACCCTGGCCGATGGCCGCGCGGTCGAAGAAACCGGTCCATTCGACAAGGACGCCATCGGCGAACAGAGACCGATCACCGTTTCGGTGCCCGACAATCGCGGGCTGATGATCGTTGCCTCGAAATCGCACCGTGATCAGGCGACAGATGATTACATCGCGCATTATGCGGTGCGCGACATGACCTCGGCCGGGTCGTCGTTGAAGTTCTGCCTGGTGGCGACAGGCGAGGCCGATCTGTACCCGCGCCTTGGCCGCACCATGGAATGGGACACCGCCGCGGGCGATGCGGTGCTGCGCGGCGCGGGCGGTGAAATGGTGCGTTTTGACAACCACGGCCCCTTCACCTATGGCAAGCCCGGTTTCGAAAACCCCTTCTTCATTGCCTATGCGCCCGGCGTTCTTCTGGTGAAATGATGTCCGTCCTGATCGTTATCCCCGCCCGCTATGCCTCGACCCGCTATCCGGCCAAGCCGCTGGTTGCGCTGACGGGGGCCACGGGCCTGCAAAAGACCCTGATTCAGCGTAGCTGGGAGGCGGCAATGGCCGTGCAGGGCGCCGATCGCGTCGTCGTCGCCACCGATGACGACCGCATCGCCGATCACGCCAGGGCCTTCGGGGCGGATGTGGCAATGACCTCGCAGGCCTGCCAGAACGGCACCGAACGCTGCGCCGAGGCGCTGGCAAATCTGGGGGGCGGCCATGACATCGTGGTCAACCTGCAAGGCGATGCGCCCCTGACACCCGCCTGGTTCATCGAGGATCTGGTGGCTGGCCTGCGCGCCAACCCCTGGGCCGAACTTGCCACCCCCGTTCTGCGTTGCGAAGGCGCGATGCTGGCCTCGCTGCGCGAAGATCGCGCGCAGGGACGCGTGGGCGGCACCACGGCGGTGTTCGGCGCAGGCAACCGAGGCCTGTATTTTTCGAAAGAGGTGATCCCCTTCACCCCCACCAGCTATGGTCCCGCCGATCCGACGCCGGTGTTTCACCACGTCGGTGTCTATGCCTACCGCCCCGACACGCTGGCCGCCTATCCCACCTGGCCCACAGGCCCGCTGGAAACGCTGGAAGGGCTGGAACAGCTGCGCTTTCTGGAAAACGGCCGCGCCGTCCTGTGCGTTGAGGTCGAGGCCCGTGGCCGCCAGTTCTGGGAATTGAACAACCCCTCGGACGTGGCGCGGATCGAGGCCATGATGGCCGAGATGGGGCTGGAATGACGCAGGCCGCTGCGGCGCGATGCAGCGTGATCGTCGTATCGCGCCACCGCCCGCAGCACCTGACCAGATGCCTTGCCGGGATTAGCCAGCTTGACCATCCCGACTTTGAGGTGATCGTCGTCGCCGATACGGCGGGCCTTGCGGCGACCGGCGCTCTGCCGGTCAAGCGCGTGGCCTTCGACCAGGCCAATATCTCGGCGGCGCGCAATGCCGGGCTGGCGGCGGCGGCGGGCGCGGTGGTGACCTTCATCGATGACGATGCCGTGCCCGAACCCACCTGGCTGACCCGGCTGTGCGCGCCCTTTGGCGACGCCGCCGTTGTGGCTGCGGCGGGCTTTGTGCGCGGTCGCAACGGCCTGTCGTTCCAGTGGAAGGCGCGAACCGCCGATGCCCTTGGCCAAAGCGTTGCGCTGAATGTGAATGAAACCGCAACCACCCTGCATCGTGGCCAGCCGGGACGGGCAATCCGCACGGAAGGCACGAATTGCGCCTTTCGGCGGGATGTTCTGGCGCAAATGGGCGGGTTTGATCCGGCCTTTCGGTTCTTTCTGGATGAAACCGACGTGAACCTGCGCCTTGCGGCATCCGGGCAGATCACCGCCATCGTGCCGGGCGCCCAGGTGCATCACGGATTTGCCCCCTCGGCGATCCGGGCCCCCGACCGCGCCCCGCGCGACCTGCACGAAATCGGCGCCTCTGCCGCGGTGTTCTGGCGCAAGCACGCCGCACCCGGGATGGATCTGTCGTTGGCAGAGCGCAGGCTGATCGCATCGGAACGAGCGCGGCTGATCCGGCACATGATCGGCGGCGGGCTGGAACCGCGCGAGGTGCCGCAGATATTGCACAGCCTGCACGACGGCCTCGCCCAAGGCCGCATGCGACCGCTGAACACCCTTCCGCCGCTGCCCGAACCCACATCGCCCTTCCTGCGGTTCCCTGCCACGGCCCGTCCCGGCCGGGTGATTTCCGGGCGCATCTGGCAGGCCCGCGCCCTGCGCCGCGCCGCCACCCGCGCCGCAGCCGAAGGCGCGATCGTGACCCTGATCCTGCTGGAGCCCTCGGCGCGACCGCATCGGATGCGCTTTGATCCGGCCGGATACTGGGAACAGCGCGGCGGCATCTGGGGCCCGGCAGACCGGCAGGAACCACTGCTGCGGATGATCGGCTTTGGGGCGCGCATCCGGCAGGAAACCGCCCGCATCGCCGCCCTGCGTCCGGTAGGGGCGGAACCGGCATAAATTTGCCAAAGTCTTGAAATATCCGGCCATCAAGCCGCCGCAAACCCCGCCGCCCATTCACCGCGTTCATGGGTGTCTATTGAGTTTCCGGCGCGTTCCAGACTAATGTCCGGCCGCCCGGGCCCTTTGCCCGGCCTTAATAGGTGAATTATGAAACGCAAGGTCACAAAAGCGATTTTTCCTGTTGCCGGGCTTGGTACCCGCTTCCTTCCCGCCACGAAAGCGATCCCGAAAGAGATCATGACGCTGGTTGACCGCCCCCTGATCCAATATGCGATCGACGAAGCGCGCGCCGCCGGTATCAAGGAATTCATCTTCGTCACCTCGCGCGGGAAATCCGCGCTTGAAGATTACTTCGACGTGGCGCCGGAACTGGAAACCGCGCTGCGCAAATCCGGCAAGACGGCACTGCTGGAAACGCTGAAAACCACGAACATGGATTCCGGCGCAATCGCCTATGTGCGCCAGAACCAGCCGCTGGGCCTTGGTCATGCGGTGTGGTGCGCGCGCCGGCTGGTTGGCAACGAACCCTTCGCCGTGATCCTGACCGATGACGTGATCGCGGCCGAAAAACCCTGCCTGCAGCAGATGATGGAAGCCTATGCCGAAACCGGCGGCAGCATGGTTGCCACGATGGAAGTGCCGCGCGAAAAGACCTCGTCCTACGGGATTCTGGATGTCGCCAACGACATGGGCGCCATCGTCGAGACCCGCGGCATGGTGGAAAAGCCCAAGCCCGAAGATGCGCCGTCGAACCTGGCGGTTATCGGCCGCTATATCCTGACGCCCAATGTCATGCAGCATCTGCACAAGATGAAGACCGGCGCGGGCGGGGAAATCCAGCTGACCGACGCCATCGCAGCGGAAATCGCCGCGGGTGAAAAGGTCTATGGCTATCGCTTCCGCGGGCAACGCTATGACTGTGGTTCGAAAGCGGGGTTCCTGCAGGCGACCGTGGCCTTCGGCCTTGCGCGTGAGGATCTTCGGGATGAATTCTCGGATTACCTGTCGGACCTGATGTCGATGCGTTCTGCGGCCCAGTAACCGGATGGCAGATCACGTTCTGGTCACGGGCGGGGCGGGCTATATCGGCGCGCATGCATGCAAGGCGTTGAGGGTGGCCGGCTATGTGCCCGTCACCTTCGACAACTTGTCCACCGGCTGGCATGAGGCGGTGAAGTTCGGCCCCTTCGAGGAAGGCTGCCTGACCGACCGCGCACGTCTGGATGAGGTGTTCACCCGCTGGAAGCCCGTCGCGGTGATGCATTTCGCCGCGCTCAGCCTGGTGGGTGAATCGATGAAGGACCCGGGCAAATACTGGCGTGGAAATGTGCTGGCCTCGCTGAACCTGATCGAGGCGGCCTGCGCGGCGGGTTGCCTGGATTTCATCTTCTCATCGACCTGCGCGACCTATGGCGATCAGGACGGGGTGATCCTGGATGAAGCCACCCGTCAGATGCCGATCAACGCCTACGGCGCCTCGAAACGCGCGATCGAGGACATGCTGGCCGATTTTGCCGGATCGCACGGCCTGCGCCATGTGATCTTTCGCTATTTCAACGTGGCCGGCGCCGACCCCGAGGCCGAGGTGGGCGAGTTCCATCAGCCCGAAACCCATCTGATCCCGCTGATGCTGGATGCGATCGACGGCAAGCGCCCGGCGCTGACCATCTTTGGCACCGATTATCCGACGCCCGATGGAACCTGCATCCGCGACTATGTCCATGTCTGCGATCTGGCCGACGCCCATGTTCTGGGGCTGGAATGGCTGCGGGCGGGCAAGGAATCGTCGGTGTTCTGTCTTGGCTCGGGCAAGGGGTTTTCCGTGCGCGAGGTGATCGATCAGTCTGCCGCCGTCACCAACCGCCCCGTTCCGATCACCGAAGGCGCGCGGCGGCCCGGCGATGCGGCGGTTCTGGTTTCGGGGTCCACCCGGGCCGAACGTGACCTGGGCTGGCGGCCGAAACGGTCGGACCTGCGCGCCATGATCGCCGATGCCTGGCGCTGGCATCAGACCGGCGGATATGGGCGCTAGGCCAGCATCACGGCTGCTGGACATCACGCGGCTTGTGTCGCGTGTGGGCCAAGGCCCACTGACCGGCGTCGACCGGGTCGAGGCCGCCTACCTTCGGGCGCTGCGCGCAGCGCCAGTGCCGCTTTATCTGCTGTGCCGCACCGCCTATGGCTTTCTGCTGCTGCCCGGGGCGGCGGCGGAATTCCTGTTCGCCGGTCTCAGCGCGCCGGACACCCTGCCACGTGCCAGCCTGATCGACCGGCTGCGTGGTCGCGGCGGGCCGCGCCCCCGGCTTGAGGCGGGTCTGCGCGCGCGGGCCCTGGCACGCGCCCCCCATGCGCGGTTGGCCGCCCTGGTGGGGCGCAACCTGCCCGCGCCGGTCAGCTATATCAACGTGGGCCAGACCACGGTGCGCCCGAACACGCTGGCGCGGCTAAAGCGGGTGCCCGGCCTGCACATCGCGGTGATGATCCACGACACCATCCCGCTTGATTTCCCGCAATTCGCCAGCAGGTCCGAGCCGGAAAGGTTCCGCGCCGCGTTCGACGCCGTTCTGACCCATGCCGATCTGGTGATCTGCAATTCCAATGCCACGGCCGCCGACGTCAGGCGCCATGTGCGCGGCCGAACCCCGCCGCTGCTGGTGGCGCATCTGGGGCTTGATGTGCCACAGCCTGCCCCCGATCTGGTGCCCGCCGATCTTGACCTGCTGCCGCAGTATTTCGTCACCATCGGCACGATCGAGCCGCGCAAGAACCACGCCCTGCTGCTGGACGTGTGGGAAGACCTGCTGGCCCGGATACCCGCGGATCAGGCGCCACGCCTGCTGATCCTGGGCCGGCGCGGTTGGCGCAATGAGGCGCTGTTCGAACGGCTGGACACGGCGCCCTATATGGGCCGGGTCGTGCATGAACTGCCCGACCTGCCCGATGGCGCGGTTGCCGCCCTGCTGACCGGCGCGCGCGCCCTGCTGGCCCCCTCGCTGGCCGAGGGGTTCGGCCTGCCCACGCTTGAGGCGGCAGCGCTTGGCACCGCCGTGATCGCAACGCCACTGCCCGCAACAAAAGAACTGTTAGGCGCGGCAGCCATTTACCCCGAATCACCGGATCGATATGCTTGGGGCGCGGAACTCCTTCGGATGATCAGCCAGGGCCCACAGGATCAACCTGATCATGGCACAATCGCCGTGCCCAGTTGGGAAGACCATTTCAACAAGGTCTTTACCTTGATCTGACAAGATGTTCCGCGTGTGAATGTGCCGTATCGGTTCGAAAGGGTGTGGTTGCGTATCAGGGAAAAATATCGCCTGCGACTTCGGCGCAAGCGTCTTTTGATCCGCGCTTTCCGGAAAAGGCGTGAACTTACCGCGTTTTGCGACCGCACCGCGATGATCGCGCGCAAGGATATCCTGCTGTTCGCCACCCTGCGCAACGAACGCATCCGCCTGCCCTATTTCCTGGATTATTACCGCAGCCTTGGGATCGGGCATTTCCTGATCGTCGACAACGGGTCAGAGGATGGCAGCGCGGACTATCTGGCGCAGCAGCCCGATGTCTCGGTCTGGCGGACGCAGGCCAGCTACCGGCGCGCGCGGTTCGGGATGGACTGGATGAACCGGCTGTTGCGCAAATACGGCACAGGCCACTGGACGCTGACGGTCGATCCGGATGAATTCTTCATCTACCCCTTCTGCGATACCCGCCCGCTTGAGGCGCTGACCGACTGGCTGGATACCTATGACATCCGGTCCTTTCCGGCGATGCTGGTGGACATGTATCCCAAGGGCCCGGTCGATGCCGTCCCCTATGCCGAGGGCCAGAACCCGTTTGAGATTGCCTGCTGGTTCGATAGCGGGAACTATATGATCTCAAAGAACCCCGAATTGCAGAACCTGTGGATACAGGGCGGACCGCGCGCGCGCGTGTTCTTTTCCGACCGGCCCGCCGAGGCGCCCTCGCTGAACAAGATCCCGCTAGTGAAATGGGAACGCGGCTTTGTCTATGTCAGTTCAACCCATTCGCTTTTGCCGCGCGGGCTTAATGCGGTTTATGACGAATGGGGCGGCGAAAAGGCCAGCGGTTGCCTGTTGCATGCCAAGTTCCTCTCGACGCTGACCGACAAGGTCACCGAAGAACTGACGCGCAAGCAGCATTTTGCCGGATCGCGCGAATACCGCGCCTATGCCGAACGGATACCGGAAAGACCGGACCTTTGGTGCAAGTGGTCCGAGAAATACATCAACTGGCGCCAGATGGAAATTCTGGGCCTGATGTCCAAGGGCAACTGGGCATGAGGGCGCGCGGATGACGGTCGGCTTCATCATGATGTGCCACACGGCCCTGCACCGTGCCGCCCAGGTCGCCCGCCATTGGGCCGAAGGTGGCGCGCCGGTGGTCATCCATGTCGATCAACGCGTCCCCGCGCCCGAATTCGCCGCCTTTGCCGAAAGCCTGGCCGATCTGCCCATCGTCAGCTTTTCGCAACGGTATCGCTGTGAATGGGGCACCTGGTCGCTTGTCGCGGCCGCGCAATCCGCCGCCGAGGACATGCTGGCCCGCCACGCCAATGTGCGCCATGTCTTTCTTGCCTCGGGATCCTGCCTGCCGCTGCGCCCGCTAGAGGAATTGCGCGCCTATCTTGATGCCCGGCCCTATACCGATTTCATCGAAAGCGTCACCACCGCCGAGGTGGAATGGACCGTCGGCGGCATCGACATGGAACGCTTTACCCTGCGCTTCCCCTTTTCCTGGAAGAAGCGTCGGCGCCTGTTCGACGGATATGTCCGGCTACAGCGCCGCGTGGGGTTCAAGCGGACCATCCCCAAGGGGATCGTCCCGCATCTGGGCAGCCAGTGGTGGTGCCTGACCCGCCAGACGCTGAGCGCGATCCTGCAAGACCCGGAACGCCCGCGCTTTGACCGCTATTTCCGCAAGGTCTGGATCCCGGATGAAAGCTATTTCCAGACGCTGGCCCGGCTTTATGCGACCTCAATCGAAAGCCGGTCGCTGACGCTGTCGAAATTCGACTTTCAGGGCAAGCCGCACATCTTCTACGATGACCATCTGCAGCTTCTGCGCCGGTCGGATTGTTTCGTCGCGCGCAAGATCTGGCCCCGCGCCGACCGGCTTTACGATACCTTCCTTACGCCCCGCCCCCGCGCGGATGTGCTGACAGAACCGAACCCGTCCAAGATCGACCGCCTGTTCGCCAAGGCGGTGGAACGGCGAACCCGCGGACGGCCAGGTCTTTACATGCAAAGCCGCTTTCCCTGGCAGGACCGCGAAAATGGCAAGACATCGGCACCCTATTCGGTGTTCCAGGGCTTTTCCGAGCTGTTCGAAAATTTTGATGGCTGGTTGTCCAAACATGTGGGCGCGCGGGTGCATGGCCATCTGTTCGCCCCCGACCGGGCGGAATTCGCGGCCGGCGAAACCGTCTTCAACGGCGCCCTGACCAACAGCGCGACATTGCGCGACTATAACCCCAAGGCGTTTCTGACAAATCTGATCTGGAATGCCCGCGGCGAGCGGCAGTGCTTCATGTTTTCGCCCCGCGATACGCAGGCGCTGAACTGGTTCATGGTCACCGATCCGAATGCGCAGATTTCGGTCATCACCGGGGCCTGGGCGATCCCGCTGTTTCGCGCGAACCAGAACTTTGCCACGATCCGCCGCGAAGCTGCGCGCCTGCAGCAGATTGAAATCGAGCAGATGAAGATCCTGCAATCCATGTATGTGAAAGCCCGTGTGCGGATCTGGACCCTGGCCGATTTCATCGAAACCCCGATGGAGCCGCTGCAGGCCATCATCGACGAAATCAGCCCCCGCGCCCTGCGCCGCCTGACCGAGGCGCCGCAAATGGTTGACCTGACGGGCTTTGGCCGGTTCCTTCAGAATCTCAAGAATCAGGGCATGCAGCCACGGCTGATGGGTGACTTCACGGTCAACGATGCCTTGCCCGCCCAAGGCCTGCGCCGCAGGCGCCCCTATGTCGTAAAGTGATCCGATGGCGCGGTTTGAAAGCTTTGTCCTGCTGGCGGAAATGCGCACCGGGTCCAACCTGGTCGAAGCGGCGCTGAACCGCCTGCCGGGCGTGACCTGCCACGGCGAGGCGTTCAACCCCGTAATGATCGGCTATCCCGGCACATCCGCGCTGCTGGGGCTGACCCTGCAGGAACGCGATTCCGACCCCTTTGCATTATGGGCCCGGATCGTAGCGGCGGACGGGCTGAACGGCTGCCGATATTTCCACGATCACGACCCCCGCATGCTGGACGCACTGCTGTTTGACCGATCCTGCGCCAAGATCGTGCTGACCCGCAATCCGGCGGAAAGCTATGTCAGCCTGCAGATCGCCCGCGCCACCGGCCAATGGAAGCTGCGCGATGCCCGCAACCGCGAAGCCGCCCGCGCCCGCTTTGACCCGCAGGATTTCGAAGACCACCTTGGCATGCTGCAGGGGTTTCAGCTGCGCATCCTGCGTGCGCTGCAGATATCGGGCCAGACCGCCTTCTATCTGGATTATGAAGATGCGCAGGATCTTGGCGTTCTGAACGGGCTTGCCGCCTGGCTTGGGGTCGAGGGCCGTCTGGACAGCCTGCCCGACACGCTGGTGCCGCAAAACCCCGAGGCGCTGGAAGAAAAGGTCGAGAATTTCGCGGATATGGAGGCCTCGCTGGCGCGGCTTGATCGGTTCAACCTGTCGCGCACCCCCAATTTCGAACCGCGGCGCGGGCCCAATGTGCCGGGCTTTGTGGCCGCGGCGGATGCGGGGCTTTTATACATGCCGATCCGGCCGGGCCTTGATGCGGCGCTGCGCGACTGGCTGGCATCCCTGGGCGGGGGCGGTCTTGCGGAAAGCTTTTCGCAAAAAACCCTGCGGCAGTGGCGTCGCGCCCACCCCGGTCATCGCAGCTTTACCGTCCTGCGCCACCCGCTGCTGCGCGCCTTTCTGGCCTTTGAGACCTTCGCCGCCAATCCCGCCATGACCGATCAGCGGCAGGTTCTGGGCAAACACTATGGCATCGACATCCCCGACGGGCAGGTACCGGCGTCCACCACCGATCATGGCACGGCCTTTCTGGCCTTTCTGCGCTGGCTGAAACAGAATCTGAACACGCAGACCAGCCTGCCGGTCAACCCGCTTTGGGCCAGCCAGTCGGTGGCGCTGCAGGGGCTGGCGCAGATATCCCCGCCCGACCTGATCGCGCGCGAAGACCGGCTGGCCCGCGACCTTGATCATCTGGCGCAGGCGGCCGGTGTCACCGCGCCACCCTTTTCCGCAGAACCTGACCCCGCAGCCCGGCGTCTGGCCGATATCTGGACCCCCGAAATGGAAAGCGCCGCGCGTGAGACCTATGCGCGCGATTTCATCCAGTTCGGATTTACGGATTGGCAGGCTCAGGCGACCTGAACGCCGGTCGCATCGGTCAGCACCGCATGCAGCGCGGCAGGGTCGCTGTTGGCACGCAGCTTGGCGCAGGTTTCGCTGTTGCGCATCGTGCGCGACACCAGCGCCAGCGCCTTCAGGTGTTCCACGCCGGAATCCTTGGGCGCGAACAACGAAAACACAAGGTCCACAGGCTGGCGGTCCACCGCGTCGAAATCCAGCGGCTTTTCCAGCCGCAGGAACACGCCTACGACCTGGCTAAGCCCATGCAGGCGGGCATGCGGCAGGGCAACGCCATGCCCCACGCCCGTCGGCCCAAGGCTTTCGCGTTCCTGCAGCGCATCCACCGTTTCGGGCGCATTCAGCCCGTAGACTGAATGCGCGATTTCACCAAGATCCTGAAAAAGGCGCTTCTTGCTCGTGATATGTGCCAGGACCTTGACGGCCGCCGGCTTGAGCAGATTGGAAAGTTCCATGAGTCCTGTCACTTCCGCGCCCAATACAGGCGCTTATTTGCTGTTGCGCGGGTCGATCCAGCCCACATTGCCATCATCGCGGCGGTGGACAACGTTGACACCGCCATGTTTTTCATTGCGGAAGACAAGCAGCGGCGCACCGGCCAGTTCCATCTGCATCACCGCCTCGCCGACCGACAGGGTGGGAACCTTGGCTTCCATCTCGGCAACGATGACGGGGGCCAGGCTGGTGCCGTTGTGCTCTGTCTCATCCTCTTCTGCGGCGAGCACATACATCCCCGCCGGGCCGAATTCAACAGGCTCCACCCGGTCGCGGTGATGGTCCTTCAGGCGGCGCTTGTGGCGGCGCATCTGCTTGTCCATCTTTTCGCGGCACGATTCAAAGGCGGCATAGATTTCCGTCGCGTGGCCTTTGGCCGTCGCGGTCAGGCCGGTGGACAGGTGCACCGTCGCCTCGCAAAGATATTCATGCGCATTGCGCGAAAACACCACGATCGCATCCGTCGGGCGCTGGGCGTATTTTTCCACCGTCTCGCCCAGTTCGGATTTGACATGGGTTTGCAGCGCTTCACCGACGTCAAGCTGTTTTCCGCTGATCTGGTAACGCATGGCTTCTCCTTCACGTGTATGGCCAAGCCCGAGCCTTGCATGGCGCGGATTTCGGACCGGTTAAATTCGGAAAGGGCGTGATGGGCACAATGCCTGACGGCTGCCGGGAATCGTGCGGCGCGGTCGCTCTGGCAAGGGGGCGGTGTTCACGCATTTGTCTTATTTGGGAACGGATCGGCGGGGGTGTCAACGGCCATCCTTCGCCGCAGCGCGGAACCCTGCCGTCAGATGATGCGGAAGTTCTGCCCCAGATAGACCCGGCGAACGTTTTCATCGCGCACGACCTCTTCGGTGGTGCCCGACATCAGCACCTTGCCGTCGTGCAGGATATAGGCGCGGTCCACGATTTCCAGCGTTTCGCGCACGTTATGGTCGGTTATCAGCACCCCGATGCCGCGGTCCTTCAGCTGCGCGACAAGATGGCGGATCTCGGCCACGGCAATCGGGTCGACGCCGGCGAAGGGTTCATCCAGCAGCAGGTATTTCGGATCTGCCGCAAGGCAGCGCGCAATTTCGACGCGGCGGCGTTCGCCGCCCGACAGCGCCAGCGCCGGGGCCTGCCGCAGGTGGCCGATGGAAAAATCGCCCAGCAATTCCTCCAGCCGTTCGCGCCGTTTATGGGGTTCGGACACGGCGATTTCCAGCACCGCCATGATGTTGCCCTCAACCGACAGGCCGCGGAAGATTGAGGCCTCTTGCGGCAGATAGCCGATACCCAGCTTGGCGCGGCGATACATCGGCAGCGCGGTCACATCGCGCCCGTCGATCAGCACCTGCCCGGAATCGGGCGGGATCAGGCCGGCGATATTATAAAAACATGTGGTCTTGCCCGATCCGTTGGGCCCCAGCAGCGCCACCACCTCGCCCCGGTTCAGATCCAGCGAGACATCGCGGATCACCGGCCGCCGCCGATAGCTTTTGCGCAGGCCGATGACGCGCAGGCCGCCTTCGCCCGGCGTAAGGCGCAGATCGGGCGCGGGGGCCATCAATTGCCCCCCGGCTGCAGGATGGTGCGGACGCGGCCTTCCATCTGGCCGGTGCCATTGTTCAAATCAACCGCCAGCCGCTGGCCGGACATCACGTTGGCCCCCTGCGTCAGCAGCACGTTGCCGGTCATCGTGACCCGGCCTGCCGCCACCTCATAGATCGCTTCGGCAGATTCGGCCGCATCGCTGGCCGATACCAGCGTCACCCCGCCCGTTGCATGCAGCCGGTCGATCCGGCTGTTGTCATTGTCCACATAATCCACCACCACCGTCTCGGCCTGCAACCGCATGTCACCCTGGACCACGATCACATTGCCGGTGAATGTGGCGGTGCCGTCGGTCTGATCGACCGCAAACGTATCCGAGACGATCTCGACCGGGGCGGTCGTATCGGCCTTGATGCCGCCAAAGGCCAGTTGCTGCGCCGCCGCGGCAAGCGGGGCAAGGCAAAGGCAAAGGGCAAGGGTCTGAATCAGGCGACGCATCGGAACCTCATTTCTCGGGCTGGTATATCAGCTTGACGCCATCCTTGAAAACAAGCTGATGCGTCACGCCCCCGTCATTCGAGATCAGGGCCATGGAACCGGCCTCGATCCTGCCCAGCGGCGATTGCGCCTGCACCGGGCCGGGCGCGATCATTTCGGATCGGTCGGTGCGCGCCTCAAGGCGCTGGGTGGTCAGCAGATAGCCGGTCGAGGTTTCTATCCGCACCCCGTCCGACAGGATCACATGCCCCGCCGATGGATCGATCCGCCCCGAAAGCGAAAACAGATCCGCCACCAGACCGCCAGCCGTTTCCATATGCGCCAGAAGTTTCGCGGCACTGGCCCCCGAACCGCCATCGGGATCGGGGCGTGCGGTTTCGGCGGTGATGCTCAGCGCGGCACCATCCTCGGTCATGCCGGCGAACTGGGGGGCGGTGACGCGCTGTTCGCGGGCCAGTTCCTCGACATTGATGCGCGCATAGGGAATGGCGGCGGTGGGGTCCACCCGTTCCGCCAGCAGGAAAAGGGTCGACAACAGCGCAAGTGCGGCCAGCGGCAGGGCGATCTTGGCACCCGCCACCAACCAGGAATGGCTGTTGTCATAGGCGGCCATCACGCCACCCCGGCGCGCAGGCAATCGTGGATGTGCAAGATGCCGACCGGTCGGCCATCGCCTTCGGGCGCCACGACGAACAGGCAGGTGATCTTGCGTTCGTTCATCACCGCGACCGCCCGTTCCGCCAGCGCGCCGGGGTCGATGGTGCGCGGATCGCGCGTCATCACCTGCACGGCGGTATGGGACAAAAGCCCCTCCATGTGGCGGCGCAGGTCACCATCGGTGATGATGCCGGTCAGCCGCCCTGCCGTGTCGGTGACCCCCACCACGCCAAAACCCTTGCGGCTGATTTCCAGCAGCGCCTCGCCCATGGGCGTGGTCTCATTGACCAGTGGCATCTGCAGGTGCATCAGGTCGGCCACCCGTGCCAGCCGCGCACCCAGCTTGCCGCCGGGATGAAAGGTGCGGAAATGTTCGGGCGTGAAGCTGCGATGTTCCATCAGCGCCACCGCCAGCGCATCGCCCAGTGCCAGTGTCATCGTGGTGGACGTGGTGGGCACGATGCCCGACCCGCAGGCCTCGGCCGCCTGCGGCAGCACGATTCCCACATCGGATTGCCGCAACAGGGTTGATTCCGCGCGGCTGGCCACCCCGATCAGCGGGATCGAGAAACGGCGCGTATGGGCGATGATGTCCGACAGTTCCGGCGTCTCGCCCGAGTTCGACAGAACCAGCGCCACATCATCCTGTGTCACCATGCCAAGATCGCCATGGCTGGCCTCGGCCGGATGAACGAATTGCGCGGGCGTCCCGGTCGAGGCCAGTGTTGCCGCGATCTTGCGCCCGATATGGCCCGATTTTCCCATGCCCGACACGATGACGCGGCCCCGTGCCTTCAGGATCATTTCGACCGCGCGGGCGAAACTGTCGTCCAGCGTCTGGGCAAGCTGCGCCAGGCCTTCGGCCTCAATGCTGATCACACGGCGGGCGGTGGCCAGATAATCAGTGGTGGAAGATGTCATTCGGCTCCTCCCATCCCAGAAGGTCCAGCCGGGCGCGCGTGGGCAGGAAATCGAAACAGGCCTGCGCAAGCCCGGTGCGGCCTTCGCGCACCAGACGCGTTTCAAGTTCCGCCTTCAGCCGGTGCAGATACAGAACGTCCGAGGCCGCATATTCCATCTGCGCCGGGGTCAGTTCGTCGGCACCCCAGTCCGAGGTCTGCTGTTGCTTGGAAATGTCCACCCCGACCAGTTCCTGCAACAGGTATTTCAGTCCATGCCGGTCGGTGAAGGTGCGCACCATTCTTGAGGCGATCTTGGTGCAGAAAACCGGGGCCGTGACGACGCCGAAGGCCGCATAAAGTGCGGCGATGTCGAACCGGGCGAAATGGAACAGCTTGACCGTTTCCGGATCGGCCAGCATCCGGCACAGGTTCGGCGCCCCGGTCTGGCCCCTGGCGATCTTGACCAGATGGGCGTTTCCATCGCCCGACGACAGCTGAACCAGGCACAGCCGGTCGCGTCGCGGGTCAAGGCCCATCGTTTCGGTGTCGATGGCCACGACAGGACCAAGGTCCAGACCTTCGGGAAGGTCGTGCTTGTGCAGATATACGGTCACTTCAAACCCCTGGCTGCGAGGGGTCCGGCGCCCGGGACGGCAACCCCCGCCGTGATGGCCCTTTCGGGCCGATGTCTCCGGTCAGTCCGGCACTGCTGGCGCGCACCACTGTCCGCGCCCGGATGGCTTTGCTTTTAGGCACCGCCTGCGGGCGCGTCAACGCTGCCACGCGGGCGACGGGGCTGGACAAGCCGCCATTCAGGCCCATCTTTGACCCTGAGCCACCACACGCCCCGCCGCGCAGGAGAGGATGATGACACCCTACGCCAAAACCCCCGAGGCCCTTGCCGCGCTTAGCCCCGAACAATTCCGCGTGACGCAGCTGAACGGCACCGAACGGCCCGGCACCGGCGAATATCTGCATAACCACGCCCCCGGCCTTTACGTCGATGTCGTCTCGGGCGAGCCGTTGTTCACCTCGGCCGACAAGTTCGAATCGGGTTGCGGCTGGCCCAGCTTTACCCGCCCCGCCACGCTGGCGCATGTGCGCGAACTGGCCGATACCAGCCACGGCATGACCCGGACCGAGGTCCGTTCGACCCATGGCGACAGCCATCTGGGCCATGTCTTTCCCGATGGCCCGCGCGACCGGGGGGGCCTGCGCTATTGCATCAATTCAGCCGCGCTGCGCTTTGTCCCGCTGCAGGAGATGGAGGCCGCAGGCTATGGCGATTATGTCGATCTTGTCAGGGGGAAATAGGATGACCGAGGAACGCGCCGTTCTGGCGGGGGGATGTTTCTGGGGGATGCAGGATCTGATCCGCAAGCGCCCCGGCGTGATCCGCACCCGGGTGGGATATAGCGGTGGCGATGTGCCCAATGCCACATACCGCAACCACGGCACCCATGCCGAGGCGATCGAGGTGATCTTTGATCCCGCGCGCCTGAGCTATCGCACATTGCTGGAATTCTTCTTCCAGATCCACGATCCGACCACGCCCAACCGTCAGGGCAATGACCGTGGCCCGTCCTACCGTTCGGCGATCTACCATACCGATGAGACACAAAAGCGTATCGCGCTGGACACGATCGCCGATGTGAACGCCTCGGGGCTGTGGCCCGGCAAGGTGGTGACCGAAGTGGAACCTATAGGTGATTTCTGGCAGGCAGAGCCTGAGCATCAGGATTATCTGGAACGCCACCCGAACGGCTATACCTGCCATTTCCCGCGACCCGGCTGGGTCTTGCCCAGGCGCGCGACCGGGTGATCAGCCGCCGCCCCGGCCCAGGCTGCCACGCGCGGGCCGGGCCACCGCTCAGCGGTTCAGCAGGTAGCTGACGATCCGTTCGGCGGCTTCCTCGGGGCTCATGCTGACGGTATCAACCTCGATCTCGGCCAGTTCGGGCAACTCATAGGGGCTGTCGATGCCGGTAAAGTTTTTCAGCGCGCCGGCGCGGGCCTTTTTGTAAAGGCCTTTCACGTCGCGGGCTTCGGCCACCTCCAGCGGGGTGTTGACGAAAACCTCGATGAATTCGCCCTCGGGCATCAGGTCGCGCACCATCCGCCGTTCCGACCGGAAGGGCGAGATGAAGGCCGTCAGCACGATCAGCCCGGCATCCGCCATCAGGCGCGCCACCTCGCCCACGCGGCGGATGTTTTCCACCCGATCGGCATCGGTGAAGCCCAGATCGCGGTTCAGCCCGTGCCGGATGTTGTCGCCGTCCAGCAGGAAGGAATGCTTGCCAAGGGCATAAAGCCTCTTTTCCACCAGGTTGGCGATCGTCGACTTGCCGGAACCGGACAGGCCGGTGAACCAGACCACCCTGGGCGCCTGGTTCTTCTGCGCGGCATGTGCCTGACGGTCGATTTCAAGCGCCTGCCAGTGGATGTTCTGGCTGCGGCGCAGGGCGAAATGGATCATCCCGGCGGCGACGGTGGCATTGGTGATCCGGTCAATCAGGATAAAACCACCCAGATCGGGATTTGCGGCATAGGCCTCAAACGGGATCGGCCGGTCGGTCGAGATGTTGCACACCCCGATCGCATTCAACCCCAGCGTCCGCGCCGCCAGATGTTCCAGCGTGTTGACGTTGATTTCATATTTCGGTTCGGTCACGCTGGCGGTCACCGTCTGGGTGCCCAGTTTCAGCAGATAGGGCCGGCCCGGCAGCATCTCGGCTTCGGCCATCCAGACCAGGGTGCATTCGAACTGATCGGCGACCTCGCAGGGTTCATCGGCCTGCACGATGACATCGCCGCGCGAACAGTCGATTTCATCGGCAAAGGTCAGCGTGACCGATTGCCCCGCCACCGCCTGATCCAGATCGCCGTCAAAGGTGACGATGGATTTGACCGTCGAGGTCTTGCCCGAGGGCAGCACCCGGATCGCATCGCCCGGCCGGATCGTGCCGGCACCGATCTGCCCGGCGAAACCGCGGAAATCGAGATGGGGGCGGTTGACCCATTGCACCGGCATGCGGAAGGCATAGTCCTGCATCCGCGCATCGTTGAGCGGCGCTTCTTCCAGATGGGCCAGAAGCGTCGGCCCCTGATACCAGGGCATATTGGCGCTATGCGCCACGATATTATCGCCCTTCAGCCCGGAAATCGGGATCGGCAGGAACGATTCCATCCCGATCTGTTGCGCAAAATGCGAATAATCCTTGACGATTTCATAGAACCGTTCGGCGGAATAGCCGACAAGATCCATCTTGTTGACCGCCAGCACCACGTTGCGGATACCCAGCAGGTGGACCAGATAGCTGTGTCGCCGCGTCTGCGTCAGAACGCCCTGACGCGCATCGATCAGGATCACCGCCAGATCCGCGGTCGAGGCGCCGGTGACCATGTTGCGCGTGTATTGTTCATGGCCCGGCGTGTCGGCCACGATGAACTTGCGCTTGTCGGTGGCAAAAAAGCGGTAGGCCACGTCGATGGTGATGCCCTGTTCGCGTTCCGCCGCCAGCCCGTCAACCAGCAGGGCAAAGTCGATGTCACCGCCCTGGGTGCCAACGGCCTTGCTGTCCTTTTCCAGCGAGGCCAGCTGATCTTCAAAGATCATCTTGCTGTCATACAGCAGCCGCCCGATCAGCGTGGACTTGCCATCATCGACCGAGCCGCAGGTGATGAAGCGCAGCATGGTCTTGTGCTGGTGTTGTTCCAGATAGGCGTCGATATCCTCGGCGATCAGCCGGTCGGCGACATAGGCGGGGGACTTGGGGGTCAGATCGGCGGTCATCAGAAATACCCCTCCTGCTTTTTCTTCTCCATGCTGGCGGCCTGATCGTGATCAATGGCACGGCCCTGACGTTCCGATGTGGTTGTCAGCAACATTTCCTGAATCACCTCGGGCAGGGTGGCGGCGGTGGATTCCACCGCGCCGGTCAGCGGATAGCAGCCCAGCGTGCGGAACCGGATCGACCGCATCTGCGGCACCTCGCCCGGCGCCAGCGGGAAGCGGTCGTCATCGACCATCAGCAACAGCCCGCCCCGTTCCACCACCGGGCGCGGCTGCGAGAAATACAGCGGCACGATTTCAATGCCTTCCAGATGGATGTATTGCCAGATGTCCAGTTCGGTCCAGTTCGACAGCGGGAAGACGCGGATCGATTCGCCCTTGCCCTTGCGCGTGTTGTAAAGCTTCCACAATTCAGGGCGCTGGTTCTTGGGGTCCCAGCGGTGATTGGCCGAGCGGAATGAGAACACCCGTTCCTTGGCGCGGGATTTTTCCTCATCCCGCCGCGCGCCGCCGAATGCCACGTCGAAATTGTATTTCGTCAGCGCCTGTTTCAGACCGTCGGTCTTCCACATGTCGGTGTGCAGGCTGCCGTGATCAAAGGGGTTGATCCCCTGTTCCAGCGCCTCGGGGTTCTGGTGGACGATCAGTTCCATCCCCGCCTCGCGCGCGGCCTTGTCGCGCAGATCATACATCGCGCGGAACTTCCAGGTCGTGTCCACATGCAACAGCGGGAAGGGCGGCGGCGCGGGGTAGAAGGCCTTTTTCGCCAGATGCAGCATGCAGGCCGAATCCTTGCCCACCGAATACAACATCACCGGGTTGTCGGCATTGGCCACAACCTCGCGCATGATGTGGATGCTTTCAGCCTCAAGCCGCTGCAGGTGGGTCAGCGTTTGCTGGCTGACCGGCGGGCGTTCATCAAATGTCATCGGCATCTTCCGCAAACGTGCATTTTGCCTGCAGGGCTTCGCAGATTTCCCCCCGGCTTCCAAGGTATAATTCCCGCCAGACGGGTATCGGGGGCGGTTTTCGCGCCTTTTTGCGGGGCGGATATTCCCCGCCGCCATGCAAAGGCGAAACACGGGTTCCGATCGCCTTGCACGGCAGGGAGCGGTGTTTGGCCCGGCGCCCGGCGCCCGGAAAGACGGCCCGATTTGCGCTGTGGTGGTAATCTGGTGGACGGAAAGAAAAAACCGCGCGGCTTGCACCGCGCGGTTTTTTAATGGTGCCCAGGAGAGGACTCGAACCTCCACGCCTTGCGGCACACGGACCTGAACCGTGCGCGTCTACCAATTCCGCCACCTGGGCAGGTGTCGTGAGGGGCGATTTACAGAGCCGCCGTGACAGTGTCAACGGGGGTTCTGCAAGATTTTTTCCGCAGCGATCCACGACCCCCCCTTTGCCCTTGTTCCGCTTGGGCCTTGGCGCTAATCAGGGGGCGGATTTTCGGGAACGAAAGGCAGTCGGCCATGACAAAGCTGGTCACGATCTACGGCGGTTCGGGATTTGTCGGGCGCTATATCGCGCGCCGGATGGCGAAAGAGGGGTGGCGCGTGCGCGTCGCCGTGCGCCGCCCGAATGAGGCGCTTTTCGTCAAGCCCTATGGCGCGGTTGGCCAGGTGGAACCTGTTCTGTGCAACATCCGTGATGATGCCAGTGTGCGGACCGCAATGCGCGGCGCCGATGCGGTGGTCAATTGCGTGGGCGTCCTGGTCAACGAAGGCCGCAACAAGTTTGACGCCGTGCAGGCCGAAGGCGCCGGCCGGGTCGCACGGATCGCCGCGGAAACCGGCGTGCCGCGGCTTGTGCAGATTTCCGCGATCGGGGCGGACGGCGGGTCCGAAAGCGCCTATGCCCGCACCAAGGCCGAAGGCGAAGCCGCCGTGCTGGCCGCCTATCCCGATGCGGTGATCCTGCGCCCGTCGATCATCTTCGGGCCCGAGGATGGCTTTTTCAACCGCTTCGCCGGCATGACGCGCTTTGGCCCGATCCTGCCGGTCGTCGGCGCCGGGACACGGTTCCAGCCGGTCTATGTGGACGATGTCGCCCGCGCCGCCGTTGCCGGCGTTCTGGGCGCCGCCACCCCCGGCATCTATGAACTGGGCGGGCCGGATGTGCGCCGCTTCCGCGACCTGATGGCGGACATGCTGAAGGTCATCAACCGCCGCCGGCTGGTGATCAACACCCCGTTCTTCGCAGCCTCGATCATCGGCGGTCTGTTCGATTTCGTCCAGTTCATCACCGGCGGCCTGGTTACCAACCGGGTGCTGACCCGCGATCAGGTCAAGAACCTGCGGACCGACAACGTCGTGGCCGAAGGTGCCCGTGGCTTTGCCGATCTGGGCATCACGCCCACGCCGATGGCCGCCGTTCTGCCCGACTATCTGTGGCGGTTCCGGCCCGACGGGCAATATGACGCAATTCATGCCTCGGCCAAGAACCTGCGCAAGCCGTCCTGAATGGAACATGCCACGCTTGTCGCGGCGCTTCTGGGTTTTCTTGAAGGGCTGACCGAGTTCATTCCCGTGTCCTCGACCGGGCACGTTCTGCTGGCCGGGCATTTCCTGGGATTTGAAAGCACCGGGCGCGCCTTTGAGGTGGTGATCCAGCTGGGCGCCATCCTTGCGATCCTGGGGGTCTATGCCAAACGCCTGATCGAGGTGTTCGGCGCCGCCCCCCGTGACCCGGCCGCCCGGCGTTTCATCCTGTCGGTTCTGCTGGCCTTCCTGCCGTCGGTCGTGATCGGGGTGATGGCACATGGCTTCATCAAGACGGTGTTGTTTGAAACCCCGGTCCTGATCGCGGTGATGCTGATCATTGGCGGGTTGATCCTGCTGATGGTTGACCGGATGAACCTGACCGTCACCGAGGACGACGCGATGCGCCTGCCCCTTGGCACGGCCTTCAGGATCGGTCTGTGCCAGTGCCTTGCGATGGTGCCGGGGGTGTCGCGGTCGGGTGCGACGATCGTTGGCGCCATGGCTTTTGGCGTATCCAAACGCGCGGCGGCCGAGTTTTCCTTTTTCCTGTCGATGCCGACGATGGCCGGTGCCTTTGCCTATGATCTGTACAAGAATCGCGACGTGCTGTCCGCGGACGATCTGAACCTGATCGCGGTGGGGTTCGTCACGGCCTTTGTCGCCGCGGTTTTCGTGGTCCGCGGGCTGCTGGCCTTCGTGTCGCGCCACGGCTACGCGCCCTTCGGATGGTGGCGAATCATCGTTGGAAGCATCGTTCTGATTGCCCTGGCGATATAAAGGTAATTACTGCTGACCTATTTTTTGAGAATTTTTTGATCCACTGGGCGCATCAAGGGAAAATTCCTGCGGTTAGGTCAGTACAGCTGACTTTTATTTGAATCGGCGCCGATGTAGCACTGCCCCACCAAGAATGGAGGGCGCAGCCATGGCTCAGCAACGCATGCTCAAATTCGTCTCGACTCCGAAGGAAATGCCGGAGAAGCGGGATGCCATCCAGCGCGCCCATGATTTCCACGAAATCTACCGCGAATTCGCCGATGCCAAGGCGGCCGAACAGGCCAGCCGCTGCAGCCAGTGCGGCGTGCCCTATTGCCAGGCGCATTGCCCGCTGCACAACAACATCCCCGACTGGCTGCGCCTGACCGCCGAGGGCCGGTTGCAGGAAGCCTATGAGCTTAGCCAGGCCACCAACACCTTCCCGGAAATCTGCGGCCGCATCTGCCCGCAGGACCGCCTGTGCGAAGGCAACTGCGTCATCGAACAATCCGGCCACGGCACGGTGACGATTGGCGCGGTGGAAAAATACATCACCGACACCGCCTGGGACATGGGCTGGGTGCAACCGATCAAGCCTGTGACGGAACGGGCCGAAAGCGTGGGCATCATCGGCGCGGGGCCGGGGGGGCTTGCGGCGGCGGACGTGCTGCGCCGCGCCGGGGTGCAGGTCACGGTCTATGACCGCTACGACCGCGCGGGCGGGCTGCTGACCTATGGCATCCCGGGCTTCAAGCTGGAAAAGGACGTGGTGATGAACCGCATCGGCCAGCTGGAACAGGGCGGCGTGCAATTCGTGCTGAACTGCAACGTAGGTACCGACATTTCCTTTGACGCGATCCGCGGCAAGCATGACGCGGTGCTGATCGCCACCGGCGTCTACAAAACCCGCGAACTGACCGACCCGGGCGCCGATGCCGCCGGCATCGTGCGGGCGATCGACTATCTGACCGCCTCAAACCGCAAAAGCTTTGGCGACGATGTGCCGGAATTCGACGATGGCACGCTGAACGCCGAGGGCAAGCGTGTGGTGGTGATCGGCGGCGGCGACACGGCGATGGATTGCGTGCGCACCGCGATCCGCCAGGGGGCAACCAGCGTGAAGTGCCTGTACCGCCGCGACCGCGCCAACATGCCCGGCAGCCAGCGTGAGGTGCAGAATGCCGAGGAAGAGGGTGTCGAATTCGTCTGGATGGCCGCGCCCAAGGGCTTTGTCGGAAACCCCGTCACGGGGGTTCAGGTGCAGAAGATGCGCCTTGGTGCCCCCGATGCGACCGGCCGCCAGGCCCCCGAGGTGATCGAAGGCGCCGACTATCTGGAAGAGGCCGGCCTGGTCATCAAGGCCCTTGGCTTCGAACCCGAACACCTGCCCAAACTGTGGAACACCGACGGGCTGGAGGTCACCCGCTGGGGCACCGTGCGTGCCGATTTCGGCACCCATGCCACCAGCCTGCCGGGCGTCTATGCCGTGGGCGACATCGTGCGCGGCGCAAGCCTTGTGGTCTGGGCGATCCGCGACGGGCGCGAAGCCGGGGCCTCGATCCTGTCGTTCCTGGGCCAGCCCGCGATGGTCGCCGCTGAATAGCGCCACCTGCACATGTGCTTTGCGGGTCCCCGTGACCCGCTTTTCTGGAAGGATCGCAAGATGTTCGGCTTTCGCACCTTCGCGGCATTGATGGGCGGGCTTCTGGCCGCCCTGCCCGCGCACGGCGCGACCTTCACCCCGCCGCCGGGCTGCACGCTTTTGGTGACGGTGCAATATCGCCAATGCACCGTCGCCAATCACTACGGTTGCGCCAGCGACACCCCCGGCGACCGCTGGATCGCCTATGGAGACGGGCAGGGCCTGTTCTTCACCAGCCGCATCGACACCGAAACCCGCTGGATGGAATCGATCAGCCATGCCACCGGCGAGGTTGACTGGCTGGACGAAAGCGGATCCGCGGATCACGCGTCCTTCAGCGCGCTTCTGGCGACGGGGCGGGACGATTATGATTTCGTCACCGACAGCAACACCGGCACGCAGACCCGCTATCGCGGCTTTGACCGGCTGACCGGCGAAACGGTGACGATCGACGGCGTCCCGCTGGAACGCTGCGAATTCGACCTCAGCGCCTTTGACGCGGCGGGCAATTTCCTGTCGCGCCGCAGGGGGATGCAATTCATCAACCGCGACATGCGCCTGTTCCTGTCCGACAGCGAAATCTTTGAAAACGCGGTCGGCGACCGCGTGACCACGACCCAGCCGCCCGTCCTGTTCGCCTTTCCGGGCGACGAAGGTTTCGGCGCGGCAGAACCGATCCTTGATTGCGACGCGCTGATGACCGGCACGCCCGCCCCCCCTGTAAGACCCATCCTGTAGGAGGCACTTATGACGAAATATGACGAAACCTGGGTTGCCGCCGAAGAAGCCAAGCGCAAGTGGATGGCGGAAAACAGCCTCTACAAGCAGGATGACGAACATGCATCCTGCGGGGTGGGGCTGGTGGTGTCGATCAATGGCAAGCCCAGCCGCAAGGTCGTGGAAAACGGCATCGACGCGCTGAAGGCGGTCTGGCACCGCGGCGCGGTGGATGCCGACGGCAAGACCGGCGACGGCGCGGGCATCCATGTCCAGATCCCGGTGCCATTCTTCTACGATCAGGTCCGCCGCACCGGGCACGAACCCGACCTGACCAAGCGCGTCGCCGTGGGCCAGATCTTTTTGCCGCGCACCGATTTCGCCGCGCAGGAACGCTGCCGCACGATCGTGGAAACCGAAGTGCTGCGGATGGGCCATTACATCTATGGCTGGCGGCATGTGCCGGTGGATACATCCGTTCTGGGCGACAAGGCCAATGCCACGCGTCCCGAAATCGAACAGATCCTGATCCGCTGCGAAAAGGATATTGATGAGGAAACGTTCGAGCGCGAGCTGTATATCATCCGCCGTCGCATCGAAAAGGCGGCTATCGCCGCGCAGATCGCGGGCCTTTACCTCTGTTCGCTGTCCTGCCGCAGCATCATCTACAAGGGCATGATGCTGGCCGAACAGGTCGCGGTCTTCTACCCCGACCTGATGGACCCGCGGTTCGAATCCGCCTTTGCGATCTATCACCAGCGATATTCCACCAACACCTTTCCGCAGTGGTGGCTGGCCCAGCCCTTCCGCATGCTGGCCCATAATGGCGAGATCAACACGCTCAAGGGCAACATCAACTGGATGAAAAGCCACGAAATCCGCATGGCTTCTGCCGCCTTTGGCGAGATGGCGGACGAGATCAAGCCGATCATCCCGTCTGGCACGTCCGATTCCGGCGCGCTGGATGCGGTGTTTGAGGTGATGGTGCGGTCCGGCCGCAGCGCGCCGATGACCAAGACCATGCTGGTGCCCGAAGCCTGGTCCAAGGCCACGACCGACATGCCCAAGGCCTGGCAGGACATGTATGCCTATTGCAACGCCGTGATGGAGCCCTGGGACGGCCCCGCCGCGCTGGCGATGACCGATGGCCGCTGGGTCTGCGGCGGGCTGGACCGCAACGGGTTACGCCCGATGCGCTACGTCGTCACCGGCGACGGCCTGCTGATCGCGGGGTCCGAGGTGGGCATGGTTCCGGTGGATGAGGCGACAGTGCGCGAAAAGGGCGCGCTTGGCCCGGGCCAGATGATCGCCGTCGACATGCGCGAGGGCAAGTTGTACCACGACACCGCGATCAAGGACCGGCTGGCCAACAGCCAGCCCTTTGGCGACTGGGTGTCCAAGGTCGTCAACCTCAGCCCGCCGCTGGATGAACTGCCCGAAACCGCGATCTTCGCCGGGGCCGGGCTGCGCAAGCGCCAGATCGCCGCGGGCTATTCGGTCGAGGAACTGGAACAGATCCTGGCACCCATGGCCGAGGATGCGAAAGAGGCCATCGCCTCGATGGGCGATGATACACCGCCCGCCGTTCTGTCGCGGCAATACCGTCCGCTAAGCCATTTCTTCCGCCAGAACTTCAGCCAGGTCACCAACCCGCCGATCGACAGCTTGCGCGAAACCCGGGTGATGAGCCTGAAGACGCGCTTTGGAAACCTCAAGAACGTGCTGGACGAAGACAGCAGCCAGACCGAAATCCTGGTGCTGGAAAGCCCCTTCGTCGCCAATGCCGAATTCGACGAGATGCTGAAATATTTCGGCGCCAATGTCAGCGTGATCGACTGCACCTTCCCCGCCGGTGCCGGCCAGGAGGCGCTGCGCGAGGGGCTGGAACGCATCCGCGCCGAGGCCGAGGATGCCGTGCGGTCCGGTGCGGGCCATCTGGTGCTGACCGATCAGCATCAGGGCGCGGATCGGGTCGCGATGCCGATGATCCTGGCCACCAGCGCGGTGCACAGCTGGCTGACGCGCAAGGGGCTGCGGACGTTCTGTTCGCTTAACGTGCGGTCCGCCGAATGCATCGACGCGCATTACTTTGCGGTACTGATCGGCTGCGGCGCGACCACGGTGAACCCCTATCTGGCGCAGGACAGCATCGCCGACCGGATCGAACGCGGCCTGCTGGAGGGCAGCCTGGTCGAGGCCATCCGCCGCTATCGCGAAGCGATCGACGCGGGCCTGCTGAAGATCATGGCCAAGATGGGCATCTCGGTGCTGTCGTCCTATCGCGGCGGCCTGAACTTTGAGGCCGTAGGCCTGTCGCGCGCGATGGTGGCGGAATATTTCCCCGGCATGCACAGCCGAATTTCCGGCATCGGCCTGCACGGCATCCAGCACAAACTGGAAGAAGTTCACGCCAAGGGCTGGAAGGGCGGTCAGGACGTTCTGCCGATCGGCGGCTTCTACAAGGCGCGCCGTACCGGCGAAAAGCACGCCTGGGAAGCGCAGACGATGCACATGCTGCAATCGGCCTGCGACCGTGCCAGCTATGACCTGTGGAAACAATATTCCGCCGCGATGCGGGCCAACCCGCCGATCCACATCCGCGACCTGCTGGACATCAAGTCGCTGGGCAAGCCGGTGCCGATCGAAGAGGTGGAATCGATCACCTCGATCCGCAAGCGGTTCGTGACGCCGGGCATGTCGCTTGGGGCCCTGTCGCCCGAGGCGCATATGACGCTGAACATCGCGATGAACCGCATCGGCGCGAAATCCGACAGCGGCGAGGGTGGCGAAGACCCGGCACACCACATGCCGCTGCCCAATGGCGACAACCCCAGCGCCAAGATCAAGCAGGTGGCCTCGGGCCGGTTCGGCGTGACGGCAGAATATCTGAACGCCTGCGAGGAACTGGAAATCAAGGTGGCCCAGGGCGCCAAGCCCGGCGAGGGCGGCCAGCTGCCCGGCATGAAGGTCACCGAACTGATCGCGCGGCTGCGCCATTCGACCAAAGGCGTGACGCTGATCTCGCCCCCGCCGCACCATGACATCTATTCCATCGAGGATCTGGCGCAGCTGATCTATGACCTGAAACAGATCAACCCGCGCGCCAAGGTGACGGTCAAGCTGGTGGCGTCCTCGGGCGTGGGCACGATCGCGGCCGGGGTGGCCAAGGCCAAGGCCGACATCATCCTGATTTCCGGCCATAACGGCGGCACCGGGGCCAGCCCCGCCACGTCCATCAAGTACGCGGGCCTGCCCTGGGAAATGGGCCTGACCGAGGCGCATCAGGTTCTGGCAATGAACAACCTGCGCGAACGCGTCACCCTGCGAACCGATGGTGGCCTGCGGACCGGGCGCGACATCGTGATGGCGGCGATGATGGGGGCCGAGGAATTCGGCATCGGCACCGCCGCGCTGATCGCGATGGGCTGCATCATGGTGCGCCAGTGTCAGTCGAACACCTGCCCGGTGGGCGTCTGCACCCAGGACCCCGCCTTGCGTGCCCGCTTTAGCGGCAGCGCCGACAAGGTCGTGAACCTGATCACCTTTTACGCGCAAGAGGTGCGGGAAATTCTTGCATTGATCGGCGCGCGGTCGCTTGACGAGGTGATCGGGCGGGCCGATCTGCTGACCCAGGTCAGCCGCGGGTCCGCGCATCTGGACGATCTGGACCTGAACCCGCTGCTGATCACGGTCGATGGCTGGGACAAGATCGTCTACGATCGGTCCAAGCCGCGCAACTTCGTGCCCGATACGCTGGATGCGGAAATCATCCGCGACGGCGCGCGCTTCTTCGAGGATGGCGAAAAGATGCAGCTGTCCTATGCCGTGCGCAACACGCACCGCACCATCGGCACGCGCGCGTCCAGCCATATCGTCAAGCGATTTGGCATGCGCAACAGCCTGCAGCCCGACCATCTGACGGTCAAGCTGACCGGGTCTTGCGGGCAGTCGCTGGGCGCCTTTGCCGCGCCGGGGCTGAAAATCGAGGTGTCGGGCGATGCCAACGACTATGTTGGCAAGGGCCTTTCGGGCGGAATGATCGTGGTGCACCCGCCGATGAATTCGCCGCTGACCGCATCGGACAACACCATCATCGGTAACACCTGCCTGTATGGGGCGACCGATGGCCATCTGTTCGCGGCAGGCCGTGCGGGCGAACGGTTTGCCGTGCGCAACTCGGGCGCGAAGGTGGTGGTCGAGGGCTGTGGCACCAATGGCTGCGAATACATGACCGGGGGTGTTGCGGTCATCCTTGGCCGGATCGGCGCGAACTTTGGTGCGGGCATGACCGGGGGCATGGCCTATCTGTATGATCCCAACGGCGTGGCCCATGATTACATGAACCTGGAAAGCCTGGTGACCTGTGCGGTATCGCACCCGCATTGGGAAGCACAGCTTAAGGGGTTGATCGAACGTCACGCCGCCCAGACCGGCAGCCGCAAGGCCGCCCAGATCGTGCAGAACTGGCAAGCCGAACGCGCCAATTTCCTGCAGGTCTGCCCCAGGGAGATGCTGATCCACCTGCCCCACCCGCTGGGCACCGAGGCCGAACGCGCCATCCCGGCCGAGTGACGCGGCAAAAAACGATGCACAAGAGGCGGGGCCATCGGTCCCGCCTTTTTCCGTGCCATGACACGCATCCCCGAAAAAGTTAACGAATTATTTTGCCCTGCGCGTCCTTCCATGTCATCATATCATGATGAGAAAATATAAGCAGGCAAGACATAGTGGCGATTTTTCAGGATCAGTTTTATATGTTGGACCCGGCCAATCCACCGGCCGAGGGGACCACGCTTGGCGTCCTCTACCTGACAATCGAAGACAATAACAACAACAGCTACCTGAACCCGGCACCATCAAGCAACAGCGCGAATCGTGACCTGATCGACGGAAGCCGCATCACCAAGGTCTATGTGAACGATACCGTCACCGTCGAGGTGAACGGCATCACCCAGACCATCACCGGCGTGACCTTTCATCTTGACGACGGGCGTATACTGTTCACGCCTATTGACGGTACGAACCTGGACCCGGCGGTCTTTATCAGTTCCACATCGGTGCCCAATTCAACGCAAATTCCTGCCAGTGCGCTGGGCATTCCCTGCTTCACCGCAGGCACGCTGATCGACACACCCGAAGGGCGAAAGCCGGTGGAATGGCTGCGGCAGGGCGATCTGGTCAGCACGCGCGATCATGGCGCGCAACCCCTGTGCTGGGTGGGCAAGCGCACGGTTGACGCCTGGCGCGAACACGCCCCCGTGCGCTTTGAGCCGGGCGCCTTCGACAACCCCGAAGCCATCGAGGTTTCCCCGCAGCACCGCATGCTTTTGTGTGGCTGGCGGGCCGAGATCCATCTGGGCGCGCCCGAGGTGCTGATAGCGGCCAAGCATCTGATCAACGGCCACAGCATCCGCCGCGCGCCACGCGCATCGGTGACCTATGTCCACCTGCTGCTGGAACGCCACGAAATCCTGACCGGGAATGGCGTGCCCTGCGAAAGCTTTTTCCCCGGCGACACGATCCTTGAATCCGATCCCGCGCTGCGGGCCGAACTGGTGGACCTTGGCGCGCTGATGCCAGATGGCCGCGCGGCACCGCACTGGCGGCTCGCGCGGCCGCTTGCTCATGGGTCGGTCGCACAGCTTCTGTCGGCTTGACCATCACGGCGGCGCGTGACTTATGGCGGCATGGCGCGCAAGAAGTCCTTGAAGAAAACGGCTGCAAAGCCCGCCCTGCCGGGGCTTCTCTGGCGGCGGCCCAAGGCTTGGGCGCTGCGCTGGGGATTGCGCGCGCTGGCCGGGGTTGCGGCAATCTGTCTGGCGCTGGTCGTGCTTTACACCGTGGTCAACCCGCCCACCACGCTGACCATCTGGTCCGAGACGCGCCGCCTTGGCGGGGTTGACCGGCAATGGACCCCGCTGGAAGACATCGCCCCCGTCATGGCCCGGTCGGTCGTGGCGGCCGAGGATGCGAATTTCTGCCGCCACTGGGGCTTTGACATGCGCGCGATCCGGCTGGCGCTGGATGAAGGCGCAAACCGCGGCGCGTCAACGCTGACGCAACAGGTGGTGAAAAACGTTTTCCTGTGGCAGGGCCGCAGCTGGCTGCGCAAGGCGATGGAGGCGGCCCTGACACCGGCGGTCGAGGCGGTCTGGTCCAAGCGGCGCATTCTTGAGGTTTACCTGAACGTCGCGGAATTCGACGAGGGTGTGTTTGGCGTGAATGCCGCGGCCTTCCGTTATTTCCGCACCACGCCCGACAAGCTGACGGCGCGACAGGCGGCGCTGCTGGCCGCGGTGCTGCCCAACCCCAAGGAACGCAGCGCGGCCAAGCCCTCGGCCTTCGTGTCGCGCCGCGCGCAGTCGATCGAGGATGGGGCAGCCACCATCCGCAGGGACGGGCGCGCAGATTGCTTTGAATGACCGAATGGGCGCCCTGCCCCGTGGCCTGATCCAAACCATTTGAAATATGCGGGAAAACTGGTCGGAGCGAGAGGATTCGAACCTCCGACCCCCTGCTCCCGAAGCAGGTGCGCTACCAGGCTGCGCTACGCTCCGACCGTGTGGGCGGGGGTTACCGCTTCGCAGCGGCTTTTGCAAGCGGCTTTTGCAGCATGGCACGCCACAAGCCACTTGCGGTCGCATCCGCTTGCGAAACAGGGGCGCGCCCGCGAAGATCGGCGGGCGTTGGAGGACGGGATGAATCAGGCATTGCTGCAGTTTCTGGGTGGAATCGGGCTGTTCCTGTTCGGGATGGAGGTGATGACCGTTTCCCTGCGCGAAATCGCCTCGGGCAGCCTGCGGCGGATGCTGGCCCGCTTTACCGAAACCCCGCTGAAAGGCACGATCACCGGCGCGGCGGCCACGGCGGCGGTGCAAAGTTCCACCGCCATAACGCTGACAACGATCGGCTTTGTCGGCGCCGGGCTGATCGGCTTTTCGCAGGCCCTTGGCGTGCTGTTCGGCGCCAATATCGGCACCACGGTGACCGGCTGGATCGTGATGCTGGTGGGCTTCAAGCTGAAACTGGGCCTTGCCGCCCTGCCCGGCCTGTTCATGGCCAGCCTGATGGCCGTTCTGGGCACCGGCCATACCGAACGCGCGGGCCGTGTTCTGGCGGGGCTCAGCCTGCTGTTCATCGGGCTGGACATGATGCAGGGCGCGATGGTGGGGCTGGAAGGACGGCTGACGCCCGACATGCTGCCCGGCGATGGCTGGCTTGGCCGGCTGGCACTGGTGGGCATCGGGATCATTCTGGTGACGCTGACGCAATCGTCGTCTGCGGGGACCGCGATGATCCTGGTGATGCTGGGGTCAGGCGCGGTCAGTTTCGCGCAGGGCGCTGCGATGATGATCGGTATGAACATCGGCACCACATTGACCGCCGTGATTGCCGCCATCGGCGGGGGGCGCGCGATGCGCATGACCGCGCTGGCGAACCTGCTGTTCAATCTGGGCACAGCGGTTCTGGCCTTTCCGTTGCTGGATCTCGCCGCGCCGCTGCTGCATGGCACGGCGCTGGGCCGTGATGACCAGACCGCGCTGGTGCTGTTCCATACAGGGTTCAACCTTCTGGGCACGCTTGTCTTTCTGCCCTTGACCCACCGTTTCGCGGCCTTTGTCGAATGGCTGGTGCCGGAACGCCGCGTCGCGCTGGCGGCGCCACTGGACCCGCGGCTGTTGCCTGATGAGGGCGCTGCGATGGATGCCGCGCAAGCGGTGGTTCAGGCGATCGCGCGCGCGATCTTTGCCGCGCTGGCGGGCGCGCTTGGCCCGGCGCACGATTTCCGCGGCCTGTCGACGCTGGGCGCACAGGTGCAACCCGCCCTGACCGAGCTTGAGGATTATCTGGCCCGCATCCGCGTGCCCCCCGATCGCAAGGCCGATCTGGCGCGCTATTCGGCGCTGCTGCACGCCTTCGACCACCTGTCACGCCTGTTGGCCCGCGCCGGGGAACACAACCGCATCGCCACGCTGATGGTGGACCGCCATCTGTTGCGGCCCGGTGCGGCGCTGGCGGCATCATTGACCCGCGACCTGCCCGCGGACCGGCGCGAACGTCTGGCCGCGCTGATCACGCAACGCACCAGACGGCATCGGCGCGGGGTGCTTTTGCGCGAACATGCCGGGCTGATCCCGGTGTCGGACCTGTTTCCCCTGACCGATGCGATCCGCTGGCTGGAACGGGTGGCCCACCATGCCGCGCGCGTCGCCCTTTATGCGGAAACGGCCCTGCATAAATGACAAAGGCCCGCGTGTGATGCGCGGGCCTTTGCATGGATGTGTCGCGGATCAGAGGCTGGCGTCCAGCGCCGCAATGATCTTGTCGCCCATTTCCGAGGTCGAGACCGGCTTGCCGCCTTCGGGGCCCATCAGGTCGGCGGTGCGGGCGCCATCGGCCAGCACCTTTTCCACGGCCTTTTCGACGCGGCTGGCTTCGTCGCCCAGATCGAAGGAATACCGCAACGCCATCGCGAAGGACAGGATGCAGGCGATCGGGTTGGCCTTGCCCTGACCGGCGATATCAGGGGCAGAACCGTGAACGGGTTCATACAGCGCCTTGGGCCGGCCATTGGCCATCGGCGCGCCAAGGCTGGCCGAGGGCAGCATGCCAAGGCTGCCGGTCAGCATCGCGGCCAGGTCCGACAGCAGGTCACCGAACAGGTTGTCGGTCACGATCACGTCGAACTGCTTGGGCCAGCGGGTCAGCTGCATCGCGCCCGCATCGGCATACATGTGCGACAATTCCACATCCGGGTATTCGGTATCGTGGACCTTCTGCACCACCTCGCGCCACAGGATGCCGGATTCCATGACATTGGCCTTCTCCATCGAGCAGACCTTGTTGCCGCGCTTGCGGGCGAGTTCGAAGGCCGAGCGCGCGACGCGGGCGATTTCGCTTTCGGTGTAGCGCTGGGTGTTGATGCCCACGCGCTCGTTGCCTTCCTGGAAGATGCCACGCGGTTCACCGAAATAAACACCCGAGGTCAGTTCGCGCACGATCATGATATCAAGACCCGCGACCACATCCTTTTTCAGCGACGAGAAATCCGCCAGCGCGTCAAAGCACTGCGCCGGGCGCAGGTTCGCATACAGGTCCATTTCCTTGCGCAGGCGCAGCAGGCCGCGTTCGGGCTTCACGCTGAAATCCAGATTGTCGTATTTCGGGCCGCCCACGGCGCCCAGCAGGACCGCATCCACCGCCTGGGCCCTGGCCATTGTATCATCATGCAACGGCGTGCCATGCGCGTCATAGGCGCAGCCGCCCACCAGATCTTCGGACACGTCAAAGGTGATGCCGCGCTTGGTGTCGAACCAGCCGATGATCTTTTTCACCTCGGCCATGACTTCGGGGCCAATGCCGTCGCCGGCGAGGATAAGGAGGGAGGGGTTCGCCATGGGGATCTCCGGTCAAATGGGGTCGCAAGGGGCGTAGCCAAAGGGGAACGCCGGGTCAAGCGCGCTTGCGGTAACGGCCCGGTCGGCGGGCTTTGGCCGAAGGGCCGGCAAGGTTCCGCGCGTGGGCAAACGGCCCCCTCGCCCCGCCGGACCGGGCGGTCCATGCTGCGCCAAAAGATGGCAGGATAGGCAGGGCATGGGACGCAGGGTTCTTATCACCGGGATGAGCGGCACATTTGGCACGGCGGCGGCACGCGCGTTTCGCGCGGCGGGCTGGGATGTGGCGCGCTATCACCGCGGCACCGACATGGCGCTGGCCGCGCGCGGGGTTCAATGGATCATCAACGCGATGAACCCCCCCGATTACCACGCCTGGGACAGGTTCATCCCCGAGATCACCGAACAGGTTCTGGCGGCCGCCCGGACCAATGGCGCGCGGGTGCTGGTGCCCGGCAATGTCTATGTCTTTGGCCGCCAACCCGGCCCCTGGGGCGCGCAGACCCCGCATGACCCCTGTTCGCGCAAGGGCCGCGTGCGCGCCGGCATGGAGGCGCGCTATCGCCGCGCCGTGGCCGAGGAAGGCGCGCGCGTCCTGATCCTGCGGGCGGGCGATTTCATTCAGGCCGATGCGCCTGCGACGATCCTGAACCGCGTGATGCTGAAACATGTCGCCAAGGGGCGCATCACCGCGATGGGCCGCACGGCGGCACGGCGCGTCTATACCGATCTGGGCGATCTGACCCGCACCGCCGTCGCCCTGGCCGAAACGGGCGACGGCCTGCCGGATTTCCTGGACCTTGGCTACCCCGGCACCGTCTTTTCCACCGACGATCTGGTGGCCGAAACGGGCCGTCAACTGAACCGCGCGATGACAGTGGGAAAATTCCCCTGGTGGGCGCTGTCGCTGACCTCGCCGGTCTGGGAACTGGGCCGCGAGCTGCGTGAAATGCGCTATCTTTACGACATCGACCATGGCATCGACGGGTCCGACTTTCGCACCCTGTTCCCGGACACGCCGATGAAGTCGTTGGGACGGGTGGTGAAGGAACATCTGTTCATGCGCGGGCTCAGGGTAGGGTGACATCCACCCAGACAAGCCGATGCCGCGAGGCAGCCGCCACCACCCCGGCCAGGGGGCCTTCTGCGGGCCACAGAACGCCGGCGCCCGTGACCCGCAATTCCGCCGCGGGCAGGACATAATCCACCCGCCGCGGGCCGGTATCGGGCCAATCCACCGTGGCCAGACCCGCCAGGGGATCCTGCACCGCTGGATGCGCCAAAAGCGCGCGCAGCGCCTGGGGTCGGCCCTCGCCCTTTTCCGGGTCGAGATTGGCATCGCCCAGAATGACAAAGGGCGCATCGGCGGGCACCTGTGGCAATCGCCCTTCCAGATAGCGCAGCCAGAACGCGGTTTCGTCATGGTTGCGCCGCCCGTTGCGATCCTCGGGGCCGTCAAAGACGGGCGGCGTTGCATGATAGGCCCACAGATGCAGCGCGGCACCGCCGGGCAGGGCCAGCGGCAGATCCCAATGCGCGGTGGACGACAGCCGCTGCACTGCCCGCGCCGGGGGCACAAGCCCGGCACCATCGATCAGCGCATCGGGCAGGTCGGCCCATAAAAGGGCGGAAAAATCGCGCAGTCCGTCCGCCCGGATCGGCAGGCGCGACAGGACGGCCATCCCACCTTCACCCGTGAACCGGCCATAGCCCTGGGCATCGCGCGCCTCGCCCAGCCTGCCGTTTCCATCCAGATCAAGGCCGGTCGGCAAGCCGGTGTTCGGCCGCGCGGTGAACAGATGTGGATAATCTGCCCCGCGTTCGGCAAGCCGCGCCGCCAGCGCCTGTAGCGCCAGCGCGTCATGGTCCCAATCCATCCCGGTCAGTACGATCACATCCGCCCCGGCGCTGGCGATGACCGTTACAACAGCCTCAACCCGGGCATCCTTGCCGGACCGGATATCACGCAGCAAAAGCCCCGGGCCCCGGCGGGTGAGATCGGCGTTGAAGGTGGCGATGCGCAGCGCCTCGGCCAGGGCCGGACCTGCCAGCACGGCCAAAGCCGCGGCGATCAGGCCGGCGCGAAAGACTCGGACCGGCTTTCGGCGCGCTTCGCCTCGATCATGCTGGCGACCCGCCCCATGGCGATGCCCCGCATCAGCAGGCTTGCCGGAAGGAATGCCCATGCCGTCACCATCCAGATCATCGTATGCGGCGAGGTCAGCGTGATCGGGGTCACCGTCATCGAGATCGCCTTTACAACCGCAGGTATAATGAACGGCAAGACAAAGCCAAGGGCAACGTTGAACCAGGCATCCCGGCGCAGACGTTCGACCACATCACCGCCCGCCGCCGGGTCAAAAGTGGGCAGGTTCACCCACACATTGAACCCCGTCCGGCATTGCGGCCAGCCCATAGTGCGCAACAGAACCACGAAATAGCCCAGCGTCATCAGGGAAATCAGATAGCTGACCCCGGCCGCCGTGCGGACCCGTTCCAGATGTGCGGCCCCGACATCCGCAGGCAGCATCAGAACCAGAACGCGCACGGGGCTGTAAGGAAAATCGATGGGCCGTGCCACCGCGGCGCCCAGCACCTCAAGGAAGCGGGTCAGGGTGGTAGGCTGAAATTCAGCCATGACCACAAAAGACAGCAGAAACACCGTCAGGAACAAGGATGCGAACCGGATACGGTTGAACGGCGGGGCATCGCGAAATTCGACCAGGCCAGGATAGACCGAGCCATATTCGAACATCGTCAGCGCCGCGGCACACAGCGCCAGCAGTGCCACCACCTGCGCCGCATCCGATGTGACCGATGGCAGCATCAGCGATGGCATGACCACCAGCAACACCACCAGACAGGCGCGAAAAAGCGCCCCGGGGAATCGAGAAACCACTGTCCCAGCCTCACTTTCGGTCGGGTCCGATACACTGCCGGACCCTTGTACCATGAGCACGCCGCCTGCTTCCACGGCTTTGTCACTTTGACAAATCCCACCGATCACGCAACCAAGCATAACGTTAGCGTAAGTATTCGGGCAGTTTCGCGGGAAAACTGGTGCGACTTTGCATCAATTCTGGTGCGAAAAATGGCCGCCCCATGGGGACGGCCAATATCTTTCGGACAGAAGGCCGCACAGGCCCATAGGCCTATACCCAGGGACGGGCCTGCGCCATCTGCGCTTCATAGCTGTCGATCGCCGGTACCTTCTGCAGCGTCAGCCCGATATCATCCAGCCCGTTCAGCAGGCAGTGCTTTTTGAAGGCATCAACCTCAAAGTGGAAGCCTTGCCCATCGGACGACGTGACGGTCTGCGCCTCAAGGTCAACGGTCATGCGCGCGTTCGATCCCTTTTTCGCATCTTCCATCAGAACCGCCACCGCCTCTTGCGGCAGAACGATCGGCAGGATGCCGTTCTGGAAGCAGTTATTGAAAAAGATGTCGGCGAAGCTGGTCGAGATGATCGCACGGATGCCGAAATCCTTCAGCGCCCAGGGGGCATGCTCGCGCGATGACCCGCAACCGAAGTTGTCGCCCGCAACCAGGATCTCGGTCTGGCGCCAGGCGGGCTGGTTCAGCACGAAATCGGGATTTTCGCTGCCATCGGGGTTATAGCGCATCTCGTCGAACAGGTTCACGCCAAGACCGGTGCGCTTGATCGTCTTGAGGAACTGTTTCGGGATGATCATGTCGGTGTCGATATTGACCAGCGGCATCGGCGCCGCGATCCCGGTCAGCTTTTCGAATTTTTCCATCGTTCTGTCTCCTCAGACCGTTTCGGCCATGATGTCGCGCACATCGGTCAGATGGCCGGTGATCGCGGCGGCGGCCGCCATGACCGGGCTCATCAGATGGGTGCGCCCGCCGCGGCCCATGCGGCCTTCGAAGTTGCGGTTCGAGGTGGCCGCGCAGCGTTCGCCCGGTGCCAGCTGGTCGGGGTTCATCCCCAGGCACATCGAGCAACCGGCCAGACGCCATTCAAAGCCCGCGTCCTTGAATATCTTATCCAGACCCTCTTCCTCGGCCTGCAGCCGCACCAGACCAGACCCCGGCACCACCATGCCGCGCACACCCGGGGCCAGATGCTTGCCCTTCAGGATTTCGGCGGCGGCGCGCAGATCCTCAATCCGGCCGTTGGTGCAGGACCCGATGAAGACCGCATCGATCTTGATGTCGGTCAGCTTCATGCCCGGCGTCAGGCCCATGTAGTCCAGGCTGCGGCGTGCGGCATCGACCTTGCCGCCGTTGAAATCTTCCGGCGCGGGGACGGTGGCGGTGATCGGCAGCACGTCTTCGGGGCTGGTGCCCCAGGTCACGACGGGGGCGATGTCTTCGCCGCGGATCGTCACGACCTTGTCGAAATGCGCGCCTTCATCGGTGTAAAGCGTCTTCCACCAGGCCAGCGCGGCTTCCCACGCGGCGCCCTTGGGGGCGTGCGGACGGCCCTTGACATAGTCAAAGGTCGTTTCATCCGGTGCGATCAGGCCGGCACGGGCGCCGCCTTCGATCGCCATGTTACACACGGTCATGCGGCCTTCCATCGACAGATCGCGGATCGCCTCGCCACAATATTCGATGACATAGCCGGTACCGCCGGCGGTGCCGGTCTGACCGATGATCGACAGGGTGATGTCCTTGGCGGTGACGCCCGGGCGCAGTTTCCCGGTGATTTCCACTTTCATGTTCCTGGATTTCTTCTGGATCAGCGTCTGGGTGGCCAGAACGTGTTCCACCTCGGAGGTGCCGATGCCATGCGCCAGCGCGCCGAAGGCGCCATGCGTGGCGGTGTGGCTGTCACCGCAAACGACGGTCATGCCCGGCAGGGTCCAGCCCTGTTCGGGGCCGACGATATGCACGATGCCCTGACGGATGTCGGTCACCGGATAATAGTTGATGCCGAAATCCCTGGCGTTCTTGTCCAGCGCGTCGACCTGGATGCGCGATTCCTCATTGTCGATATGGGTTTCGCGGCCCGCGGTGGTGGGGACGTTGTGGTCCGGCACGGCGATGGTCTTTTCCGGCGCCCGCACCTTGCGGCCCGACATGCGCAGCCCTTCAAAGGCCTGCGGGCTGGTCACTTCGTGGACCAGGTGACGGTCGATATACAGCAGGCAGGTGCCGTCGGGCTGGGTATCCACGACATGGGCATCCCAGATCTTGTCATAGAGGGTTTTCGGAGCGGACATGGCTCTCACTTTCTGAAGGATGGCTGGTGATCGGTTAACGCGTAACTGGGCGCGCCAAGGCACGCCCCGGCGTCAAAGTCGCGCGAGGATGGACCGGCTTTCGCCGTAAAAGCGCCAGGGAAGACGGGCGCGATCGTCCATGTCGAAAAAACGGATCATGCGCGCTAAATAAGCCAGCGGATCGAGTCTGGCAATCGAAACCGTGCTGAAACCGAAAACGGCCCTTGCCGCGCGCCCGGCCGGCGGATATGGCCGACGGCTGAAAACCACGACAGCAGCATCGTGCCAACGTTGAGATTTCGCGCGCCCGGTGTTAGGCTTGTCATATTCCCGGCGCCGGGGTCCGGTATCGGCGCGCAACCCAGGAGGACTATGTCCTGTCTCAGACACCATCGGCGGCCAGAACCCCGGCCGAAAAGGCCGCGCCCATGACGGTCGGCGTCAGCACGCACGGATCCGACGTGACAAGCGAACAGCTGCTTGCCCGGATCATCGAGTCCCTCGAAGATGACAAGGCCGAAGACATCGTCCCGATCGACCTTCGGGGCCGGTCGTCCATGGCCGATTACATGGTGATCTGCTCGGGGCGGTCCTCGCGGCAGGTGGGTGCCATCGCCGAAAAGCTGATGGATCGGCTGAAGCAGGACTTTGACCGCAGCTGCAAGATCGAGGGCAAGGATCAGGGCGACTGGGTCCTGATCGACACCAATGACGTGATCGTCCATGTGTTCCGCCCCGAAGTGCGCGAATTCTATCAGCTGGAAAAGATGTGGATGCCCTCGGGGGCGACCCAGGTCTGATGCGGGTGACGATCGCGGCGGTGGGCCGGCTGCGCGCCGGACCCGAACTGACGCTGGTGAACGACTATCTTGACCGTTTCGGCAAGGCGGGGCGGGCCTTTGGCCTTGGCCCTGCCGCCGTTGTCGAGGTCGAGGACAAGAAGAACCTTGGCATGGAAGCCGAGGCCGCGCTGCTGGAACGCGTCATTCCGCAGGGCGCGGTTCTGGTGACGCTGGATGAGCGCGGGGCGATGCTGTCCTCGCCGGAATTTGCGGACCGGATCGGCGGCTGGCGTGATGCCGGACGCAACCTGTGCCTGGTGATCGGCGGCGCCGACGGGATCGCCCCGGTGCTGCGCGCCAGGGCCGATTTCTCGATCAGTTTCGGCAAGATGGTCTGGCCCCACATGCTGGTGCGGGTGATGCTGGCCGAACAGCTTTACCGGGCGGGCCAGATCCTGGCCGGCACCCCCTACCATCGGGTGTAGGGGGCGCTGCCCCCGTCGCCTTGCGGCGACTCCCCCGGGATATTTGTGCAAAGCCGAAGGGGGCCTTGTTGCCGTTGGGGGGGCGCCGCCGTATGTAAGGCCAAATCAGTTCAGGAGGCGCCGATGACCCGTCCGAAACCCGTTGTGCTGTGCATTCTTGACGGCTGGGGCGAGCGCGCCGAAACCGAGGGCAACGCCCCCGCGCTGGCCCACACCCCCAATATCGACCGGATCATGGCGACCTGCCCGAAGGCCACGCTGATCACCCATGGGCCGGATGTGGGCCTGCCCACCGGACAGATGGGCAATTCCGAGGTGGGGCACACCAATATCGGTGCGGGTCGCGTGGTCGCGATGGATCTGGGCGCGATCGACCTGTCGATCGAGGACGGGTCGTTCTTTGAAAACGCGGCGCTGGTGGCGTTTGCCGGCAAGCTGAAAGCTTCGGGCGGGGCGGCACATCTGATGGGGGTCGTGTCGGATGGCGGGGTGCATGGCCATATCGTGCATGTGCTGGCGGCCTGTCATGCGCTGGTCCGTCAGGGTGTGCCGGTGGTGCTGCATGCGATCACCGACGGGCGCGATGTGGCCCCGGACAGCGCCGGCGGGTTCATCGAACGGTTGGTGCGCGATCTGCCCGAAGGGGCGCGGGTGGGCACAGTGATCGGGCGCTATTGGGCGATGGATCGTGACAATCGTTGGGAACGTGTATCGCGCGCCTATCAGGCAATGGTGAATGCCGCGGGCGAACATGCTGCAACCCCGGCCGAGGCGGTCGCCATCAGCTATGCCAAGGGCGAGATGGACGAATTCATCGCCCCCAGCGTGATCGGGGATTATGCCGGGGCCAGGGATGGAGACGGCTTCTTTTGCCTGAATTTCCGGGCCGATCGCGCGCGTGAAATCCTGGCGGCGCTGGCGGCCCCCGGCTTTGACGGGTTCGGCACCGGCAAGCGCCCGGACTGGGCGGCGCTGCTGGGCATGGTGGAATATTCCGCCGCGCACAGCGCCTTCATGGCGACCGCTTTTCCCAAGCGCGAAATCGTCAACACGCTGGGTGAATGGGTCGCCAGGCAGGGCCTGACCCAGTTCCGGCTGGCCGAGACCGAAAAATACCCCCATGTCACCTTCTTCCTGAACGGCGGGAAGGAAACGCCCGAGGCGGGCGAGGATCGCTTCATGCCGAAATCGCCCAGGGTGGCGACCTATGACCTGCAGCCGGAAATGTCCGCGCCCGAGGTCACCGACCATTTGGTCGAGGCGATCGGCCACGGCTATGACCTGATCGTGGTGAACTATGCCAACCCAGACATGGTGGGCCACACCGGCAGCCTGCCCGCCGCCATCGCAGCCTGCGAAGAGATCGACCGCGATCTGGGCCGCGTGCTTGGGGCGCTGCGGGCGGCGGGCGGCACGATGATCCTGACCGCCGACCACGGTAATTGCGAAACGATGATCGACCCCGAAACCGGCGGACCGCATACCGCGCATACGACAAACCCGGTGCCGGTCGCGCTGATCGGCGGGCCTGCGGGGGTGCGGCTGCGGCACGGGCGGCTGGCGGACCTTGCGCCGACGCTGCTGGACCTGATGGGCCTGCCGGTGCCGCCCGAAATGACCGGCAAGACCCTGATCGAGCGGTAAGGATGCGCGCAGCCCTTCTGGCCCTTGTGTTCCTTGCGGCGGGCGCGGCGCTGGCCGAAAACCCCGCGACAGACGGCGCCCTGCGTGCCGCCGAAGGTTTGCGCGCGGCGATCGGTCAGCTGGATGCCGCGCAAAGCCGACGGGATCGGGTGGATGCGCTGACCGAAACGATCCGCGCCTATGAGGAAGGTCTGGCTGCGATGCGCGATGGTCTGCGCCGCGCCGCCATCCGCGAGAATGAGATCCGGGCCGAATTTGAGGCCCGGCGCGACCATGTCGGGCGTCTGCTGGGTGTGATGTCGACGATGGAGCAATCGGAAGGCCCGCTTCTGATGCTGCATCCGTCCGGGGCCGAGGGATCCGCGCGGTCGGGGATGATCCTGTCGTCGGTCACCCCCGCGCTGCAGGCCGAAGCCGAGACGATGCGCCGGGCGCTGGAAGAAATCTCGACCCTGCGGGCGTTGCAGCAAAGCGCCGCGGATGTGCTGGAAGAGGGGCTGGCCTCGGTCCAGTCGGCGCGCACCGCGCTAAGCCAGGCGATGGCCGACCGGACCGACCTTCCGCGCCGCTATCTGGAAGACCCGGCCGAGCTGCGCCAATTGGTTGAAAGCGCCGATACGCTGGAAGGGTTCGCTTTGGGGCTGGCGGGGCTGGACAGTGACATCGGCGCGCCGCTGGAGGATTTCGCCGCGGCAAGGGGCATGCTGCGCCTGCCGGTCATGGGCACGGTTCTGCGCCGCTTCAACGAGGCGGACGCGGCGGGCATCCGTCGCCCCGGGATGATCCTGGCGACGGCACCCGCGGCGCTGGTCACCACGCCCTGGCCCGCAACGATCCGCTATCGCGGCCCGCTGCTGGACTACGGAAATGTGATGATCATTGAGCCCGCAGAAGGCTATCTTCTGATCCTGGCGGGGCTTGGAACCGTTTATGGTGAAACGGCCGACGTCCTGCCGGCAGGGGCGCCGCTGGGCCTTATGGGCGGGACAGAGCTGTCGGCGCAGGAATTCGGTGCCCTTTTTGTGGCCGCCGCCACACAAGGCGGTGGCGCGGGGCGATCGGAAACGCTTTATATTGAACTTCGGGTCGAGGGAGAGCCTGTGGACCCGGCCGGGTGGTTCAGCGAAACAAGGGAAGACCAGGGTTAGACGATGAAAAAATTCCTCATGGCCGCGTTGGGCGGAACCGTCGCCGGGGCGCTGATGACCACACAGGTGGCTGCCCCGCTGCTGGCGCAGGAAGCGGCCAAGCCGTCCTCGGTTTATGAACAGCTGGACCTTTTCGGCGACATATTTGAACGCGTCCGCGCCGATTATGTCGAAGAGGTGGATGCGGCCGAATTGATCGAGGCGGCGATCAACGGGATGTTGTCCTCGCTTGATCCGCATTCCGGCTATCTGCCGCCCGAAGATTACGATGACATGCGCGTGCAGACCCGCGGGTCTTTCGGCGGCCTGGGGATTGAGGTCACCCAGGAAGAAGGCTTCGTCAAGGTCGTCGCACCCATGGATGACACGCCCGCGGCAGCGGCGGGCATGCAGGCGGGCGATTTCATTACCCATGTCGATGGCGAATCCGTTCTGGGCCTGACGCTGGATCAGGCGGTGGACCGGATGCGCGGTCCCGTCGGGTCGGAAATCATCATTACCGTGGTCCGCGAAGGCGTGGCAGAACCCTTTGATGTGTCGATCATCCGCGACACGATCAAGCTGACCGCCGTGCGCGGCCGGACCGAGGGTGAAACCGTCGTGCTGCGCATCACCACCTTCAACGACCAGACCTTTGCCAACCTGCGGGAAAGCCTGAAGAAGGCCGTGGATGACGTCGGCGGCATGGACAAGGTCAATGGCTTTGTTCTGGACATGCGCAACAACCCCGGCGGTCTGCTGAACCAGGCGATCGAGGTGTCCGACGCCTTCCTTGACGCGGGCGAGATCGTTTCAACCCGCGGCCGTCACCCCGAGGAAAGCGAACGCTTCAACGCAACGCCCGGGGATCTGGCCGATGGCAAGCCGATCGTGGTGCTGATCAACGGCGGCTCGGCCTCGGCTTCGGAAATCGTGACGGGGGCCTTGCAGGATCACCGACGCGCCATCGTCGTGGGCACGAAAAGCTTTGGCAAGGGATCGGTTCAGACGGTAATGCCGATCCGGGGCGAGGCGGCGATGCGCCTGACCACCGCACGGTATTACACGCCTTCGGGGCGGTCGATCCAGGCGATGGGAATCGCGCCCGACATCATCGTGGAACAGCCCGTTCGCCCCCCCGTCACCGGCGAGGAAGAAGCCGATGCGGCGAACGGGGCGCATGACCGGTCCGAGGCGGATCTGCGCGGTTCGCTTGCCAACGATTCCATGACCGAGGATGAAAAGCGTCTGGCCGATGAGGAACTGGCGCGCGCCGAAGCCGCGGCAAAACTGCGCAAAGAGGATTATCAGCTGGCCTATGCGCTGGATATCCTTCGCGGGTTCAGTGCGCTGGCCCCTGCCTACAGCCAGGGCAGGTAACAAACCTGAACGCCAAGGGGGACCCCACGGTCCCCTTTTTCAGCCATGAGAGCGTGATGACCACGACCGACCCGTCCTTGCTGCCCTATCGTCCCTGTGTCGGCGTGGTTCTGATGAACAGCGCCGGGCTGATCTTTGCCGGCCAGCGGATCGACAACCCCACACCGGCCTGGCAAATGCCCCAGGGCGGGATTGATGATGGTGAAAAGCCGCGCGCGGCGGCACTGCGCGAATTGTGGGAAGAAACCGGCGTCACCGACGATCTGGTGGAATTCGTTGCCAAGACGCCGGACTGGGTCACCTATGACCTGCCGCCCGACCTTCTGGGCAAGGTCTGGGGCGGAAAATATCGCGGCCAGCGGCAGAAATGGTTCCTGTTCCGCTTTCTTGGCCACGACGACCAGATCCGCATCGACACCGACCACCCGGAATTTTCCACATGGCGCTGGATCGATGCCGACGAAATGGTCGCCTCGATCGTGCCGTTCAAAAGGTCGGTCTATGAACAGGTGGTCAGCGCCTTTCGCGGCCATCTGGCCTGACCGGCGCCGGTTCAGAAATCCAGGCCAAGGTCCAGCGTACGCGCCGAATGGGTCAGCGCACCGCTGGAAATATAATCGACACCGGTCGCGGCAACCTCGGCGATGCGGTCAAGGCGCATGTTGCCCGACGCCTCCAGCACCAGCCGGCCGGCATTGATGGCAACGGCGGCGCGCAGGGTTTGGGTATCCATGTTGTCCAGCAAGATGACATCGGCGCCGCCGACGCCAAGTGCCTCTTCCAGCTGGCGCAGGCTGTCCACCTCCAGTTCCACCCGCATCATGTGGCTGCGGGCGGCACGGGCGGCCTGCAGGACCTGACGCACCCCGCCGGCGGCAGCGATGTGATTGTCCTTTATCAGGATCGCATCCGACAGGCCAAAGCGATGGTTTGACCCACCCCCATGCTGCACTGCCAGCTTTTCCACCATGCGCAGGCCCGGCGTCGTCTTGCGGGTGCAGGTGATGCGGGCCCTGGTACCCTTGGTCTGGGCCACGAATGCGGCGGTCAGGGTGGCAATGCCGCTAAGCCGGCCTGCGAAATTCAGCGCGACGCGTTCCGCCATCAGGATCGAACTGGCCGCGCCTTCAATCTCCATCAGGGTGGCGCCGGGGGTGCAGGGCTGGCCGTCGTCAACCAGCACGCGGATCCGCAGCGCAGGATCGATCAGCCGGAACGCCAGCGCCGCGATCTGCATGCCCGACACCATGCCCGGTTCGCGCGCGTTCAGCCGCGCCTTGTAGCGTGCGCCCGCGGGAACCACGGCGCGGGTGGTAACATCGCCCATCGGCGACAGATCTTCGGTCAGCGCGGCGCGGACCAGCGGTTCCAGCAGGAAATCGGGCAGGGGGGCGGTCATGCGGTTTCCTCCAGGGCCTGGGCGCGGATTTTCAGTGCCTCGGCAAGGGTCAGATGCGAACGATGCGCCTGTGCCGGATCGGCCTGCGGATAATCGGCACGGAAATGTCCGCCCCGGCTTTCGCGGCGCACAAGGGCGGCGGCGGCGATCAGCGTAGCGGTGGCGGTCATGTTGCGCAACGTTTCCGAGGTGGCCGCGGCCTCGATCTCGGCGATCGTGGCAAGCGCCTGGCGCAGACCCTGGGCGGTACGCACGACACCGACGCCATCGGTCATCGCCTGACGCAACCGCGCCACGGCGGCCTCATCAACCACCGCACCACCTTGTGGGAAATCCAGCGCAACCGGCGGCGCATCGACCGGGTCGGAAAGCATTGCGGCAATATCCAGCGCGCAGCGGCGGGCGTAAACCAGCGCCTCCAGCAGCCCGTTGGACGCAAGCCGGTTTGCCCCGTGCAAGCCGGTGGATGAGGCCTCGCCACAGACCCAAAGATTGCCAAGACTGGCATGGCCCTGCGGGTCCGTCTTGATCCCGCCCATGTGGTAATGCGCGGCGGCGGCCACGGGAATGGGCTGCGAAACAGGGTCTATTCCAGCCCTTTTGCAGGCTTCGGCAACCGCGGGAAAGCGGGTCAGAACCTCGGTGCCCAGCACGGAACGGGTGTCAAGCGCCGGGCGGCGCCCGGCCTGCGTTTCACGATAGACCGCGCGTGCAACAATATCGCGCGGGGCAAGTTCTGCATCGGGGTGGACCGTCAGCATGAAGCGTTCACCCGCGCTGTTGATCAGTGTGGCCCCTTCGCCCCGCAACGCCTCGGTCGCCAGGGGGGCGGGATCTTCGCCCGACGCGATCGCGGTGGGGTGGAACTGTACGAATTCCGCATCGGCAATGACGGCCCCGGCGCGGGCGGCCATGCCGATCACCTGGCCCCGGATGCGCGGCGGATTGGTGGTTACAGCGAACAAGCCGCCGGACCCGCCACCCGCCAGCAGAACCGCGGTGCCCTCTACCAGAATCCGTCCCGTGGGGGTCCCGGCGCGTTCAACCCAGACCCCGGCCACGCGGCCATCACGCAGATCCAGCCCCGATGCCAGGACACCTTCGGCCACCTGAACGGACGGGGTTTCCCGAACTGCGGCGATCAGCGTCTGCATGATCTCATGCCCGGCCTGATCGCCCTTGACCCGCACCACGCGCGCAGTCGAATGGGCCGCCTCGCGCGACATGACATAGCCGCCCCTGACATCGCGGTCGAAGGGCGTGCCCAGATCGGTCAGGTCAAGGATGTGCTGGCGCGCCTCGGCGGTGACCATCTGTGCGACCGCGGCATCCACCGTACCGGCACCGGCACGCACGGTATCCTGGGCATGGGCCTCGGGCGTGTCGTTGGCGGCCATCGCAGCAGCGACGCCACCCTGCGCCCAGGCGGATGAGGCCCCGACACCCAGCATTTCCGGCGAAATAACCAGAACCGGATGGGGCGCCAGTTTCAGCGCGGCATAAAGCGCGCCCAGACCCGCGCCCACGATGATCACGCGATCGGTGCGGATCGGGTTCACTTCGCAAGCTTCCGCGACAGATCAATCATCCGTTGCACCGAAATCCGTGCCTTTTCCGAAATGTCGGGATCGACGACCACCTCTTCGGTCATCGTGTGCAGCGACCACAGGATTTTTTCCAGCGTGATCTTTTTCATGTAGGGGCACATGTTGCAGGGGCCGACAAATTCCACCTCGGGCAGGGCGTCGGCGATGTTCGAAGCCATCGAACATTCCGTCACCAGCATCGCCCGGCCCGGCTTTTCACGGTGCACATAGTCGATGATGCCCGAGGTCGAGCCCGAAAAATCCGCCTCGGCCACCACATCTGGGGGACATTCGGGGTGGGCGATGATGCGGGTACCGGGCCAGTGGCTGCGGAAATCGCGCAGATCCTGGGGGGTGTATTGTTCGTGCACGATGCAGGACCCCGCCCACCAGACGATCTTTTTCTGCGGCACCTGCCTGGCCACGTTCTGCGCCAGGTACTGGTCGGGCGTCATGATCACCAGATCGCTTTCCATCGCCGCAACGATCTGCGCCGCATTGGAAGAGGTGCAGCAGATGTCGGACGCAGCCTTAACCTCGGCGGTGGTGTTGACATAGGACACGACCGGCGCACCGGGGTATTTGGCGCGCATCTCGGCGATGCCTTCGGCGGTAATCGATTCAGCCAGCGAACAGCCGGCCTCGATGTCGGGGATCAGGACCGTCTTTGCCGGGTTCAGGATCTTGGAGGTTTCGGCCATGAAATGCACGCCGCACTGCACGATCACATCGGCTTCGACCCTGGTCGCCTCGATCGCCAGCTGCAGGCTGTCGCCCACCACATCGGCAACACCATGAAAGATTTCCGGCGTCATGTAGTTATGGGCCAGGATCACGGCGTTGCGATCCCGTTTCAGGGCGTTGATCGCCCGGATATAGGGCGCGTAGCGGGCGAAATCCGGGAACGGAACCACGCGATCCATGCGCGCATGGATATCGCGCATCTCCTCGGCCAGCGTGACAGAGGGCGCGAGGTCATAGGCCTCGGCCAGGGTGGCGCGCATCATCGCGAAGTCCAGCATGGGTAATCCTCCCCCCAAGACCGAAGACGGGTGCCATTTAAGGATTGCCGGGGCCGAGTTCCACGGGAAAAGTGCACCCAAGGTCACTTTTCTGCCGGGCGGGCGTGATCAGGTGCGGATTCCATAGCGGTTCATCTTGTCGTTCAGTGTCCGCCGCGGCATTCCAAGGGCCTGCGCGGCGCGTTCGGTATTGCCCCGGCAACGTTCCAGCGTGGCGCGGATTTCGCGCGCCTCAAACTGCGCGACGCGATCGGCAAGCGTTTCGGCGGGCGCGGCGGCGGGGGGCAGCGCCTCTGGCAGGTCAAGGCCCAGCGCAAAGCGTTCGGCGGCGGTCTTCAGTTCACGCACATTGCCGGGCCAGGGACGGCGCAACAGGGCCCCGCGCAAGGCAAAGGGAAGGTCGGGCAGGGGGCGGCCATAGCGGCCGGCGGCAAGGCGCGCGAAATGGGTGAAGATCACGGTGATATCATCCCCCAGTTCGCGCAGCGCGGGCGTTGCTATTTCGGCGCCCGCAAGCCGGTAGAACAGATCCGCGCGAAAGCTGCCGTCCAGCGTCATCGCCCGCAGGTCGGCCTTGGAGGTTGCCACGACCCGAAGCGCCAGCGGACGCAAACGGTTTTCGCCCAGCCGTTCCACCTGACGTTCCTGCAGCGCGCGCAGCAACTTGGCCTGAAGCGTCAGGGGCAGGGCCTCAACCCCATCCAGAACCAGGGTGCCGCCATGCGCGGATTCAAGCTTGCCCGGCTTTTCCGGCGCGCCGGGAAAGGCACCGGCGGCATGGCCGAACATTTCGGATTCAAACAATGCCTCGGGCAGGGCGGCGCAGTTGATCGCGACATAGGGGCCCGGGGCGCGGGGGCCCTGGTTGTGCAGGGCGCGCGCCACAAGTTCCTTGCCAGTGCCCGTTTCGCCAGTGACGACAACGTCAACATCCAGCACGGCCAGTGCGGCAACACGGTCACGAAGGGCGATGATCGCAACAGAGTCACCCAGGATCGCGCCGCTTTCCCGAACCCGCACCGCATCCTGCAAACGCGCGAGTTCTTCGCGCGTGGCGCGGGCGCGCAGGGTACGGTCCAGCACCATCAGCAGATGGGCCGCATCATAGGGCTTTTCCAGAAAATCCTCGGCACCCATGCGGATCGCGCGCACGGCATGGGGCACATCACCATGCCCGGTCAGCATGATGACGGGCAGGTCGCCACCGCGGGCGCGAAGTGCCTCCAGCAGGGCGAACCCGTCCATGCCGGGCATCCGCAGATCGGTGATCAGCGCATCGGGCTGATCCGGCACCGCCAACGCCTGCGCGCCGGATGTGAACCCCTGCACCCGATGGCCACCCGCCTCGATCAGATCGCACAGGGCGGCCAGATGATCCGCATCATCATCGACGACATGGACAAGCGCGTTCATTCGGCGGCCTCCTGACCGGATTGCGCGCACGGCAGGATCACGGTGACCGTAGTGCCGACGCCCAGGGTGGATTCAATCACGATCCGTCCGCCGAATTCAGCAATGATCGCCTGAGAGATGGCAAGCCCAAGGCCAAGCCCCTCGCCGCTTTCCTTGGTGGAAAAGAACGGCTCGGCCACACGTTTCAGGTCATCGGGCGCAATCCCGGCGCCGGTATCCTGCACGGTGATGCGGGCTTCGGGCCCGGTCGTCGTGATGCCGATGGATACCGTGCCGCCGGCCCGGCCATCGACCGCGTCCAGCGCGTTCAGCAGCAGATTGACACACACCTGTTCCAGCCGGACCGCCCCGGCCCGCACCAAAACAGGCTCTGTTCCTGCGGAAAACGTGGGATATACCCCAACGGCGCGGGCACGGGGCTGCACCAGTTCCAGAGCATTTTCAACCGGGCCGCCAAGCGCGATGACGTCCAGTGTGTTCGGCTCTTTCCGGCTGAAGGTCTTGAGATGCTTGGTCGTGCGCTGCATCCGGCGGATCAGCCCACGCGCGGTATCAATGCGCGTGGCCGTGCGCGCGGTATCGCCCTGTGGCAAGGACATTTCGGCGGCGGCAAGCGTCGCCTCCATCGCCGCAAGGGGCTGGCTGATTTCATGGACGATCGCGGCGGACATGCGGCCCAGCGCGGCCATTTTTTCGGAATGCACCAGCACCTCTTGCGCCGATCGCAGGCTGGCCTCGGTCTGACGGCGGGCCTCAATCTCGCGGGCAAGGGCGCGGGTGCGCGCGGTCACCTTTTCCTCAAGCAAATCGGACTGGCGCAGGCGCAGCGCCACCAACTGCCTGCGCTGACGCTGAATTTTCGCGACACCAGCTGCAATCATCGCCAGAACCGCCACAGCCGCCGCCCAGGCCGCCGCAGCGCCCTGCACCGGCGCGACCGGGTCGGCCGCCAGCAACTGCCAGCCTTCGCCGGGAATGTCGGCGGTGCGCACGCGCATCATGCGGCCAGCCCCGTCGCGCAGGGCCAGCGGTTCGCCTGCGTCGACCAGAAGCGGGGCGGCGGCGGCGGGATCGGTGCCGTCATAGGTGCGCTGTTCGGCCAGCCGCGCCTGTGCCGGCGATCCAAGCGGGCGCAGCGGACGATAAAGCCAGGACGGATCACCCGACAGAAAGACCACGCCATCGGCATCCGCCAACGCGGTTGAAGACCGCGCCGAAGCCCAGGTTTGCTGCAGCGGCATCAGGTCGATCTTGACCACCAGGACCCCGGGCCCACGCGCACCACCCTCAATCAATGTGGACAGAAAATATCCTGGCAATCGCGTGGTCACGCCGATGGCATAGAAACCGCCGCGGCCATTCGCCAGGGCATCGGTAAAATAGGGGCGGAAGCCGTAATCCTGGCCAACGAAACTATCCACCTGATCCCAGTTCGAGGCCGCAAGCGTCCGGCCCTGCGCATCCATCAGATACAGATGCGTGGCCCCGGTGTGCCGCACCAGCGTTTCCAGATAGCGGTTTGCGGCATCGATCACTGCGGGGCTTTCCGGGGTGCGGATCGCATCGCGGATACGCGCGTCCTCGGCCGCGACGGCGGGCAGGGAACGGAACCGCTCAATCTCGCTTTCAACGGCGCGGGCGGTCAGTATCAGCGACTGATCCAGCCGCATGTCCAGCTGTGCCATGCCAATTCGCTGCGCGGTCATGAAGGCCACGGCGGCAAGCACCACCACCACCAGGAAAAGCCACAGGATGCCGCGCCGCGCCATCATCCGCCCGGCCCAAGCAGACGCGTGACGATGTGATCCGCGATCGGAATGGCCGAGGTGGCCGCAGGTGAGGGCGCGTTGCAGACATGCAGGCTGTGGCGCCCGTCCAGAAACAGGAAATCGTCGATCAGGCTGCCATCACGGGCAACAGCCTGCGCGCGGACACCGGCGCGGTAGGGGGCAAGATCGCGCAATCCGATCCGATCACAATAGCGCCGCACCTTGCGCAGATACAGCGGGCGCGCGACCGAGGCGGCAAGTTCCCCCATCGCCGGGCCAAAGTTGCGGGCCACCACCCGCCAGAACCCCGGCCAGGCAAGGCTTTGTGCCAGATCGGATACCGAAAGATCAAACTTTCCATAGCCTTCGCGCTTCATCGCCAGCACCGCATTTGGTCCCACCGTGAACCCACCGTCCATCTTGCGCGTCAGATGCACGCCAAGGAAGGGGCGTTCCGGATCAGGCACCGGATAGATCAGCCGCTGCACCAGATCCTTGGGTTGGTTCAGGATACGGAAATATTCGCCGCGAAACGGGATGATACGGAATTCCGGGTCAAGGCCAAAGGCACGGGCCATCCTGTCGGCATGCAGCCCCGCGCAGAAAACGGCCTTTCCTGCTGAAATAGAGCCTGTTTTGCTGCGGATGGTGACGCCCGATTCCGTTTCAATTCCGTCAAGGACGCGGGCGCCAAGGCGGATTGCGCCACCGCGTTCGGCAAACAGGCGCGCCATATGGGCGGCGACCGCGCCAAAATCGACAATGCCGGTATCTGGCGACCAAAGCGCGGCCAGACTATGGATGTTCGGCTCCCACTGGCGGGCGGTCTCACCGGGGATTTGCTCGATGCGGATGCCATTGGCACTGGCGCGTTCAAACAGCGCCTGCATGCGTGGCAGTTCCGCGGGGTCGGTCGCGACGATCAGCTTGCCGCAGGTTTCATGCGCAATCCCGTGTTCATCGCAAAAGGCGCGCGTGGCCGCGGCGCCATCGCGGCAGAACTGCGCCTTCAGGCTGCCGGGGGCATAGTAGACACCTGCATGAATCACGCCCGAATTGCGCCCCGTCTGATGCTGGGCGACAGATTCTTCTTTTTCCAGCAAAAGGATGCGCGCACGGGGGTGCAGCGCCTGAAGGCGCAAGGCCGTGGCAAGCCCCACGATGCCACCGCCGACGACCACGAAATCCGCTGTTTCCATATCTAGTCTCCGCAAGGGGCAAGCGTGATTGCATCCCCGGGGTCCGCGCCCAGTTCGCGACAGTCATCCCCATCACACAGCCGCCAGCCCGCCCGCGTTGCGCCAGAGGCGGCAAGGGTCAGCGCGGGCAGCAACGGCAGGGACGGGGCCCAGACCCACCAGCCATCGGCCAGACGGGCACCGGGACCCGGTTCCATCCCCGCGCCAGATCCTTTCACGGCGGCGCGGGTCAGTTTCAGGCCATCGGACGTGATCTGCCACGCCTCTTGCCAGGCGATCCTTTCCACCGAATGTTCCCATTCCAGCGTGAAAGCATCGCCCGACAGCGAAAGAAGCGTGGCCCCGATCATCAGGCAGGCGGTCATGCCGCCACGCGACCGCGCCGGAACCAAAGCGCCGCGGCGAACAGGACGACAAGGGCAAAGCCGATTTCATCGGTGATCGGCATCGCCGCAACCAGCGTGAATGCCGCAACCATCGCCAGCGCACGTTCCCAGAAGACCAGATCGCGCCCCAGCCAACCGATCACCGCCGCGCCCCAAAGCCCGATAGACAGCACCGCCTTGAGCACGATGTAGGCCACGGCAGGCGCAAAGCCGATGGCCTCGGCCAAGGGACCACCGGGTTGCAGCATCAAGGCCGGGGTATAGACCGCCATGAACGGAATGACGAAACCCGCGGCGGCGACCTTGATCGCCTCAATCGATATGCGAAGGCCGTTTTCCTTGGCAATCGGTGCCGCCGCAAAACAGGCCAGGGCCACCGGCGGCGTCAGATCGGCAAGGATGCCGAAGTAGAACACGAACATGTGCGACACGATCAGCGGCACACCCAGTTCCAGCAGCGCCGGACCCGCGATCGACGAGGTGATGATATAGTTCGGGATCGTGGGAATCCCCATCCCCAGCACGATGCAGGTGATCATCGTCAGCACCAGCGACAGGAACAGGTTCTGTTCCCCCACGCCGACAATGAACTGGCCAAAGGTATTTGCCGCCCCGGTCAGCGTCATCACGCCGATGATCACGCCCACCAGCGCACAGGCGATGCCCACCGGCAGCGCCGTCTTGGCCCCGTCGGCCAGGCTGTCACGGCAGATGGCCAGCGTTTCACGCCCACCCTTGGACAGGGCGTTGACGACGATCAGCGCCACAATCGCGGCAGTAACCACCCAGATACCGAATTTGAAGAAGGCGGCGGCAATCAGGCCCAGGCCGATCCAGAAGATCACCCGGATCGCACCGGCGGGCAGACCCAGCGCCACCGAACCGCCCAGGATCAGCAACACCGTCAGCGCCAGGCCGATCGTACCGGCGAACAGCGGGGTGTAGCCGGAAAACAGCAGATAGACCAGCACAGCCAGCGGCAGGATCAGATACCAGCTTTCCTTCAACGCCTTGCGGGGCGAGGGCAATTCGTCGCGCGACAGGCCGCGCAAGTTGCGGCGACCCGCTTCAAGATGCACCATCCAGAACGCGCCCAGGAAATACAGGATCGCGGGGATCAGCGCGGCCTTGACCACCTCGACATAATCAACGCCCAGGGTTTCGGCCATGATAAAGGCAACCGCACCCATCACCGGCGGCATGATCTGACCACCCATCGAAGCCGTCGCCTCAACACCGCCGGCAAAGGCCGGGCGATAGCCAAAGCTTTTCATCAGCGGAATGGTGAACTGTCCGGTGGTGACGACATTGGCCACCCCAGACCCCGAGATCGTGCCCATCAGACCCGAGGACAGAACCGACACCTTTGCCGCGCCGCCCTGTTTGTGCCCGACAAGGCCCAGCGACACATCGGTAAACAGGCGGATCATCCCCGCCTTTTCCAGAAAAGCGCCAAACAGGATGAACAGGAAGATGTAACTTGAGGACACATAGGTCGGGATGCCGTAGATCCCTTCGGTGCCATAGGCCAGATGTTCGATCACCTGCGCGAAATCATAGCCGCGGTGATTAAGCGGCGCGGGCAGGTTCTGGCCAAACAGCGCGTAGGACAGGAACAGCGCCGAAATGATCGGCAGCGCCGGGCCCATCAGCGCCCAGGCAGCAACAAAGACCGTGCCGATGGCGATCACACCCAACACGATGTCGCGCGGCAAGGGATCACCGGCGCGCATCAGAAGCGGCACGAAATCCCAATATTGATAAAGCGCCACGACCACACCCAGCCCGGCCATGGCCCAGGCGAACGCCTTCATGGCGGGCCCCGCCTTGCGCGCCAGCGCCAGAAGCGGAAAGCCCAGCAGCAACAAGAAACCGACGTGGAAGGCGCGGACGATCTGGCTTGCGAAGTCGATCAGATGCGCGGCAGTGGCGATCTGGAAGGCGGAAAACGCGACCGCTATCCAGAACAGGGTACGACCTTCGGCGCCGCCCGGAAAGCTGTCGGCCAAGGGATCGTGAATCGCCAGGTCGGGCGCGCTATCGGGCATTTCGTGTTTCGGGTTGTCGTGCAGCATCCGTTCCTCCGCGATACGACAGAAAAGGCGGGCAGCACACGGCTGCCCGACCTTGCCGGCTTTTGGATCTTACATCAGACCCTGTTCACGGTAATAGCGTTCCGCCCCAGGATGCAGCGGGATCGGCATGCCTTCGATCGCCTTTTGCAGATCGATCGCTGCGGCCGCGTTGTGCGCCGCCGCCAGCGTTTCAAGGTTCTCAAACAGAAGCTTGGTCATCTGATAGGCGGTTTCTTCGTCAACGCCATCATGGGTCACAAGGAAATTGACGACGGCCACGGTCGGCACGTCTTCATCCTGGCCCTGATAGGTACCCGCAGGGATGGTGGCTGCGACGTAGGGCGCACCCAGCTTTTCGGCGATTTCAGCCGGAATAGAGACGATTTCAATCGCCTGGCTGGTGCCCAGATCCTTCAGCGAAGCCACACCAAGACCCGCCGATTGCAGGGTTGCATCCAGCTGCCGGTTCTTCATCAGTTCAACCGATTCCGCGAAGGGCAGATATTCCACCTTGCCCAGATCGGCATAGCCCATGCCGGCCGCTTCAAGGATCGCGCGCGCGTTCAGTTCGGTGCCCGATTTCGCCGCACCGACCGACAGGCCCTTGCCCGCCAGATCGGCAAGGCTGGTCACGCCGGATTCTGCCGAAGCCGCAATCTGGATGTAGTTCGGATAAACCGCCGCAATCCCGCGCAGCTTGTCCAGGGGGGCCTTGAAACCGACATCCTCATTGCCTTCCCAGGCGAATTTGACCGAATCCCCCAGCGCAAGACCCAGTTCGCCCTTGCCCTGCTGCAGCAGGTTCAGGTTTTCAACCGAGGCCTTGGTAGCCTGCACCTGGGTGCGCGCGCCTTCGATGCCGTCGGCATAGACCTTGGACAGCGCAACCCCAAGGGGGTAATAAACGCCCGACGTGCCGCCGGTCAGAATGTTGATGAATTGTTCGGCCTGTGCCGCCAGGGGGGCCACGCTAAGCGCCGCCCCGGCAACGAACGCGCCGAGTTTCAGTTTGATGGTCATCGTCATCTCCTCCTCAGGACAATGGGCCGCATCGTTTGCGGACGATGCGGGATGGTTGCTGAAAAATCAGGCACCACTCAAGAATTTGAAGCAGATGGATGCAAGAATCTTCGCAAATTTCCGCCAGAGCCGGCGCAGAAATTCGCCCGCGGTCAATGCACGCGGTAGCGACCCCAGATCGCCTTTTCACCCATCCGCGCGACAAAATCGTCATGCGCCCTGGCCTCGGTTTCGGTCAGCCGGGGGGGCAATGGCTGCGGCCGGGGACGGGGGCGCCAATCATCCGAAAGGGCGGCATCGGCAAGGCCCGCGGTTTCGGTATGCAGGCCAAAACCCGGCTGGCGCCCGCCGATCAGTTCCAGATAGACCTCGGCCAGAATTTCACTGTCCAGCAGCGCGCCATGCTTTTCGCGCATGGAATTGTCGATGCCAAAACGGCGGCACAGCGCATCAAGCGAAGCCGGGGAACCCGGGAACTTGCGCCGCGCGATCATCAGCGTGTCCACCGCCCGGTCATTGCCGATCAGCGGCATTTTCGCCCAACCCAGTTCCGCGTTCAGGAATTTCATGTCGAAAGCGGCGTTATGGATCACCAGTTTGGAATCCGGGCCGATGAAATCCAGAAATGCCCGGCCGATTTCGGGAAATCGGGGTTTGTCTTTCAGGAAATCGTCGCTGATGCCGTGAACATCAAAGGCTTCCTGCGGCATTTTCCGATCAGGCTGAATATACTGGTGGTAGGTGCGGCCGGTGGGAACGTGGTTGAACAGCTCTACCGCGCCGATTTCCACGATGCGGTGACCCTCGGACGGTTCAAAGCCGGTGGTTTCGGTATCCAGAACGATTTCACGCATCTTGCCCCCGGATCTGCGCGATCAAGCTTTGCACAGCCTGACGGGTCGCTTCAAGGGTCAGCGTTTCGATGACATAATCGGCGCGGGCACGCTTTTGCGCATCGGGCATCTGCCGGGACAGGATCAGGTCCAGTTGCTCTTGGGTCATGCCGGGGCGCTGCAGGACACGGGCGCGCTGCAGCGCAGGCGGTGCCGATACGACAAGGGTTGCATCGCAATCACGATCGGCGCCGGTTTCGAACAGAAGCGGAATATCCAGCAACACGATGTCGGTATCACGATGCGCGTCCAGAAACGCCAGCCGCGCAGCCGTTGTCAGCGGATGAACAATCGATTCCAGCCGGGGCAGAGCCGTTTTATCCGCCGCCAGAATAGCCTTCAGGACGGTGCGATCCACCGCACCGTCGCGCACCGCTTCGGGAAAGGCGGCGGCGATGGGGGGCACGGCGGCACCGCCCGGCGCGTAAAGCGCATGCACGGTTGCATCGGCATCCCAGACCGGAACGCCCTGCGCCGCAAACATTGCGGCAGTCGTCGATTTTCCCATGCCAATTGACCCGGTCAGGCCAAGGCGGAACGGACCCTTGCGTTCCATCATGCGCCCAACACCGCGTTGCGGAGACTGTCCGTGACCTCGGGGCGCAGGCCGAACCAGCGTTCAAAGCCCGGAACCGCCTGATGCAAAAGCATGCCAAGCCCGTCAACAACGGTACAACCCAAAGCCTCGGCCTGTTCCAGAAGCGGGGTTCGCAGGGGCGTATAGACAATATCTGTCACAACAGCCTTCGGGGACAGGGCATCCAGCGGAATTCGGAAATCCGGCGCGCCGACCATGCCCAGCGAAGAGGTATTCACCACCGTTATCGCGCCATCCAGCATGTTTCCGGCCTGCCCCCAGTCATAAACAACCAGACGCGCGCCGAATTCACTGCGCAGGGTTTCGGCCCGGGCGCGGGTGCGGTTGGCAATGCGCAGTTCCGGAACGCCCGCTTCCAGCAACGAGGCAACGACCGCGCGTGCGGCCCCCCCCGCACCGATCACCGCCGCAGGGCCCGCGCCGGGGTCCCAGGCGGGGGCATTCTGGCGCAGGTTTGCGATGAAGCCGTATCCGTCGGTATTGTCGGCATGAATACGCCCATCGGGAAGGAAGATCAGTGTGTTCGCCGCACCGATCAAGGCCGCGCGGTCCGACACGACATCGGCAATTTTCAACGCCGCTTCCTTGTGCGGAATGGTAATATTGCACCCGACGAAACCCGCCTTGGGCAACGTCCGCAGCACCGTTTCAAGGTTGTCCGCTGCCACATCCATGGGAATATAGAACCCTTGGATACCGTAGCTGCGCAACCAATGCCCGTGCAGCGCCGGTGAACGGGAATGCGCGACGGGTGAGCCGATCACGCCGGCCAGTGGAATGCGGGGGTGGTCTTTCATGTTCTCAGCTCTTCTCGGGCGCGCAGCCAGTTGAGGAATTCGACAAGGGGCAGGCCCAGAACGGCAAAGTAATCGCCTTCAATGGACGAGAAAAGCCGCACGCCTTCCTCTTCCAGCTTATAGCAGCCCACCGCATGGCTGATGCTGTGCCAGTTGCGGGCAACATAGGATTCGATGAAATCCGGGGTCAGGTCATGCATGGTCAGCCGAACCTCGGCGATGTGACGCCAAAGCGGCATGCCATCGCGTGCACAGACAAGCGCGGACAGCAGGCGATGGGTGCGACCCGACAGTTGCGCAAGCTGGTCACAGGCGTCCTGTGGTGTCGCGGGCTTGGAAAAAATCGTGCCCCTCATCTCCAGCACCTGATCGGCGCCAAGCACCAGGGCGCCGGAATGGCGGACCGACACCTTCAGCGCCTTCATTTCGGCCAGGGTATCGGCCACATCACGCGGATGGGCAGATTCCGCCGTCAGCGCGTGGCGGATCGCGTCTTCATCGATCCGTGCGGGTTCGATCCGCAGGTCCAGCCCCGCGTTGCGCAAAAGGGTTGCCCGGATCGGGGATGCAGAGGCAAGGATCATGTGCATGGGCGTGTGGATAAATCGGGCTGATGACAAGGGGCAAAGCTGGGGAGAAGTTACGGACCCCTGATCCATCCCCGTTTCCGATCGGTCTTGTCAAGCAACAGCACAGGTTTTCCACCTGTTGGCGTTGCTTCAAGCCACCTGTGGGATTATGCCGCGTCTGGCCATGTGTACGCGAGTTGTGCACAGGCTTTCTTCGATGTCAAATCTACCACAAGATATTGAAATATAATTGAAATATTAATTTTTTCCACAAGTACAAAATTTTGCGGAAAACCTTGTTCGGTTTGGGGACAAGATGTTTATAACCCGTTAATCCCCATCGTCCACAGGGCTTATATCATCATCATCTTTTCTTTTATTTCTTCTTATCATTAAGAAGAGGCAGTTACGGAAAGGTTACGCCGATGACGGATTTTCTTGCCTCGACATACCCATGGATCAAGTCCATGCATGTCATGTCGATCCTTGCCTGGATGGCGGGGCTGTTCTATCTGCCCCGATTGTATGTTTATCATGTTGAAGGGCTGAAAAAGCAGGGCGTTGTGCGGGGATCCGATATGGATTTGCTGTTCCAGCACCAGGAAAGACTGTTGCTGAAGGCAATCATGAATCCCGCGATGATTTCCAGCTGGCTGTTCGGTCTGGCGCTGGTTCTGACCCCGGGAATTGTCGACTGGAGCTTGACCTGGCCCTGGGCGAAGGGTGCGGCGGTGATCGGTATGACCTGGTTTCACATGTGGTGCGCGGCACGGCGCAAGGATCTGGCAGGTGGAACGAACCAGATAACCGGCCGACAGTACCGGATGATGAACGAGGTTCCCACCCTGTTCATGATCGTGATCGTGCTGGCGGTGATCGTCAAATTCTGAGCTTTTGTTGACTCGGGCGTCGTTGACGCTTAGATGGCGTTCAAACCTCTGCCGTCCGGCATGAGGGCTTCCGATATTTCATATTCGCGCCGCAAGACGGTCGCCAGAGCGAGTGGGCCCGCCATGACCAAGGAACGTTTGAACCTGTCTGATCTGAAGGCGAAAAGCCCGGCTGACCTGCTGGCGATGGCCGAGGAATGGGAAATTGAGAACGCTTCGACCATGCGCAAGGGCGAGATGATGTTCTCGATCCTGAAAGAGCATGCCGAGGAAGAGATCGAGATCGGCGGCGATGGCGTTCTTGAGGTGCTGCAGGATGGTTTCGGGTTCCTGCGCTCGCCCGAAGCGAACTATCTGCCGGGGCCGGATGATATTTATGTGTCACCCGACATGATCCGCCAGTACAGCCTGCGCACGGGCGATACCGTTGAAGGGATCATCCGCGCACCCGGTGAGAATGAGCGGTATTTTGCCCTGACCACGGTTGAAAAGATCAATTTTGAAGACCCGGAAAAGGCACGTCACAAGGTCGCTTTCGATAACCTGACCCCGCTTTATCCCAATGAGCGGCTGAAGATGGAAATCGAGGATCCGACGATCAGGGACCGCTCGGCCCGGATCATCGATCTGGTGGCACCGATCGGGAAGGGGCAGCGAAGCCTGATCGTGGCGCCGCCGCGGACGGGTAAGACGGTCCTGCTTCAGAACATTGCGCATTCGATCGAAAAGAACCATCCGGAATGCTATCTGATCGTTCTTCTGATCGATGAACGCCCGGAAGAAGTGACCGACATGCAGCGGTCGGTGAAGGGTGAGGTGATTTCCTCGACCTTTGACGAACCGGCAACGCGGCACGTTGCGGTTTCGGAAATGGTGATTGAAAAGGCCAAGCGCCTGGTGGAACACAAGCGCGACGTTGTTATCCTGCTTGACTCGATTACACGTCTGGGCCGGGCCTTCAACACGGTGGTGCCGTCTTCGGGCAAGGTGTTGACGGGGGGCGTGGACGCTAATGCGCTGCAACGGCCCAAGCGGTTTTTCGGTGCGGCGCGAAACATCGAAGAGGGCGGTAGCCTGACCATCATCGCGACGGCGCTGATCGACACCGGAAGCCGGATGGATGAAGTGATCTTTGAAGAGTTCAAGGGTACCGGCAACAGCGAAATCGTGCTGGACCGCAAGGTGGCCGACAAGCGCGTGTTCCCGGCGATGGATATTCTGAAATCGGGTACCAGGAAAGAAGATCTTCTGGTCGATTCCAAGGATCTTCAGAAAACCTATCTGCTGCGCCGCATTCTGAACCCGATGGGGACGACAGATGCGATCGAGTTCCTGATTTCGAAGCTGAAGCAGACCAAATCCAACGCAGAATTCTTCGATTCCATGAACGGCTGACGCTGTTTTTCTTTTCCCACAAGGGGTTACAGCTTGGATACGATATTTGCGCAGGCCACTGCCCGCGGAAAAGCGGGCGTGTCCGTCATTCGTATTTCCGGGCCGCTGGCCTGGGATTCCGCCATGACACTGGCGGGGGACCTTCCGCCGCCCAGGGTGGCCGGCGTTCGACGGCTGCAGCTTGATAGCGAAATTCTGGATGAGGCGGTGGTTCTTTGCTTTGAACGGGGCAAAAGCTTTACGGGTGAACAGGTAGCCGAATTACATGTGCATGGCGCCATTGCGACCGTGGCATCGGTTTTGCGCGGCCTGGGTTCAATGCCGGGCCTGCGGTTGGCAGAGCCGGGTGAATTCACGCGTCGCGCGCTGGAAAATGGACGCCTTGATCTGGCGCAGGTCGAAGGGTTGTCGGATCTGATCGCTGCCGAGACAGAAGCACAGCGGAAGCAGGCACTTCGGGTCTTGTCCGGGGCGGTCGGGTCGTTGGTCGATGAGTGGCGCGGCAAACTTGTCCGGGCAGCGGCTCTGATCGAGGCAACGATTGACTTCGCGGATGAAGATGTGCCGGTTGATGTTTCAGCCGAAGTGCAAGTGCTGGTCGGTTTTGTGCAGGATGCCCTTGGTCAGGAACTGGGGCGCCTTTCATCGGCCGAGCGTATCCGGGAAGGTTTTGAAGTTGCGATCGTGGGGCGCCCCAATGTCGGGAAATCCACCCTTTTGAACGCTTTGGCGGGGCGTGAGGCGGCGATTACTTCGGAAATCGCCGGAACCACACGCGATGTGATCGAAGTACGCATGGATATGGACGGTTTGGCTGTGACGCTGCTGGATACGGCTGGATTGCGCGATACCGACGATGTCGTCGAAGCAATTGGCGTTGAACGCGCGCTACAACGGGCGGAAGCGGCCGATTTGCGGATTTTTCTGGTGGAAGACAACGGCATGCCTTTGCTGGCGCCGGTTGGCGACGACATCGTTGCGCATGCCAAGGCAGATCTGGGAGCCCATGGCGGGCTTGCGGTATCGGGCAAGACCGGGGCAGGGCTTGATCTTTTGGTGAAAGAGGTCACGCGAATTTTGGCTGCGCGTGCGGCAGAAGCTGGTGTAATGACACGAGAGCGGCATCGAATTGCGATGCTGCGCGCGTTTGAAGCTTTGGAATCGGCGCAGAATGAGATATCGCATGGACCGGATCGTGCGGAATTGGCGGCAGAGAATCTGCGCCGGGCGGCACGCGCGCTTGAGTCCCTTGTTGGGCGGGTGGATGTAGAGCATCTTCTGGATGAAATCTTTGCCAGCTTCTGCATCGGCAAGTAAGGAGTGTTTCACGTGAAACATCTGGATGTCATCGTTGTCGGTGGGGGGCATGCGGGTGCCGAGGCGGCCCATGCCGCCGCCCGCATGGGTGCGCAAACCGCGCTTGTTACATTACGCAAGGACGGGCTTGGGGTCATGTCCTGTAATCCGGCGATCGGCGGTCTGGGCAAAGGGCATCTGGTTCGAGAGATTGACGCCCTTGATGGTATCATGGGCCGCGCCGCTGATTGGGCGGGGATTCAGTTCCGTTTGCTTAATCGACGCAAAGGCCCTGCTGTCCAGGGACCCCGGGCGCAGGCGGATCGGAAGCTGTATCGCGCGGCAGTGCAAAAGCTGACGGCAGATCAGCCTGGGCTGACGGTGATTGAAGGCGAGGTTGCTGATCTGATCGTGGATGCAGGCCGGGTTTGTGGCGTCGTTCTGGCGGATGGATCGGCGCTTTCCGCCGGTGCGGTTGTTCTAACCACGGGAACGTTCCTGAATGGGATCATTCATATCGGGGATCAGCGCCGTGCTGGTGGCAGGATGGGGGATCGCCCATCAGTTGCCTTGGCTATGCGCTTGACTAACCTTGGGTTGCCGCTTGGTCGCCTGAAAACCGGGACCCCGCCGCGGCTGGATGGACGCACCATTGATTGGGCTTCCCTGGATACGCAGCCGGGCGATGATGACCCCGTCTTGTTTTCCTTTCTGCACAAGAAGCCTTTTGTGCAGCAGGTGAATTGTGGAATCACGCACACGAATGAGCAAACCCATCGGATCATTCGCGAAAACCTTAGTCGGTCTGCAATGTATGGCGGGCATATTGAAGGCGTCGGCCCGCGGTATTGCCCATCGATTGAAGACAAGGTGGTGCGATTTGCTGACAAGATTTCGCATCAGGTCTTTCTGGAGCCTGAAGGGATCGACGATCCGACTGTTTACCCGAATGGTATTTCGACGTCTTTACCCGAAGATGTGCAGGAAGCTTATGTGCGGTCAATCAAAGGCCTGGAGCAAGTCCGTATCCTGCAGCCGGGCTATGCCATTGAATATGACTTCGTTGACCCGCGCGCCCTTCGTAGCAGTTTGGAACTTCGGGCGCTTCCCGGGCTTTACCTGGCGGGCCAGATCAACGGGACGACCGGGTATGAAGAAGCAGCAGCGCAGGGCCTTGTCGCAGGCTTGAATGCCGCTTTGGCCGCGACCGGGCGTGATCCTGTCATCCTGAGCCGAACGAACAGCTATATCGGCGTGATGATTGATGATCTTGTAACGCGTGGCGTGACCGAGCCGTATCGGATGTTCACCTCACGGGCCGAATTCCGGCTTTCTCTTCGGGCGGACAACGCAGATCAGCGGTTAACACCCCTTGGGATAGGGCTTGGCTGTGTCCATCAGGCTCGCTCGACCGTATTTCATGCAAAGATGGAAGAACTGTCTCGCGGTAAAGCGTTGCTTGACACGGTCCAGTTCACGCCAAAGCAAGCGAATGTGGTCGGCATCAAGGTGAATCAGGATGGAATCCGGCGCAGCGCCTATGCTTTACTATCGTTCCCGGATGTGACTTTTGAACAGCTTGTGCAGGCTGAACCCTCATTGGCGGAAATCCCCGGGGATGTCGCGGATCAGCTTGGCCGCGACGCGCTTTATGCGAACTACCTTTCGCGCCAAGAAGCGGATGTTGAGGCGCTTAGGCGGGATGAAGAGTGGGAAATCCCCGAAAATTTCGATTTTCACGCTTTGCATGGCCTTTCCAACGAATTGAAAGGTAAGCTTGATCGCGCGCGCCCTGCAAACCTGGGGCAGGCTTCACGGGTTGACGGGGTGACACCGGCGGCTCTGACGCTGGTATTGGCAAAGCTGCGTCAGCTGGCGCGGGCGCGGTCGGCATGATGGCTAACCCGGCTGAGCGCACACTTCAGGATCGCTTCGATGTTTCACGTGAAACACTGGACCGATTGCGCCGCTACGAATCGCTTCTGCGAAAGTGGAATCCAGCAATCAACCTCGTGTCAAATGGCACGCTTCAAGATCTTTGGGCGCGTCACTTCCTGGATTCGGCCCAGTTGTTTTCGATGGCCAGCCTTAGTGAGGGGCGCTGGGTTGATTTGGGTAGCGGTGGTGGGTTTCCGGGTCTTGTCATTGCGATTCTCGCGTCAGAAAAGGCCCCTTCTGTGCAGGTGACTCTGGTCGAAAGCGACCTGAGAAAGTCAGCCTTTTTATCCACCGTGGCGCGCGACATCGGCCTTCAGGTGGCTGTTCTTTCGGAGAGGATAGAGGGTCTCGATCCCCTGAATGCGGACGTTCTAAGCGCCCGTGCCCTCGCGCCTTTGCCAGGGCTTCTGGGGTTTGCGCAGCTGCACCTGAAGCCCGACGGCACCGCGCTGTTCCCGAAAGGCGCAAGTTGGCGTGACGAGGTTGCCGAGGCCAGGGGGCGCTGGGTTTTTATGGTGGATCCGATTCCCAGCCTTACGGATCCCGCTTCTGTCGTGCTGAACATTCAAGGAGTTTCTCGTGCCTGACCCGACGCGCCCGCCCGCGCCCCGGATCATTGCGATCGCCAACCAAAAAGGTGGCGTAGGCAAGACCACAACGGCGATCAATCTTGCGGCGGCCCTGTCAGAAGGTGGCCGCAAGGTGCTTTTGGTGGATCTGGATCCGCAGGGTAACGCCTCGACTGGTCTTGGGATTGAGCCGGAGGCCCGTCAGCGCACAACTTATGACCTTTTGCTTGAGGAGGCCCCTGTTTCCGAGGTGGTTCTGCCTACGAACATTTCGGGCTTGTGGATTTGTCCTGCGACAACCGATCTGTCTTCTGCTGATATGGAGCTTGTCGCAAGCGAAAAGCGCAGTTTCCTTTTGCATGACGCGTTGCATCAGCCCGCGCTTGACGTATATGGCTTTGATTACATTCTGATCGATTGCCCGCCTTCTCTCAGCCTTTTGACTATCAACGCCATGGTGGCGGCTCAGTCCGTTCTGGTGCCCCTGCAGGCAGAATTCTTTGCCCTTGAAGGCTTGTCACAGCTTTTGCTGACGATTCGTGAGGTTCGGCAGTCTGCAAACCAAGGACTTAGGATTGAGGGTGTTGTTCTGACGATGTATGACGTTCGGAATAATCTATCGCAGCAGGTCGAGGCGGATGCCCGTGCAACCTTGGGTGAGATCGTGTTCCGCACGATGATTCCGCGGAATGTCCGAGTGTCAGAGGCACCGTCATTTGCATTGCCGGTTCTGTCCTATGATCCTGCATCGCGTGGCGCGGCGGCATATCGCGCCCTGGCGCAGGAACTGGTTTCTCGGCATGAGATCGCACAACGGAAAGGCTAGGGGATGAACGACAAGAGATTTGAACGCCGCGGTCTTGGTCGGGGCCTTTCGGCGCTGATGGCGGATGTGGGGGTCACGACGGAAGAACAGGCCCCGGCGCGCCGGGCCGAGCATCGTATTCCGATCGAACAGATCGAACCCAATCCCAATCAGCCGCGCCGCGATTTCCTGCCTGAAGCTCTGGAAGAACTCGCCGCATCCATCCGCGAAAAAGGGGTCATTCAGCCGCTGATCGTTCGAAAGCATCCGTCAAAGGATGGCTATGAAATCGTTGCCGGGGAACGTCGCTGGCGCGCCGCGCAGATTGCACAGTTGCACGATCTGCCTGTTATCATTCGCGATTTTTCGGATACCGAGGTTCTGGAAGTTGCGATCATCGAAAACATCCAGCGCGCCGATCTGAACCCGCTGGAGGAGGCCCTGGCCTATCGGCAGTTGATGGATCGCTTTGGTCATACGCAAGAAAAACTGGCAGAGGCGCTTTCGAAAAGCCGCAGCCATATCGCGAACCTCTTGCGTTTGTTGCAGCTTCCGTCCGAGGTTCAGGGTTGGTTGCGTGAAGGTAAGCTTTCTGCCGGCCACGCACGGGCGCTGATCACGACAGAAAACCCCGTCAAGCTCGCACAAGATGTGATCTCTCGGGGTCTGTCTGTGCGTGAGACCGAGCGTCTGGCCAAGGGACCAACGGGGGAGGAGGCGCGAAAAAGCAATGGCGCACGAAAATCCGCCGAGAAAGATGCCGATACGCGCGCGCTAGAAGGCGATCTTTCCGCTACAATTGGTATGAAGGTATCAATCGACCACAATGGGTTGGATGGCGGCACACTTTCAATCAGCTATCGGACGCTCGAACAGCTGGACGAATTGTGCCAGCTTCTCAGCGGAATGCGCTAAGGATCAACTGTCGGGACGGCTCCAGATGAACGCTGCCACGGCGATCAGGGTTGTTGCCTGAACCGCCAGAATCTTCGTTCCAACGCCGAATGCGACAGACAGCGCGAAGGCGGCCAGGATTGAAACTGACGCGGCCCATTTTGCGGGCCGCGCGATCGAACGGCGCTCGGACCAGTCGATGATGGCAGGGCCGAACCGTGGGTGGCTCAGCAGCCAGTTGTGCAACCGCTCGGATGAGCGGGCAAAGCAAAAGGCTGCCAGCAGCATCAGGGGAACGGTGGGCAACAGCGGCAGAAAGGCCCCGATCACGCCAAGCGCAAAGCACACCAGACCCGCGATCAGCCACAGAATGCGCATCAGGGAAACAGCCGGCGCAGGATCGCGTTCAGAACGGCACGCCCGGCAGGCGTGGTGCGAATTTGCGCGTCATCGATGACCAGCAAGCCCAGATCCTCCATTTCGGTCAGGGCATCGGCATCCAGCGGTTGGCCCGAAAGTGCGTGGTATCGCCGTGCATCGATCCCCTCGCGCAGCCGAAGCCCGAACATCAGATATTCCTCGGCCTGCTCGTGTAAAGGAAGATCTTCGCGTAAATTTTCGCCCGTGCCGGTTTGCTCTACCCGGTTCAGCCAGGCCCCCGGCGCTTTGGGCGTGTCGGTCGCCTTGCGCGTTCCGCCCAGCGTCAGCCGCCCATGCGCGCCCGGTCCGATCCCGGCATAATCGCCATAACGCCAATAAATAGAATTGTGGCGGCTTTCCGCACCGGGCCGGGCATGGTTGGAAACCTCATAGGCGGGCATTCCCGCCGCATCGCAGATTTCTTGCGTCAGGTGATACATATCTGCCGCCAGATCCTCACCTGGAAGCCCGCGCAGGCCCCCTGCAGCATGGCGCGTGCCAAAGGCGGTGCCGTCTTCAATTGTCAGCTGATACAGCGACAGATGGTCCACCGCCATCGACAACGCACGGCCAAGCTCGGACTCCCACGCGCGCAGGGTCTGATCCTGACGGGCATAGATCAGGTCAAAACTTACCCTGTCAAAAACTTCGCGCGCGATGCCAAAGGCGCGCTCTGCCTCGGCGACCGAATGAAGCCTTCCCAGCCGCTTCAGATCGGCGTCGTTCAGCGCCTGAACCCCCATCGACAAGCGGTTTACCCCTGCTTTGGCATAGCCCCGGAACCGCTGTGCCTCAACCGATGTCGGGTTTGCTTCCAGTGTTACTTCCAGATCGTTGGCAAGTGTCCAGGTTTCGCCGATCCTGTCCAGGATCGCGGCCACAAGGTCCGCGGGCATCAACGAAGGCGTGCCGCCGCCGAAGAAGACGGTGTTCAGAACGCGGCCTTTGGTTTCCCGCCCGATCCTGTCGATCTCGCTGATATAGGCGCTGCGCCAGCGGGCGATGTCGATTTGCCCCGCCACATGGCTGTTGAAGTCGCAATAGGGGCATTTCGACGCGCAAAACGGCCAGTGCAGATAAAGCCCAAACCCCCCGTGGCGCCAGTCTTCGATCATGGACGGAACGCCGTGACTTCGATTTCCACCTTCATCTCGGGTCGGATAAGTCCGGCGATGACCATGGTTGCCGCCGGGCGAATTTCGCCCAGCGTGGCGCCCAATACCGGCACCAAATCATCCACAAGTGATGCATCGGTGACCGTGTACTGAACGCGGACGATGTCTTCCATGGCAAAGCCCGCCTCGGCCAGGACCGTGCTGATCGTCGCAAAGCAATTGCGTGCCTGATCCGCTATGTCCTGTGGCATCTGCATCGTCGCATAGTCATAGCCCGTCACGCCGGACACAAAGCACCAGGGCCCCTTCACGACGGCGCGGCTGTAGCCCATGCTGCGTTCAAACGGCGATCCGGTGGAAATGCGGCGCATCTTATCCCTCGAAGCATTCAACCAGCTTGCGGAACGCATCCGCCCGGTGGCTGATCTGGTTTTTCCTGGCCGGGTCCATTTGGGCAAAGGTCACATCATGCCCGTCAGGTTGAAACATCGGGTCATAGCCGTGACCCTGAACCCCCCGCATTGGCCAGACCAGTTGTCCTTCGGCCTTGCCGTCAAACACCTCATCATGCCCATCGGGCCAGGCCAGCACCAGGGTGCAGCGAAACCGTGCCGTTCTGGGGTAGGGGGCGGCCATGGCCTCGCATTCGGTCCAGGTGCGCGTCATCGCCTGAATGAAATCACGCCCGTTCGGGGTTTCCGCCCAATCTGCGGTGTAAACCCCGGGTGCGCCGCCCAGGGCATCCACCTCGATCCCGGAATCGTCGGCCAGCGCGGGCAGGCCAGTGGCCTGTGCGGCGGCATGGGCCTTGATCCGGGCGTTGCCGACAAAAGTGGATTCGGTTTCCGCAGGCTCGGGCAGGTTCATCTCGGCCGCGCCGATGATGTCGATACCAAAGGGCGCCAGCAGCGCCGCGATTTCCTCCAGCTTGCCGCGATTATGGGTTGCCACCAGCAGGCGTTTGCCCTGGAACTTCCTCATGCAATGGCTGCTTTCTGGGCTGTAACCAGTTCCGCGATGCCAGCCTCGGCCAGATCAAGCAACTCGTTCATCTGCGGGCGCGAAAAGGTTGCCCCCTCGGCGGACATCTGCACTTCAATCAACTTGCCGGCCCCGGTCAGGATGAAATTCCCGTCGGTTCCCGCCTCGCTGTCTTCGGCATAATCCAGATCCAGCACGGCCTGCCCGGCATAGATACCGCAGGACACCGCGGCGACATGATCCACCAGCGGGTCCGAGGTGCAGACGCCAGCTTTCATAAGCTTGTTTACCGCAAGCCGCAGCGCAACCCAACCGCCGGTGATCGCGGCGCAGCGGGTGCCGCCATCGGCCTGGATGACATCGCAGTCCACCACGATCTGGCGTTCGCCAAGTGCCACACGGTCGACACCGGCCCGCAGCGCGCGCCCGATCAGCCGCTGGATTTCCTGGGTTCGGCCTGATTGCTTGCCCGCCGCTGCCTCGCGCCGGTTGCGGGTGTTGGTGGCGCGCGGCAGCATGCCGTATTCGGCGGTCACCCAGCCAAGCCCCGACCCTTTCAGAAAGGGGGGGGCGCGATCCTCAATCGTGGCGGTGCACAGAACCTGGGTATCCCCCACGCGGATCAGACAGGATCCCTCTGCATGTTTCGTGATCCCAGTCTCGATTGAAATCGGGCGCATTTCACTTAAATTCCGACCAGAGGGGCGCATGACGTGTCCTTTTTTGCGTTCTGCGCCAATTACAGGCCGTGCCCGGCGCGATGCAACCCCGATTGACGGCACAACCGTCCCGGTCTTATCTCAATCGCGCCAAGGTGAAATGCGATGACTGACGGAAACCAGATCCTTTCTGAGCTGAACGAACGTTCCCGCGAGGTGTTTCGCCGGGTTGTCGAGGGCTATATTGAATCGGGCGATCCGGTGGGATCGCGCACGCTGACCCGGCAGATGAGCGAAAAGCTGTCCGCGGCGACTATTCGCAACGTGATGCAGGATCTGGAATATCTTGGGCTTCTGGACAGCCCACATGTTTCGGCTGGACGCGTGCCCACCCAACTGGGCCTGCGCATGTTCGTCGATGCCCTGATGGAGGTCGGCAGCCTGGATTCCCGCGACCGCGAAAAGATCGAGGCGACGTTCGGTTCGGGCGATGCCGATGTCGGGTCGCTTCTGGATCGGGTCGGCGCGGCGCTGTCGGGGATCACGCATGGCGCAAGTCTGGTGCTGGCGCCCAAACACGAAGCGTCGATCCGCCATATCGAATTCGTCAGCCTTGCCCCCGAACGCGCCCTTGTCGTTCTGGTCTTTGCCGATGGTCAGGTGGAAAACCGCGTTTTTACCCCACCGCCGGGCCAGACGCCTGCATCCATGCGTGAGGCCGCGAATTTCCTGAACGCATTGGCCGAAGGGCGCACCCTGTCCGAGTTGCGCGGCGAAATTGTCCGGGAAATCGGCGAACGCCGGCAAGAGCTGAATACGCTTGCGCGCGAGCTTGTGGAAAATGGTCTGGCGCTTTGGCAGGACGAGGGCGAGGTGACCGAGCGTCTGATCGTGCGCGGCCGCGCCAATCTGATCGGGGTAGAGGCCGACCTGGACCGCATCCGAAGCCTGTTCGATGATCTGGAACGCAAACGCGACATCGCCCGCTTTCTGGAACTGGCCGAGGATGGCGAAGGTGTGCGCATTTTTATTGGCTCGGAAAACAAGCTTTTTTCACTTTCGGGTTCCTCTTTGGTTGTCTCTCCCTATATGAACGCGGATCGAAAGATCATCGGTGCGGTCGGGGTCATCGGCCCCACGCGGCTTAACTATGGGCGGATCGTGCCGATCGTGGATTACACAGCGCAACTGGTCGGGCGGATGTTGTCCGGTCGGGGCAGAGGATGAGACGCATGAGCGAGATGAAGAAAGACGAGATCGCCGAAGAGCAGGCCCGGATCGATGAAACCTTCGAGGATGTCCTGAACGAAGGTCAGGATGAGCTTGAGGCGCTGCGCGCCGAGCGTGATGAACTTCGCGACCGTTTCATGCGCGCCCTGGCTGATGCCGAAAACATGCGCAAGCGTGGGGAACGCGACCGGCGCGAAGCCGAACAATATGGCGGAACCAAACTGGCCCGTGACCTTTTGCCGGTCTACGATGCGCTGCGCCGCGCGTTGGACGCCGCCGGCGAGGAACAGCGTGCCGCGGCGGCTGGTCTGATCGAAGGGGTGGAACTGACGCTGCGCGAATTGCTGAATGTCTTTGGGCGGCACGGCGTTCAGGCCGTGGTCCCGGTGGTCGGCGACAGGTTCGATCCGCAGCAGCATGAGGCCATGTTCGAAGCCCCCGTGCCGGGAACCGTGGCAGGTGACATCATTCAGGTGATGGAAGAGGGTTTCCTGCTGCATGACCGCCTGTTGCGCCCAGCCAAGGTTGGCGTGTCATCCATGCCGAAAAGCTGAACGGTGACGCGGGGGGCTGTCTGCCCCCCGAGCCCCCCGAGGATATTTTCGCAAAGCCGAAGATCAGTCTTTCAGAAGTGCCTTCAGATCATACAGAGCGGCGAGCGCCTCTTTCGGGGTCATTTCGTCGGGATGCAGGCCGCGCAGGTGCTCTTCTGCCCGTGAAGGGGGCTTTGGGGCCAGGACGGGCGGGGGTGGGACATGGGCGGAAAACAGTGGCAGGTCATCGATAATGGTCTGTTTCTTGGTACCGCCTTCACGTTCGCCCTGTTCCAGTGCATTCAGAACGACGCGTGCGCGGGCCACCACGCTTTCGGGTAGCCCTGCAAGACGCGCGACCTGAACGCCATAGCTGCGATCAGCGGCGCCCTTGCGGACCTCATGCAGGAAGATGACTTCGCCTTCCCATTCCTTCACCGCCACGGTGGCATTTTCCACGCCGTCCAGCTTGGCCGCAAGGGCGGTCATTTCGTGGTAATGGGTGGCAAAAAGCGCGCGGCATCGGTTGACCTGATGCAGGTGTTCCAGAACCGCCCAGGCGATGGACAGCCCGTCATAGGTTGCTGTGCCGCGGCCGATTTCGTCCAGGATGACCAGGGCGCGGTCATCGGCCTGGTTCAGGATTGCGGCGGTTTCGACCATTTCCACCATGAAGGTCGACCGGCCCCGTGCCAGATCGTCGGCGGCGCCGACGCGGCTGAACAATTGACTGACCAGACCGATATGGGCGCGGCGGGCGGGAACGAAACTGCCTGCCTGCGCCAGAAGCGCGATGATCGCGTTCTGGCGCAGAAAGGTTGACTTGCCGGCCATGTTGGGCCCGGTCAGCAGCCAGATGGCGGCGGTTTCGCCTTCGCTCAGGGTGCAGTCGTTGGCAATGAAAGGTTCGCCGTTGCGTTTCAGGGCGGCTTCGACCACCGGATGGCGACCACCCTCGATGATAAAACTGCGGGAATTGTCGATCTTTGGCTCGACCCAGTCCGCGCTGGCCGCAAGGTCGGCAAAGGCCGTGGCCAGGTCGATTTCTGCCAGCGCGCGGGCGGCGGCGGCGATCGGGCCTGATTGGTCCAGAATCGCGCTTTTCAGGCTGTGATAGAGCCTTTTTTCGATTTCCAGCGCGTGGTTGCCCGCGTTCAGGATACGGGTTTCCAGTTCGCTTAGGGGCAGGGTGGTGAAACGGACCTGATTGGCGGTGGTCTGGCGGTGGATGAATGTTTCATTCAGCGGCGGGGCCATCATCCGTTCGGCATGGGTCGCGGTGGTTTCGATGAAATAACCCAGCACGTTGTTATGCTTGATCTTCAGGCTTTGGATGCCGGTCTGCCCGATATACTCGGCCTGCATGCGGGCAATCACACCGCGACCCTCATCGCGCAGCTGACGCGTCTGGTCCAGTTCCGCATCGTAACCTGGCGCGATGAAGCCGCCGTCACGGGCCAGAAGCGGGGGTTCGGCAATCAACGCGGCATCAAGCAGATCGCGCAGTGCCGCATGCCCGGTCAAGGCCTGTGTCGCTTTGCCCAAAAGGCTTGGGGCATCCGACCCGTCAAGCCGCGTGGCGATGCACGCGGCCTGTTCCAGCCCGTTGCGGATGGCGGCCATGTCGCGTGGGCCGCCGCGGTCAAGCGCCAGACGCGACAGGGCGCGGTCCATGTCGGGGCAGCGGCGCAGATCGGCCCGAAGATCTTCGCAAAAACGGCTCTGTTCCAGCAGAAATCGTATCGATTCATGCCGGGTGTGGATTTCCCGAAGATCGCGTGACGGGGCGGATATGCGCCGTTCCAGCAACCTTGCGCCGCCTGCGGTGACGGTGCGGTCGATGGCCTGCAGCAGCGATCCTTCGCGCCCCCCGGACAGGGCCTGCGTCAGTTCCAGATTGCGGCGCGTCGCCGCGTCGATCTGCACGGTTCCACCGGCATCTTCGCGCACCGGCGCCCGCAGCAGCGGCAGTTTGCCGCGCTGCGTCAGGTCCAGATAATCCGCAATGGCGCCCATGGCCGACAGTTCGGCGCGTGAAAATGTGCCAAAGGCATCCAGCGTACCGACGTTGAAAAGGGCGCACAGGCGTTTGTCCGCGCCCTGGCTGTCAAAGCTGGCGCGGGGCAGGGGCGTCACGGCGGCGCGCATGTCGGTGATGATGCCGGCCAGATCGGCCTCGCGCAGCTCGGAGACCAGAACCTCGCGTGGGGCCAGACGCGCCAGTTCCGGCGCCAGACGCAGCAGCGGGCAGGGCATGACCCGGAATTCGCCGGTCGAGATGTCCACCCAGGCAAGGGCCGCGTCATCGCGGACCTCGGTAAAGGCGGCAAGGAAATTGTGGCGCCGCGCCTCAAGCAGGCTGTCTTCGGTCAGGGTGCCGGGGGTGACAAGCCGCACCACATCGCGCGCAACGACGGATTTGGCCCCGCGTTTCTTTGCCTCGGCAGGGTCTTCCATCTGTTCGGCGATGGCGACGCGAAACCCCTTGCGGATCAGCGTCAGCAAATACCCCTCGGCGGCATGTACGGGCACGCCGCACATCGGGATATCTTCGCCCAGATGCTGACCGCGTTTGGTCAGCGCAATGTCCAGCGCGGCGGCGGCCTGTACCGCGTCGTCAAAGAACATCTCGTAAAAATCGCCCATCCGGTAGAACAAAAGCGCACCGGGATTGGCGTTCTTGATCCCCAGATACTGCGCCATCATCGGTGTGACACTTTGGTCCGACATGCTTCCCCCTTGGCTTTGCGCGACCCTACAAAAGCCCCGGGACAGGTGCAAATCCATTGAGGCACGCCACGCGCGGCGCTAAGAGAGAGGCCTGCAGGAGGAGCACGGCCCAATGTCCACCAAGAACCGCATCACGCCCGAAGAGGCGCTGGCCTATCACCTGGACCCGCGTCCGGGGAAATACGAAATCACGGCGACCAAGCCGATGACCACCCAGCGCGACCTTAGCCTGGCCTACAGCCCCGGGGTTGCGGTTCCGGTCGAGGCCATCGCCGAGCGGCCCGAGACCGCCTATGACTATACCGTCAAGGGCAATATGGTTGCGGTCATTTCCAATGGCACGGCGATCCTTGGGCTGGGCAACCTTGGGGCGCTGGCCTCCAAGCCGGTGATGGAAGGCAAGGCGGTTCTGTTCAAACGGTTTGCCGACGTGAACGCCATCGACATCGAGCTGGATACCGAAGACCCCGATGAGATCATCCAGGCCGTGCGCCTGATGGGGCCGACCTTCGGCGGCATCAACCTTGAGGATATCAAGGCGCCCGAATGCTTCATCATCGAACAGCGCCTGAAGGAAATCATGGACATCCCGGTGTTCCACGATGATCAGCATGGCACCGCCGTGATCTGCGCCGCCGGCCTGATCAACGCGCTGGAACTGTCGGGCAAGCGGATCGAGGATTGCCGTATCGTGCTGAACGGTGCCGGTGCGGCCGGGATCGCCTGCCTTGAACTGGTCAAGGCGATGGGCGCACGGCATGACAACTGCATCATGTGCGACACCAAGGGCGTGATCTGGCAGGGCCGGACCGAGGGCATGAACCAGTGGAAATCGGCCCATGCCGCCAGAACCGATGCGCGCACCCTTGAAGAGGCGATGGTGGGCGCGGATGTGTTTCTTGGCGTTTCGGCCAAGGGGGCGGTCACGCCCGGGATGGTGGCAAGCATGGCCGACAATCCGGTGATCTTCGCCATGGCCAACCCGGACCCCGAGATCACCCCCGAAGAGGCCCATGCCGTGCGCCAGGACGCGATCGTGGCCACCGGGCGCAGCGATTACCCCAACCAGGTGAACAACGTCCTGGGCTTTCCCTATCTGTTCCGCGGCGCGCTGGATATCCATGCCCGGGCGATCAATGACGAAATGAAGATCGCCTGCGCCAGGGCGCTTGCGGAACTGGCGCGCAAGGATGTGCCTGATGAGGTGGCGATGGCCTATGGCCGCAAGCTGACCTTTGGGCGTGACTACATCATTCCCACGCCCTTCGACCCGCGTCTGATCCATGTGATCCCGCCCGCGGTGGCCCGGGCGGGGATGGAAACCGGCGTTGCGCGCCGTCCAATCATCGACATGACCGCCTATGAGCTTAGCCTGAAGGCGCGCATGGATCCCACCGCCAGCATCCTGCAGGGTATCCACGCCCGCGCCCGGCAGGCACAGGCCACGATGATTTTTGCAGAAGGCGACGACCCGCGCGTGCTGCGCGCGGCGGTGGCCTATCAGCGGTCGGGCATGGGCCGTGCGCTTGTGGTTGGTGTGGAAAGCGACGTTCGCGAAAAGCTTGAAGCGGCAGGTATCGGTGATGCCGTTAGCGAGATCCAGGTGGTGAATTCCCAGAACAGCGGCCATATCGACAGCTACAAGGAGCTTTTGTACAAACGCTTGCAGCGTCAGGGGGCCGACCGCGAGGATGTGCACAAACTGGCCACCCGCGACCGCCATGTGTTTGCCGCGCTGATGCTGGCGCATGGGCATGGTGATGGTCTGGTGACCGGCGCCACGCGCAAATCCGCCCATGTGCTGGAACTGATCAACAAGGTCTATGATGCCAAGCCCTCGGACGGGGCGGTCGGGATCACGGCGATCCTGCACAAGGGGCGGATCGTGCTGATGGGTGACACCCTGGTACATGAATGGCCGGATGAAGAGGATCTGGCCGATATCGCGGAACGCGGCGCCCATGTGGCGCGGGGTTTGGGCATCGATCCGCGGGTGGCGTTCCTGTCATTCTCGACCTTCGGCTATCCGGTATCCGAACGCGCCGCGAAGATGGGTGAGGCGACCAAGGTCCTGGATCGGCGCGGCGTTGGTTTCGAGTATGAAGGCGAAATGACGGTGGATGTCGCGCTGAACCCCGACCAGATGGCGAATTATCCGTTCTGCCGCCTGTCCGGCCCGGCAAACGTTCTGGTGGTGCCGGCGCGGCATTCGGCGTCGATCTCGGTCAAGCTGATGCAGGAAATGGCGGGCGCCACGGTGATCGGGCCGATCCTTACGGGGGTTTCCGCGCCGATCCAGATCTGTTCCACGATGTCGACGGTGAACGATATCCTGAACATGGCGGCGATTGCGGCCTGCCGGCTGGGCCAGACGCGCTGACGGCGAAGCCGGGGGGCTGTCTGCCCCCCGGACCCCCCGAGGATATTTTCGCAAAGCCGAAGGCAGGAGTGCGCGCCATGATCCTCAATCTCGGGTCCATCAATATTGATCATTTCTATCGTCTGCCCCGGCTGCCGGGGCCGGGTGAGACGCTTGCGGCCACAGCCCATGCGATCGGGCTTGGCGGCAAGGGGGCGAACCAGTCGGTCGCCGTGGCGCGCGCCGGGGCGCGGGTTGTGCATGTCGGCGGTATCGGGCCCGGGGCCTGGGCGTTGGACCGGCTGTCCGGTTTGGGCGTGGATTGCCGGTTTGTCGAACGGCTGGATGTTGCTACGGGCCATGCGATCGTTCTTATCGATGAGGGTGCCGAGAATTCGATCATTCTCTATCCCGGCGCGAACAGGGCCTTTTCCCAAACCGGGATTGTGGCGGCGCTGCGCGATGCCGGGCCGGGTGATACGCTTTTGATCCAGAATGAAACCCTGCATCAGGCAGATGCGGCGCAGATGGCGCAGGCGCGTGGCCTGCGCGTCATCTATTCGGCGGCGCCGTTTGATGCCGATGCGGTGCGTGCTGTGATGCCTTTCGTGACGCTGTTGGCCCTGAATGCGGTTGAGGCGGCGCAGCTGGCCGAGGCGCTGGGCAAGGATCTGGACGATCTGCCGGTGCCCGAGCTTTTGATCACGCGGGGTGCGGAAGGTGCCGAATGGCGCGACCTGCGCGGCGGGGTGCGGATTTTCCAGCCGGCTTTTCCCGTGCGCCCGGCGGATACGACCGGGGCGGGCGATACCTTTGCGGGGTATTTCGCGGCCGGGCTGGATGAAGGCCTTGGCCCACAGGCCGCGTTGCGGCTGGCTGCGGCTGCGGCGGCGCTGATGGTGATGCGGGTGGGGACCGCCGATGCGATCCCGGCCCGCGCCGAGGTTGAGGCTTTCCTGGCCGATCAGCCCAGCGAATAGCCGGTGCCGCGCACGGTGCGAACCGGATCCGACCCGCCATGCACCATCAGTGCCTTGCGCAGTCGCCCGACATGCACGTCAATCGTGCGCGTATCCACATAGATGTCGCGCCCCCAGACGCGGTCCAGCAACTGATCCCGGGTCCAGACGCGGCCAGGCTTTTCCATCAGGGTGGACAGCAGGCGGAATTCGGTCGGGCCAAGCTTCAGCGGTTGCCCGTTGCGGAACACACGGTGTTCGGCGGCATCCAGCACGATGTCTTCGAAGATCAGGCGTTCGCCCATCGTGGCCGGGCGTGTCCGGCGCAGCTGCGTGCGCAGGCGCGCCATCAGTTCGACCACGGAATAGGGTTTGACGACATAGTCATCGGCGCCGGTTTCCAGGCCGCGTACGCGGTCGGTTTCTTCGGACCGGGCGGACAGCATGATGATCGGGATGCTGCGGGTTTCGGGATTGGCCTTCACGCGACGGCAGATTTCGATGCCCGACACATTCGGCAGCATCCAATCGAGCACGATCAGATCGGGTTTTTCCTCGCTGACCATCAAAAGCGCCTCATCGCCGTTTTCCGCAAGGGCAACGCGGAAGCCTTCGGCCTCAAGGTTGTATTTCAGAACTTCGCGCTGGGCGGATTCATCTTCCACCACCAGAACGCAGGGCTGTTGCGCGGGTGACATGGTCTAAACCTCTTGCTGGGGAAGCGCGGTGACGCTTTCCGTCTTGGGGCGGGCGTCCTCGGGCAGGTCGCCGGTGACCAGATAGATCACTTGTTCCGCGATCGAGGTCGCGTGATCGCCCATGCGTTCGACATTCTTCGCGATGAAATGCAGATGCATGCAGGCCGTGATGTTGCGCGGGTCTTCCAGCATGTAGGTCAGGAATTCACGAAACAGCGCGTTATACATCTGATCCACCTCGATATCGCGCGCGCGTACGTCGGCGGCCAGGTTCACGTCGCGCTGGATATAGGCGTCGATGGCGTCCTTCAGCATCAGCTCAACCGCCTGTGCCATGCGCCGGATCGCGGCGGGCGCGCCGGTCACCGTGGGCATCGAGGTCAGCACATGGCTGCGTTTGGCGATATTCTTGGCATAGTCGCCGACCCGTTCCAGGCTGGCAGCGATCTTGATCACCGAAAGCGCCATGCGCAGATCACCGGCTGCGGGCGCGCGCAGGGCGATCAGAAGGGCCGCTTCGTGGTTGATCTGTTCTTCCAGCGTGTCGATGTCCTTGTCGCGGCGGCGCACTTCGCGGGCAAGCTCGTCATCGCGGGTTTCCAGCGCCTGTGCCGCCTCAAGGATGGCGGCCTCGACCATGCCGCCCATCTTGGCGACAAGGGCCTGGACCTTTTCCAGATCGCGGTCAAAGGATGAAACGATGTGTTGACCTGACATGATCCCTGCCTTAGCCGATGCGGCCGGTGATGTAGGATTCGGTCCGCGGGTCGCGCGGATTGGTGAAAATCTGGCCGGTTTCGCCGTATTCCACCAGATGCCCAAGGTGGAAAAAGGCGGTCCGCTGGCTGACGCGCGCAGCTTGCTGCATCGAATGGGTCACGATCACCACCGAGAATTGCGCCCGCAGCTCATCGATCAGTTCCTCGACCTGGGCGGTTGCGATCGGGTCAAGCGCCGAACAGGGTTCATCCATCAACAAAACCTCGGGCGCGGTCGCGATGGCGCGCGCGATGCAAAGCCGCTGCTGCTGTCCGCCTGAAAGGCCGGTGCCGGGCGCATCCAGCCGGTCCTTGACCTCATTCCACAGCGCGGCTTTGCGCAGGCTGGCTTCGACCACCTCATCCAGTTCGGCCTTGCCGCGGGTCAGGCCGTGGATCTTGGGGCCGTAGGCGACGTTGTCATAGATCGATTTCGGGAAGGGGTTGGGTTTCTGGAACACCATTCCCACGCGGGCGCGCAATTGGACCGGATCGACCGCGCGGTCATAGATATCTTCGCCATCCAGCAGGATCTTGCCGTCGACGCGGCAGGTGTCGATGGTGTCGTTCATCCGGTTCAGACAGCGCAGAAAGGTCGATTTTCCGCAACCCGATGGGCCGATGAAGGCCGTTACGGTGCGGTCGAGGATCTCGACACTGACACCTTTCAGCGCGTGGCTTGCCCCGTAGAACACATGCACGTCGTTGGCGCTGATCTTGTTCTGCTGGCTGTCCACAGCTCTCTCCGTCAGTCTGATGTCCTTCATCGCCTGGTCCCCGGCGCGTTCACTTGGCTGGTGCGGGCCCCGCCGCGCAACCGGCGCCTGCCCGGTGCCTTATGCAAAATCGGTGTGACGATCGTGTGACAATATCCCGGAAAAACGTCAGGCCCCGGCGGACCGGCGCAGCGCGGCCGCGATCAGGCTGGCAACCTCGGGGTGTTCGCCAATGGCTTTCAGGCAGGGGCCCTGGAAACCGGCCTTTGCGATGGCCTGGGGGATGTCGCCTTCGACATGGCCGGCGCGCAGGGCAAAGAAGGGCAGGCAGATGCCGCGCCCAAGGTCGCGGGCGACATCGGCCAGAAACGGCGGCTCTTCGATCAGGGCGACCTCGATCCGGGGAAACGGGGTGATCGCGGCCAGCCGTTCGGCCATGGCATAGCTGGAATCCTTCGACCGGCGCGCGACCCTGGACCCATGGGCCGCCAGGATCAGCGCGGTATCCTGCGGGGCCATCCCGGCCTTGGCCGCGGCCTGCAGCGTGACCCGTGCGATCAGCGCCGGCAGGTCCGGGTCAACCCCGAAGGGGGGCAGCTGCACCGCCTCGGCCCCAAGTTCGCCAAGCCTGCGCGGCAGTTCCTTGCCGGTAAACCATCCCTCGGCCATGAAGAAGGGGTAGATCAGCGGGCGGTTGAACCCATTCAGCGCGGCGGCAAGTGCGCCATCGGCGGCAAGCGTCGCGCCGCGGATCTGCCAACCGGGAAGGCGTGCCCCGACATCGGCCGCAAGCGCCCGAAGCGCGGCTTCCTGCGGTTCCGGTTCGGATGGCGAGCCGTGCGCGACGATGATGGCCTGGGGCATGGGGACTCCTTTTCCGGTGAAGTTAGGCGGTTTGCCAGGCAGGGCAATGGCGCAGAAGGATGCGCGGCACAGTTACC